>NZ_VEJQ01000290.1:0-239 GCF_007680745.1 Pseudomonas sp. DE0010
TTCGGCGCTGAAGGCCACCGTCTCGTACTGGAAGATACCCAGATCGGCCAGCACGAAGTCGGTCCAGTCCTGGTGCAGGTTGCCAAAGAACAGCAGACGCAGGCGATCGCAGAGGTCCATCAGCGTCAGCCGCCAGACGCCCTCCGCCACCAGCTCGGGCACGGTGGCGGTCCAGCCGCTGAAGGTCAGGGGCGTGGCCTGCTCGGCTTCCAGCCGCGCCAGCCAGTCTTCCTTGCGCC
>NZ_VEJQ01000291.1:0-238 GCF_007680745.1 Pseudomonas sp. DE0010
GTTACCAAAACGCCGCGTTCTTGCGAGGAGAGCAAGGCGTTTTGTCGTGTCATCAGGGAGCTGGAAGCGCAGTGTGGACTCTGACTGAAGGGCATTGGTCCGCGGCCTGCCTCATTCGGCGAAGGGAAGCGGTGCCTCGCCGCCTCTATCCACCGCGAAGGCATTGAGGGTCATGGCGACCAGGCTGTAGTAGCCATAGACGCCCACCAGTTCGACCATGCCGGCTTCACCGAACAGC
>NZ_VEJQ01000292.1:0-238 GCF_007680745.1 Pseudomonas sp. DE0010
TTAGTCATCGGCAGATGATAGCAATTTTCCCTTATTTGAAGCACTTAAAGCTTGCTGCTATAGTCCGGAGGCGGTTATCAGTCCTGTCTGGATGGCACCGCTCGCGAGGCCGTAGATTCCGCCCGCGAATATAGGCTGCAAATGCAATAGTCACTGGACGTCTGGCCGTCCAGCAGAACGCCGACTCTGCCCAAGGGGGTGAGTGGCGATCTGCGATCCGCCTGGTAACCAAGGCAGC
>NZ_VEJQ01000293.1:0-238 GCF_007680745.1 Pseudomonas sp. DE0010
GCCATCCACGTCGATGCCGTTGCCATCGCCGGGTAGCGGGCCGTCGAGCCCGGAAATGTCCAGGTCGAAGTCGTGGCGCAGGAGCTCCAGCAGGGTCAGGTTGAAGCGTGGCTCGTCCTCGAACAGGTGCAGGGTGATGCCGCTGGCGGCGCTCTGTCGCTCCAGGCGCACCGGCAGCAGGGTCAGCGGCGCCCGGTAGTGCTTGGGGTCGTCGGCCGCCTTCTTCCAGCGCTGGAGG
>NZ_VEJQ01000294.1:0-237 GCF_007680745.1 Pseudomonas sp. DE0010
TGCATGGTCTAAAGTTAGCGATCTTTCAATTTGATACCTTCTTTGGTCCGTACTCCAGCAGCCAATCAAGGCTCTGCGGGTCGAAAATGAGGAAGCAATGAGCATAGCCAATCCCGTGAAACATAATTTATAGCTTCTTATAGTCATCTATAATTTAACGATGCCAAGCAGATTAAAACGGCTAAACCTATCTGGTTTTCAAATGCTAACGTGCTATACTTGAAAGACTGCCGAGGG
>NZ_VEJQ01000295.1:0-237 GCF_007680745.1 Pseudomonas sp. DE0010
GCGACGCTGGCAGCAACCAGAGCACCACGGTGACCCTGGAGTCCTCGATCCTGCAGGACATCCAGAACAATGTGAAGGCGATGCTCAGCGTCTCCCCAGCCGGGCGGATGTACCTGGCTCCTTCTACCGGGACCCTGACCGTCACGGACCGCCCCGAGGTCATCTCCCGGGTGGAGGCCTATCTCAACAGCACCAACCGCAGCATTACTCAGCAAGTGCTGTTCAACGTGAAGGTGT
>NZ_VEJQ01000296.1:0-237 GCF_007680745.1 Pseudomonas sp. DE0010
CCTGCTCGAGGCCTTCAACCGCACCCTGTTCCTGGGGCTGGAAGACTACGAAAGCCACTTCGCCCTCTATCCGCCGGGGGCCTTCTATGCCCGCCACCTGGATCGCTTCCGCGACGACGACCGCCGCATGGTCTCCCTGGTGCTCTATCTCAACGACGCCTGGTTGCCGGAGCAGGGCGGCGAGCTGCGGCTCTATCTGGACGAGCAGCGCCACCAGGATGTCCTGCCGCTGGGCGG
>NZ_VEJQ01000297.1:0-237 GCF_007680745.1 Pseudomonas sp. DE0010
GCCGCGGCGCTCGGCTATGTCGAGCGTCTCTGCGATGCCGATGCCGGCTGGACGGAAAGCCTGATCTATCTCTGGGGCGGCGCGGGTGCCGGTCGCAGCCACCTGATGCAGGCCGCCTGTCACCGCCTGGAAGAACTGGGCGAGCGCGCCATCTACCTGCCCATGGGCGAACTGGCCGACTACGGCGTCGAGCTGTTCGACAACCTCGAACAGTGCGAGCTGGTCTGCCTCGACGAT
>NZ_VEJQ01000298.1:0-237 GCF_007680745.1 Pseudomonas sp. DE0010
GCCACGGCGAGCATCCGCTTCGTGGTGTTCGACACCAACGAGCCCCTGGCGCGGACCCATCCCGAATTGTTCCAGCACTTCATGAGCAACGCGGAGCTGGCCTTCAATGCCGTGCTGCAGCTGTTCATGCTGCAGGCCTGGAATCCCTACTACCTCACCTTCAACGCGCCGCTCTGGTCGATCTCGGCGCTGTTCTTCTTCTATCTGACCTTTCCCAAGCTGGCCCCGCGGCTGATG
>NZ_VEJQ01000299.1:0-236 GCF_007680745.1 Pseudomonas sp. DE0010
TAAGCGTCTCGCTGGGGTGCGCCAGCGTCGGATAGGGTATGCCGATGGATGGTCTGGGAGGCGGTTCCTGGCGTGACGACTGGTGTTGGGCGGGCCCTCACCCCAGCCCTCTCCCAGCGGGAGAGGGGGTGGTTTGGTGTGGGCGGTCGGCTGCGTGCGGGTAGGGTGGACAACGGCGCAGCCTTGTCCACGCGTCCTGGGTGGACAGGTGGAAAACGCTGCGCGGTTTTCCACGC
>NZ_VEJQ01000029.1:0-63429 GCF_007680745.1 Pseudomonas sp. DE0010
GATCAAGATCAAGATCAAGATCAAGATCAAGATCAAGATCAAGATCAAGATCAAGATCAAGATCAAGATCAACAGCAACAGCAACAGCAACAGCAACAGCAACAGCAACAGGCATCGAGCATCTTATCCTGGCCGATACCACGAGCTGGAATGTCATGGTTATGTATTATCAAAAGAAAGGGTGGTATGAACTAGCAATGCCACACAACTTGCATCTTATAGAGATTGGCAACCTGTCTCATTTGTATGGGGAAATTTGCCTTGCACCGCACTCAAAAGCCAACGGATTCCGGGTAGAGGCGGTCTCGCCGGTCCGGCGCCCCTGACCCAGCGGGTCCCCCAACAGCCCCACTTGGCCCGCATCCATGGAATGCGCCACAATACCCATCATTTGCGGAGCCCTTCATGACCGACCTCACCCCCGATGCCACCCTCGACGCCACCGGCCTCAACTGCCCAGAGCCTGTGATGATGCTGCACCAACACGTGCGCGCCCTCGCCGCCGGCGGCCTGCTGAAAGTCATCGCCACCGACCCCTCGACCCAACGCGACATCCCCAAGTTCTGTACCTTCCTGGGCCACCAACTGCTGGAACAACAGGAAGCCGCCGGCACCTTCCTCTACTGGATCCGCAAGAAAGCCGACTGAGCCGCTCTGGAACACGCTCCGCGTTGAGCCTACACTGCGTTCCCCAGACAGGAGAGCGCCATGCTGATAGTTGCCGACGAAAACATCCCTTTGCTCGATGCCTTCTTCCAAGGGTTTGGCGAGATTCGTCGCTATCCTGGGCGTAGCCTCGACGCCGCCAGCGTCCGGGAGGCCGACATCCTGCTGGTCCGCTCCGTGACCAAGGTCGATCGGCAACTGCTAGAAGGCAGTCGCGTGCGGTTCGTGGGTACCTGCACCATCGGCACCGATCACCTCGACCTCGACTACTTCGAACAAGCGGGTATCCGCTGGAGCAGTGCACCCGGTTGCAACGCCCGGGGCGTGGTGGACTATGTGCTGGGCAGCCTGCTGACCCTCGCTGACCTTGAGGGTGCATCACTGCCCGAGCGAGTCTACGGCGTGGTGGGTGCAGGCGAAGTAGGTGGGCGGCTGGTGGGCGTGCTACGCGCCCTGGGGTGGAAGGTGATGGTCTGCGATCCATTGCGCCAGGCCGCCGAAGGTGGTGACTACGTCGAGCTCGATACCCTGCTGCAAGCCTGCGATGTCATCAGCCTGCACACACCCCTCGAACGCGGTGGCCAGTACCCGACCTGGCACCTGCTAGGCCCTACAGAACTGGCGAAACTGCGCCCCGGCGCCTGGCTGATCAACGCCAGTCGAGGGGCGGTGGTAGACAATGGCGCATTACGTACCCTTCTGCAGCAGCGCGATGACCTGCACGCGGTGCTGGACGTGTGGGAAGGCGAGCCCCAGGTAGATCTGCAGTTGGCCGACCTGTGTACCGTCGCCACCCCCCACATCGCCGGCTATAGCCTCGATGGCCGTCAGCGTGGCACCGCCCAGATCTATCGCGCGTTGTGTCAACACCTGGGCGTGGATGAGCGCATTCAACTGGCCGACCTGTTACCACGCCCGCCAGTCGCGCAGATTGAGTTGGACGCCGAGGCCGACCTGCAATGGGTACTAGCGATGCTGTGCCGCGCCGTCTATGACCCGCGCCGCGATGATGCTGATTTTCGCCGCAGCCTGAGCGAAGACGCGCAGCAGCAACGTGCGGCTTTCGACCTATTGCGCAAACACTATCCGCCACGCCGTGAGATCGAAGGATTATCCGTGCGCATCCGTGGTGACTCGCCTCAGCTTGCGCAGCTGATTGACGCCATCGGAGCGAAAAGGGTCTGACGCTCTGGCATTGCCCAAGGGCAAAGCAGCGCGCATAAAAAACCCGGCGCCAGCGCCGGGTCAGGAATAAAGTGATCAGTTTTTCTGCGAGCGCTCGACCCGGCTTTCTTCCAAGGCCTTGCAGGCCTGCTGGATCATCTGCTCGGTGATCGGTACCTCCCGCCCTTGGGCGTCGATCAGCGCGCCGCTTGCCTGGGGGGACGGTGCGTGACGGGGCGTGTGGTGTTCGCGGTCATGGTGCAAGCTCATGCAGGGTCTCCTCTTCAGATGACGTCTGGTATCAACCTTGCGCCTGGCAGATCGTCGACGCGGGTGCGGCGCAACCTGAGGCTGGGCCATAGTCCACCAGAGATGGCGAACAAGTGCCAGAGCGCGGTTAGAACAATAGGCTATAGCCGCGCCAGACAGTTCCGTGCTGCGGCATGAATGGTAGGCTGCATGTTCCGCCTTCGAGAGCAGATCCATGGCCTCTACAACTCCGCGCCCCAGCCGCGCCTTGCGCCTTGGTTGGCATTTTCTTCGCCCATATCGGCGGCGCCTGGTGCTGGCCTTGCTGGCACTGGTGGTGACTGCCGGCATTACCCTGTCCATGGGGCAAGGCATCCGCCTGCTGGTGGATCAGGGGTTCATGACCGGTTCCGTCCATCAGCTCAACCAGACCCTTGGCCTCTTCCTGCTGCTGGTGCTGGCCCTGGCGGTAGGGACCTTCAGCCGGTTCTACCTCGTCTCCTGGATAGGTGAGCGGTGCGTGGCGGACATTCGTCGCGCCGTTTTTGACCATTTGCTTGGGCTTCATCCGGGTTTTTTCGAAGACAACCGTAGCTCGGAAATTCAGTCTCGGTTGACGGCCGACACCACGTTGCTGCAATCGGTGATTGGCTCTTCCCTGTCCATGTGCCTGCGTAATGCGCTGATGGTGGTGGGGGGTGTGGTCTTGCTGTTCATCACCAACCCGAAACTGACCAGCATCGTGGTCGTGGCATTGCCGGTGGTGCTGGCCCCGATCCTGCTGTTCGGTCGTCGTGTGCGCAGCCTCTCCCGCCAGAGCCAGGACCGGGTGGCAGATGTGGGTAGCTATGTGGCCGAAACCCTGGGCCAGATCAAGACCGTGCAGGCCTACACTCATCAAGCCCATGACCGGGCACTGTTCGCCGATACGGTGGAGTCGGCATTTGCAGTGGCCCGCCAGCGCATTGCGCAGCGGGCCTGGCTGATTACCGTGGTGATCGTGCTGGTGCTGGGTGCTATCGGCGCAATGCTGTGGGTCGGCGGCCTGGACGTTATCGCCGGGCGTATGTCGGGGGGCGAGTTGGCGGCGTTCGTGTTCTACAGCCTGGTAGTGGGCAGTGCGTTCGGCACACTCAGCGAGGTGATTGGCGAGCTCCAGTGTGCTGCTGGAGCAGCAGAGCGCATAGCCGAATTACTGGCAGCGCAAAGCCAGATTCTGGCGCCGTCCAGTGCGCGGCTGCTGGCGGGAGGCCGTGCACGGGGCTGCCTGACGTTGCAAAGCGTGGTGTTTGCCTATCCCTCGCGACCCGAGCACAAGGCTATCGATGACCTGAGCCTGGCCATCCAGGCAGGCCAGACGCTTGCATTGGTCGGTCCCTCCGGTGCGGGTAAATCCACCCTGTTCGACCTGCTTCTGCGCTTCTATGATCCTCAGCACGGGCAGATTCTGCTTGATGACCAACCCATCGACCAACTCGACCCCGACCACCTTCGCCAGCAGTTTGCATTGGTCGCACAGCAACCGGCACTGTTTCGAGGTACGGTGGCGGACAACATTGCCTATGGACGCCCTGGCGCTTGCCTGGCCGACATCGAAGCAGCCGCGCGCGCAGCCCATGCCGACGGGTTCATACGTCAGTTGCCGCAGGGCTACCAGACTTGCCTGGGGGAGGGCGGGGTGGGTTTATCCGGTGGGCAGCGCCAACGGTTGGCGATTGCCCGTGCGTTGCTGGTGGATGCCCCAATCCTGCTGCTTGACGAGGCGACCAGCGCGCTCGACGCTCACAGTGAGCACCTGATCCAGCAAGCTTTGCCGCGCCTGATGGCGGGGCGGACAACGGTGGTGATCGCGCACCGTTTGGCTACGGTGCAACACGCCGACCGCATTGCCGTGGTCGACCAAGGCAAAGTGGTCGCTACTGGGACCCACAGCGAGCTGATTGAAGCCAGCCCGTTGTATGCACGGCTGGCAGCGCTGCAGTTTACGACCGCTTGAAAGGCTGGCCGGCTGATGCGCGATGCAGGTACGAGCCTGAATCGTGAACAACAAAAAACCCGCACAAGGCGGGTTTTTTTGAAGGATTTGGTCGGAGAGACAGGATTCGAACCTGCGGCCTTCTCGTCCCGAACGAGACGCGCTACCTGGCTGCGCTACACTCCGATGAACAAAATCCTACTGCATCCGAAATTTGCCCGCAAGTCCTTGTAAAAGAACGAAGCTTTGGCCAACTCGGATGGGCTATCAGAGTTCTTTGACGGTGCGAATCTGGTCTTTATTCAGACGCATGCGCTTGCCATCGAGCTGCTCGAACTCGTAGAAGCCGGAATCTTCATCATAGGACGGCTTGTCTACCGCCTGGATTTCGCGACCGTCGTTCAAGGTGATGACGGTTGGGGTCGAGCAGCCGGCCAGGGCAGCCAGGCCCAGGGCGAGCATAAAGGCGGGAAGGGTCCGTTTGATCATCGTGTTTCTCCAGTGCGATGGTGCAAGATGACTGTTAAGACGCGGGACGTTAGTGCAAGTTCCTTGCACGTGCAGCATAACGGCATTCGCTCGGCGCGATCCAGTGCAGACAGCGCTCCCCCAAGCCGGCGGGAGTGCCCTGTGATATAACTGCCGTCATTGCCATTACCAGTGACCGGTACCTATGAAAGCCTCGGCAGACACCCCGTTCGTTCCTCTCAATATCGCAGTGCTCACGGTCAGCGACACCCGCACGTTCGACAACGATACATCGGGCCAGGTCTTCGTAGACCGGCTGACAGCGGCGGGCCACCGGCTCGCCCAGCGCGCACTGCTCAAGGATGATCTCTACAAGATCCGCGCCCAGGTCGCGACCTGGATCGCCGATGACACCGTGCAGGTGGTGCTCATTACCGGCGGTACCGGTTTTACCGGACGTGACAGTACGCCTGAGGCGGTTACTTGTCTGCTCGACAAGCAGGTCGACGGTTTTGGCGAGCTGTTCAGGCAGATCTCCGTGGCGGATATCGGTACCTCGACCGTGCAATCGCGTGCACTGGCAGGGTTGGCCAACGGTACCCTGGTGTGTTGCCTGCCCGGCTCGACCAATGCGGTGCGCACCGGTTGGGACGGTATCCTGGCCGAACAGCTCGATGCACGGCACCGTCCCTGCAACTTCGTCGCACATCTGAAGCAGGCGGCGGCCTGTGAAAGCCGTGGCTGAGGCCGTGCAGCCCAGGCCACTGATGCCGGTGGAACAGGCCCTCGAGCAATTGCTGGCCTTGGCAGATGCCGCGCCGATTCGCGACACCGAGCGCGTGGCGTTGGCCGAGGCACAAGGCCGAGTGCTGGCCACTGCCCTGGTGGCTTCGCTGGATCTGCCGCCTTGGCCCAACAGCGCAATGGATGGCTATGCCCTGCGCCGGGCCGACTGGCAGGGGGCGCCGCTGCCGGTCAGCCAGAGAATCTTTGCCGGCCACGCACCTGGCCCATTGCAGCCTGGCACCTGTGCGCGGATCTTTACGGGTGCACCGGTTCCCGACGGCGCCGACTGCGTGGAGATGCAGGAAAACACCCAGGTTCATGCCAATGGCCATGTGCAGTTCCTGCACCCCCTCAAGGCGCTGCAGAACATTCGCCCGCAAGGACAAGAAACCCGCAAGGGTGAGCAGGTGCTCGACGCCGGCACGCGTCTTGGGCCGATCGAGTTGGGCTTGGCCGCCACCCTGGGGCATGGCCAGCTCGATGTAGTGCGCAGGGTGCGGGTGGCAGTGCTGTCGACTGGGGATGAACTGGTCGAGCCAGGCCTGCCGCTGGGGCCTGGGCAAATCTACAACAGCAATCGTCGCTTGCTGGTGAGTTGGTTGCAGCGCCTGGGGTGCGACGTCACCGACGCCGGTATCCTGCCTGATGACTTGGCCCGTACCCGCGCGAGCCTGGCTCAGTTGCAAGGGGTGGACCTGATCCTCTCGACAGGTGGCGTCTCGGTGGGCGAGGCCGATTATCTCGGCGCGGCCCTGCGCGAGGCCGGTGAGCTGGCCTTGTGGAAACTGGCGATCAAACCCGGCAAGCCGTTGACCTTCGGCCACTTCCAGGGCGTGCCAGTGATCGGCCTGCCCGGTAACCCGGCCTCTACCCTAGTGACCTTCGGCCTGCTGGCGCGCCCCTACTTGTTGCGCCGTCAGGGTGTGATCGACGTCGCCCCGCTGCGCGTGTGCCTGCCCGCCGGTTTCGATTGGCCCAAAGCTGGGTCACGGCGTGAGTACCTGCGTGCGCGCATCGAGCAGGGCAAGGTGTGCCTTTACCCTAACCAGAGCTCTGGCGTGTTGCGCAGCGCAGTGTGGGCCGATGGGCTGGTCGAGGTGCAGGAGGGCACTACGCCTGGTCAAGGTGACCTCGTACCCTTCATTCCCTTCAGTGACCTACTCGGTTGACGCACGCCAGCGGCGCAGGCTCGCTCCAGTGCGCGAGCCCTGCGCCGCAATATTTGAACGGCCGTGCAACAATTGGTAACGGCTAAGAGTCAAGATGCAGGTGGTCAATTATGGAGGCACCTACATGCAAGCGCGCAAGGCAATGCTGATTCTGCACGGCAAGCAAGCCATGAACGAAGACGTACGCACCGCCGTGCACGACCTGCGCGACACTGGCTGGGCATTGGACGTGCGCGTAACCTGGGAGGGCGGTGATGCCCAGCGCCTGGTCAAGGAGGCACTTGCCGCCGGTTACAGCCACATTGTCGCCGGCGGTGGTGACGGCACCTTGCGGGATGTGGCCGAAGCCATGGGCCTGGCGGGCACCGAAGCCAGCCTGGTGTTGCTGCCGCTTGGAACCGCCAACGACTTTGCCAAGGCGGCCGGTATTGCGCTGGAGCCTGCCCAGGCACTGGCGCTGCTCAATGAGCCGGCGCAGGCAGTTGATCTTGGGCAAGTGGGCGAGCAACTGTTCCTGAATATGGCGACCGGCGGCTTTGGCAGCCAGGTCACAGCCAGTACGTCCGAAGACCTGAAGAAGTTGATGGGGGCCGCCGCCTACGTGTTCACCGGCTTGTCACGCTTCAGTGAACTGGAGGCAGCCTCGGTCGAGTTGAAAGGCCCGGATTTCCATTGGCAGGGTGAGTTGCTGGCGCTAGGGATCGGCAACGGTCGCCAAGCCGGGGGAGGGCAGGAGTTGTGTCCGGATGCGGTGGTAGATGACGGGTTGCTGGATGTTGCGATCCTGCCCAAGCCGCAGGAAGTGGTCGGCGCATTACGCGATTTGCTGGCAGGCGATGGGCTGTTCATTCGCACACGGTTGCCGTGGGTAGAGATCAACAGTCAACAGGGCCTTGATATCAACCTCGACGGCGAGCCGCTCAAGGCGGACAGCCTGCGTTTCGAAGCGCGGCCCCAGGCGTTGCGCCTGCACCTGCCGCAAGGCTGTCCATTGCTCAGTCATCGAGGCTGATGATCTTTTCGCGCACCGCGAACAGCACCAGCCCGGCGACGTCGTGAATTTGCAGACGTTTCATCACTTGCGAGCGATGGGTTTCGACTGTCTTGATCGACAGCCCCAGACCGTTGGCGATTTCGCGGGTGGACTTGCCGCGCACGATCAGGCGCAGAATCTCCAGCTGCCTGGCAGTCAGGTTGTGTCGCTCGCACGCCGGACGTCTGGTGGGTCTAGTATGACGCAAGGCCTGATTGATGACGGTGTGGGCAATGGCCGGGCTTAGGTAGCGCTCCCCGTTGCGCACCGCGCTAAGCGCCTGCTCAAGTTCAGAGGCGCTGGTGTCCTTGAGCAGATACCCATGGGCACCGCCCTCAAGGGCGCGCATGATCAACTCCGGGTCCGTGTGCATGGAGAGGATCAGCACCTTGCAGGCGCTGCCGCTGGCATTGAGCTGGGTAAGAGCGTCCAGCCCGCTGGTTGATCGCATGGAGAGGTCCAGCAGGATGATATCGGGCATCAACGTCCGCGCCTGATCCAGCAACTGCCCGCCATCGTCGGCCTCGCCGACTACCTCGTACCCGGGTATGTCACTGACCAGGGCGCGGACCCCCGCCCTGATCAACGAATGGTCATCCACCAGCAACAATCTACAGGTCATGGGTATCCACTCGCTCAGCGCGTTGCCGGCTGCGGGGCGGCCAGGGGAACACGGCCTCGATGCGGGTGCCCTGGCCTACATCGCTGGTAATCTTCAAGCTGCCGTCAAGGGCAGTGACCCGCTCGAGCATGCCAGCCAGCCCACGCTGACTGGCAAGGTGCGGGTTTCTGGCAGGCTTGAAGCCGCAGCCATCGTCCTCGATCGACAAGGCCAGGCCCAGCTCCGTGCGCCGTAGGTGGATGACGAGGTTGCGCGCCCCAGCGTGGCGCAACATGTTGGTCACCGCCTCCTGGGTGATGCGAAACACTGCCATTGCGACATTTTCGGCAATGCCCCCAAGGCGTTGCTTGCAAGACAGGCTCCATTGCACGCCGCTGCCGTCCAAGGTGCGCAGCAAGTGCGCGCGCAGGCTGGTCTCAAGACCAAGGCTGGCCAGCTGACGGGGGTTGAGTAGGGCAGAAACGTCGCGCACAGCGCTCAACGTATCATCCAGCGTGGCATGCAAGGCATCGCAATGCCCCTGCACATCCCCGGGCGTTCGTCGCTGCAGCCATTGCAGCTGCAATTTCGCAGCGGTCAGCAGCTGGCCGATGTCGTCATGAAGCTCCCGGCTCAGGTGCTGGCGTTCATCTTCTTGCACTTTTAGCAGGCGCTCGGCGAGTTCCGCAGGGCGCAAGCTGATTGAGCGCGCCCCCGTACGCAGTTGCACGGCAGCGACCAACACACCGGTCAGCTGCAGCAACACCAGGCTGATGGGTACGGGGCGCTCAGTCAGGTGCAACACCAGGCAGGCGATGCAGGAAACCACACTGATGCCTGCCGTGGCCCAGCACAGCCTGGTGTACGGGGGGCTACAACGAAAAGAGGTCATCAAGCGTGGGAACATAGGTTGGGGAGCCGCTGAAGTATTGCTGATGGAGGCCTTGCACATTACTGCTCAGAGGCTTTTGCGCCGTACTTTCGATGCTTTTTCGACCACGGTTCATTCAACCTTGTGTCAAGTTGAAGCGTTTCGGTGGGGCATACTACCACCTCGAATTCCCGAGGTCGCCGCCGAAGACGACTTCACCTAGATAATTCTTATTGTTGTGAATTACCACATAGCGGCGCCTGACTTGCTTGTCTGAGGCTATTTCCTACAAGTTTGTAAATTAAAGCTACAACTTTCCAGTTTCGGCAAAGTTGCACTTCTGGCATGCAACTGCAGGATGGCAAATTGCCCTACGGTTTGTCGCCAAGGTCGGGCTGTTGGCGGTTATGCGCTGCGCCGTCACCTTTCACCCAGGCTTATGCCAGAGAAGATCGAACCGCATTGGTCAGTTCGCCGAGCAACACAAATTGTTCTCCAGCGTCCAGGTCCAGTCGCCCTGTGTGTGCGTCCAGTAGCTCGAGCTGCCAGGCTAGCAGCCTCAGGCATGCAGCAGTGATGCGCAGCGTGCCGAGATGCAGGCACGCGCCTTGGCAGCAGGGGGCCAGTATCTGCTGAAGGGAGGTAGTGAAGTGAGCCACTTCGAGCAGCCCCAAACGCTGTGCGTCATGTGCCAGGTCGCTTAATACGGCGTCCAGGCACCTGCAGGCATCAGGGTCATTTTCAATGAGC
Organism: Pseudomonas sp. DE0010; assembly: GCF_007680745.1. NCBI lineage: Bacteria > Pseudomonadati > Pseudomonadota > Gammaproteobacteria > Pseudomonadales > Pseudomonadaceae > Pseudomonas > Pseudomonas sp. DE0010. The sequence continues at coordinate 9,733 of NZ_VEJQ01000029.1, forward strand.
TCAAGATGCTGCAAGCAGTCCTCTGCTCTGTGGAGGCGCTTTTGAGCCTTCTCGCGAAAAACCTTCAGCGCTTCCGAGAAGTGTAAGGCACTGTCCATCATGGTGACTCCATGGGCAGGACAGGCGATAGAGACGGGCACGCCGTTACGATAGCTAGCAAAGCCTGACTCCATTCATGCAGTGAGAATGGCGTCACATTAATGGCTAAAGGATAGAGCGAACATCAGGTTGTACCTGAGTGCCACTAGGGGTTTCCCTGATAGGCAAGAAAAAAACGGAACTTTTCAGCGTATGGGAGTGGCATTATGAAAGCCGTTGAGCATGCTGTTAAAGTGACATCAAATTTGGGAGGGGTGTAGCGTTTACTGGGGTCAAGATGCTACGCCAACTGCCGATACACACACAATCGCGCATATTTTCGACATGAGCCTGGGGGCTTACCAATGGCTGGCATTCTCGACACGGTAGACCAACGCACACAACTGGTAGGTGAGAACCGGCTGGAAATCCTGATGTTCCGGCTGGCTGGGCGTCAGCTTTTCGCGATCAATGTCTTCAAGGTGCAGGAGGTGTTACAGCTGCCCAAGCTGACACTGATGCCGCAGCGCCACGCGTTCGTCTGCGGTGTGGTCAACCTGCGAGGCCAGACCCTCCCGGTCATCGACCTGTCCCAGGCAATCGGCATGCGCCCCATTCAGCCTGGCCCTGACAGCACCATCATCGTCACTGAATACAACCGCTCGGTGCAGGCGTTTCTGGTGGGCGGGGTCGACCGCATCGTCAACCTCAACTGGGAGTCCATCATGCCGCCACCGACCAGTGCCGGCCGTCAGCATTACCTGACCGCCATCACCAAGGTAGACGACCAGCTGGTAGAGGTGATCGATGTGGAAAAGGTGCTCGCCGAAATCGTGCCTTACAACGCTCGCGTTTCGGGCGAGAAGTTGGCTGACCCGGTACTGGCAAGGGCGCGTGGTCGCGAGGTGCTGCTGGTGGACGATTCCAGTGTGGCCCTGGCCCAGTTGCGCGACACGCTCTCGCAGTTGGGGATGAAACTGCACGTTGCCAGTGATGGCCTCAAGGCGCTGCGCATGCTCAAGGCTTGGGCCGATGCCGGGGAGGACATGTGCGAAAAGCTATTGATGATCTTCACGGATGCTGAAATGCCGGAAATGGACGGTTATCGCCTGACAACCGAGATCCGCGAGGATGCGCGCCTGCGCAAGCTTTACGTGGTTCTGCACACGTCTTTGTCGGGGAGCTTCAACGAATCCATGGTCAAGAAGGTGGGTTGCGACAATTTTCTGTCCAAGTTCCAGCCTGATCGCCTGGTCGATGTGGTCAAGCAGCGCCTGTTGCTGGACAACACCAACGCGTGATCGCGCGCCCTGCCGGGTATAAGCTGACGTTTTGGTGAATTATGAGGCGGCAGGGATGTTTCTCAGCGAGCTCTATCGGTATCCGGTCAAGTCAGGGCGGGCACAAAGCCTGCAAGCCTCTCCCGTCGGTCTGCTTGGACTGGAAGGAGACCGTCGCTGGATGCTGGTGGAGGAAGAAAACGGGCGCTTCCTGACCCAGCGTGCCTGGCCGCAGCTCGGGCAGCTCGAGGCAGTGGAGTCAGGCGGGGCACTGTTGCTGCGGGCGCCTGGGCAAGTGCCGCTGAATGTGGTGGCCCCAGCCGAGGATGCCCAGCTGCGAGGGGTGACCTTGTGGCGCGACACCTTGCGCGTGCCGGATGCCGGCGATGAGGCCGCCGCCTGGCTCAGTGGCTGGCTAGGCAAACCGGTGAGGTTGGTCTACTGCCCGCAGCAGCGGGCCAGGTACCTGCCCAATGGCTATGGCACCGACCGTGACCGTGCCGCCTTTCCCGACGGTTTCCCGTTGTTGCTTATTGGCCAAGGGTCGCTCGATGAGCTCGATCGCCGTATCGGCCGGCCCATGGACATGCTGCGGTTCAGGCCCAACCTGGTGGTTCAAGGGGCCGAGGCCTTTGCAGAGGATGGCTGGAAACGCATTCGCATCGGTACGGTGGAGTTTCGTGTTCTGAAGCCAAGCGTGCGCTGTATTTTCACCACCATCGACCCTGCTACAGGGGAGCGCAGCCCTGACCGTGAGCCCATGACCACGCTTCGCACGTTCCGGGAAAAGGAAGGGGACATACTGTTTGGGCAAAACCTGGCAGCCGATGGCAGCGGGCACCTGGAAGTTGGCATGAAGGTGCAGGTGCTCTGATTCGCCGGGCAGCTGGACGCCGGTGTGACCGGCGCCCAGGCTTGATCAGCCGGCAGTGGCCCTTACATGTCGTCGAAGTAGCGCTCGTGCCAGTCCACCAGAGGTTGTGGCATGTTGAGCTTCTGCCCGTAGATCACCGAGTAGGACAGCACGTTCTGAACGTACTGACGGGTTTCATCGAACGGAATGGACTCGACCCACACGTCGAAGCTCAGGTGCTTGGCACCTTTGAGCCATTGCCGCACGCGGCCTGGGCCTGCGTTGTAAGCCGCTGACGCCAGTACTCGGTTGCCGTTGAACTGGCTGTGCACTTGGCTGAGGTAGGCGGCCCCCAGTTGGATGTTCTTGTCCGGGTTCAGGACCTGTGCGGGCGATGCCAGTGGGATGCTGAACTTGCGCGCCGTTTCTTTGGCTGTAGCAGGCATCAACTGCATGAGCCCGCTGGCGCCCACGGGGGAGCGAGCATCTTCCATGAAGGCGCTTTCCTGACGGGTGATTGCGAAGACCCAGCTTGAATGCAGGCCGCGCACCTTGGCTTCGCGTACCAGGGTGTCGCGGTGCGCCATGGGGAAGCGCACATCCAGGTCATCCCAGTACTTGGCCTGGCTGATGGTGCGAATGGCCGGGAAATACCAGCGCAACTCGTAACCCAGGCGCGCCTGGGCAACCATTTCGTCGCGGTTGAAGTGACGGCTAACGTGATACCACTCGCGGCGACCTTCGACGATCTGACCGCGAGCATGGAATTCAAGGGCGCGTTGGATGCCAGGGGTGTTGCGCACTTTCTTGACCAGCTGTGGGCTGAGCACCAGGGGCTTGTTGTTCAGCTGGTAAGGGGCTTGCGCACGGTCCGCAGCCAGGAAGCCATAGAAATCACGCTCGCGGGCAACGGCCTTGTACAACTGCGGGACTTGCGGATTCTTCGGCTGCGCCAGCTCCAGGCTGCGCGCCTGCCAGTACTTCCAGCGACTGCTCTGGGCCAGGTCGCCGCTCAGGCGCTTGGTGAGCGCGTAGGCGTCTTCCCAGCGGCCCAGGCGCAGCAACAGGCGCAAGCGCCATTCACTGACGGTGTCGTCCCGCAGCTCCGGGTCGTAGCGGGTCATCAGGTCAAGCGCGCGCGGGTCATAGCGCCGGGCCAGGGTCAGGCCTATCTCGCGGGCAATGGCCACTTTTTCATCGCGGGAAAAGTGCATGCGCTGGGCATAGTCGTCAAGCAGCCCCATGGCGCGCTCCGGGTCCTGCCGTGCAAGGCGGCGCAGGCCGAGGCTGACGACGTCCGAGGTGGCCTCGTCGGCCTGGGTGAAGCGTGATGGCTGGTTGAGCAGTTCGGGTTTCTGCGCCACATCGATCAGCAGGCGGCCTTGTGGCGCCAGCGTGGTCAGGGTCTTGACCAGGTTCTCGGCCAGGCCGTAGTTGCGCGCCTGGGCAGCAAGCTTGGCTCGTTCCCAGCGTTTGCCCTCCGTGAGTTGGCCCTCTGCGGCCCACATGGCGAACAACGGGTCGCAGGCAGCAGGCTGGGACTTGCCCACCGACCACAGTTTGTCTGCCGTGGCAAAGCCTTCGGTGCGCATCCCGTGGCTAAGCTGGTACTGGCCGTTCAGGCAATCGAGCTCGGTGAAGTTGAGCTTGGGATCGTAGTAGTTGGCGAAGGTCTGCCACTCGCCGCGTTCGGCCAGCCAGCGCAACCAGCGCAGTTTCATCCAGTTGGCTTGTGGCAGGTCACCGTGCTTGGCCAGGAAACCCTCGATCTCCTCGTTGCTGGCAGATTTCAGGCGCGCGGTCAGTTCGTCATAGGCCAGGTAGGGTGTCAGCGGATAGTCGCTCAACGCCTGGGCATAGCGCAGGTACGGGCCCTTGTCGCCCTTGGCCAGCGCACGCTTGGCTTCATCGTAGTATTGACGTTGCACGGTGATGTCGGTGGCCTGGGCCGCGCCGGTGGCAGCGGTGAGCAACAGGCATGAAGCAATTTGTAACAGGCGGCTGCGCATGATACGTCCGGGCAGTTGAACCATGGGAAAGTGGCGGCGGGGCCAGCACTGTTGGGAACGATGGCCCTAGCTTAGCCGTTTGCGGATGACAGGTGAAAGCACTGTGCTTGTATCGGGATATTAAGTTCGACCGGATGTCGCCGTGGGTGGCAGGCGCTGGCCTTGCGGATGTCGGCGCAGGGCCAACTCAGGTAGAATGCGCGCCCGATTTATGGAGACGAACATGACCCTGCTCAAATTCAGCGATGTGTCCCTCGCATTCGGCGCCATGCCGCTGCTGGACAAGGTGTCCTGGCAGATCGCTCGTGGCGAGCGGGTGTGCATCATCGGCCGCAACGGCACCGGCAAGTCGAGCATGCTGCGCCTGGTCAAGGGCGAGCAGAAAGGCGATGACGGCGACATCTGGCGCGCCCCTGGGCTGAAGATCGGCGAGTTGCCCCAGGAACTGCCATTGGCCGACGAGCGCACTGTGTTCGACGTGGTGGCGGCAGGCCTGGATGGCGTTGGCGAGCTGTTGGCACAGTTTCATCACCTGAGTCAGAACATCCAGGGCGATGAAGACCTGGAGAAACTGATGCACGTGCAGCACGAGCTGGAGGCCCGCGATGGCTGGCGCCTGCAGCAGGTGGTTGAAAGCACCCTGAGCCGCCTGCAGTTGCCGGCGGACAAGACCCTGGCGGAGTTGTCCGGCGGCTGGCGCCGTCGCGTATTGCTGGCCCAGGCACTGGTGTCCGAGCCCGACCTGTTGCTGCTCGACGAACCGACCAACCACCTGGACATTGGTGCCATCGCCTGGCTTGAGGAAGCACTGCGCGGGTTCAACGGCGCCGTGTTGTTCATCACCCACGACCGATCCTTCCTGCAGAACCTGGCCACCCGCATCCTCGAGCTGGACCGGGGCGGCCTTATCGACTGGAACGGCGACTACGCCAGTTTCCTGGTGCACAAGGAGGCCGCGCTGGCCGCCGAGGAAACCGCCAACGCCCTGTTCGACAAGCGCCTGGCCCAGGAAGAGGTGTGGATTCGCCAAGGCATCAAGGCCCGTCGCACCCGTAACGAGGGCCGCGTGCGGGCGCTCAAGGCGCTGCGCGTTGAGCGCGGCGAGCGCCGGGAGCGGCAGGGCAAGGCCAACATCCAGATCGAGGCGGCCGACAAGTCGGGCAAACAGGTCATGGTGCTCGAGCATGTCAGCTTCTCGCACCCGGACGGGCCGATGCTGGTCAAGGATTTTTCCATGGTGCTGCAGCGCCAGGACCGTATCGGTCTGCTGGGGGCCAACGGCACCGGCAAGACCACCTTGCTCAAGCTGATGCTGGGTGATCTGGAGCCCACGTCGGGCAAGATCGAGCGCGGCACCAAGCTTGAAGTCGCCTATTTCGACCAGATGCGCCATCAGCTGGACCTGGAAAAGACCGTCATCGACAACCTCGCCGAAGGCCGTGACTTCATCGAGATCGAGGGGCAGAACCGGCATGTGCTGAGCTACCTGGGTGACTTCCTGTTCAGCCCGCAGCGGGCCCGCACCCCGGTCAAGGCATTGTCCGGCGGCGAAAGGGCGCGCCTGCTGCTGGCCAAGCTGTTCAGCAAGCCGGCCAACCTGCTGGTGCTCGACGAACCCACCAACGACCTGGACGTCGAAACCCTCGAGTTGCTCGAAGAGGTGCTCTCCAACTACAAGGGTACCGTGCTGATGGTCAGCCACGACCGAGCGTTTCTCGACAACGTCGTGACCAGCACCCTGGTGTTCGAAGGCGATGGCCTGGTCCGCGAGTACGTGGGCGGTTACGAAGACTGGATTCGTCAGGGCGGTTCGCCAAAGCTGCTTGGGGTCACCGAGAGCAAGGGCGGCAAGTCGGCGCTCAACAGTGCGGTGGTGGAGAAGGTCGAGGCCAAGCCGCAAGCCGTCGCTGCGCCAGTGGTCGAGGAGTCGAAGAAAAAGCTCAGCTACAAGCTGCAGCGTGAGCTGGAGATGCTGCCAGGTCAGATCGACGCGCTGGAACAGCGCATGGCCCAGGCTCAGGAAGAAGTGAGCGCGGCCGGTTTCTACCAACGTCCGATCGCGGAGACGTCAGCGGTGCTGGCGAACATCGAGAAGCTGCAAGGTGAGCTCGATGCCTTGGTGGAACGCTGGGCCGAGCTGGAAGGCTGAGCAGACAGGACGCTTAGGGCCTGCGCGTGGCGGGCGAGCCCGCTACCAGGTGCCGGAGGGAGGATACAAGCCCGAGGCACCTGGCGTTGCGGCTTGACCTGCCGCGATGGACAGATTCAGTCCTTTTTCTGCAGTCGCACTGCCAGCACATCGCAGGGTGCACCATGTAAAACGTCATTGGCCGTGGAGCCCAGTAGCAGCGCCAGGCCGTGGCGACCGTGGCTGCCCACGACGATCAGGTCGCAGTGCTGGTCTTTGGCCAATTGATGGATTTCCTGACGGGGCTGCCCGTAGGTCAAGTGCGAGTCGCCGCGCTGGATGTCCGGATATTTGTTGAACAGGCGATCCATGCGTTCCTTGGCCTGGTCGAACTGCTGCTGTTGCAATTGCGACAGATCCATCGGCACGTCCCCGCCAAACGCCATGGCCATGGGTTCGACGATGTGCACCAGTGAGACCTTGGCGTTGGTTGGCTGGGCCAGCGCCATGGCGCGCTTGATCACAGGGTCGCATTCTTCCGTCAGGTCGACGGCGACCAGCAGATGTTGGTAGGTCATGAGCTGTACTCCAGGCAATCGCTATAGAAGAAGTATGGTCGCTTTCGGGCGGGTCATGCGTGAAAAATGGCTAACCAGCTCATTTGCAACGGTTTATGGGAACTACTGATATGACGGTATTGCTGGTGGTGTCAATCCTTGCGCTGATTCTCAGCCCGCTCTCCTGGCTGCGCAACTCGCGCAATCAGAGCGAGCAGATGCGCTTGCGCCTGGAGGCGCGGCGCATGGGTCTGGCCATGCAGCTGGCGCCTCAGCAGTGGCCGCACTGGTTGGAAAAGCAGCCGCCGAGCCCATGCCCGCAATATCATCGGGCCCGCAAGCGGGGGCATGTCGACAGCTTCAGCTTCTGGCAGATCAGCCCTGGCGTATGGTGGAACCAATGGCGCGAGCCGTGCGAAGACCCGCGCTTCATGCAAGCGTTGGCCCGTCTGCCGGCAAGCGCCTACAAGGTCGAGGCTGATGCGCGGATGATAGCGCTCTACTGGACGGAGCGCGGAGATACGGCTGTATTGCAGGATGTTGCCTATGTGCTGGAGACACTGGCCTGACTCCAAAGACGCTCGGCGGGCTGTCCAAGGCCTTCTGAGATGCGGTGCAACGACAAAGCGGCGATTGGGCGGTCCCCTGACAGGGCCTGCTCAATCGCCGCTTTGTCGTTCTGCCTCAAGCGAAGGCAGGGCAGGCCAGTGAATTCATCGCGTCATGCAGGGGCTGGCGCTTGTGTTCGGATCAGCCAGACTGCAGAGCACGCCAAGGCTGACAAGGTTTGAAAATTGCCAGCATGAATGGCCAGCGATCAGCCCCATGATCGGTCGTGCCCGGTCTGTGGAAAGTGACCGCAAAGTCGGCTTTTCTGCCGTGGGTGCAGCATTTGACAATGCAGATCTTTTCGGAGAATGTGTGCACACCCAAATCAAACGGGCGTATGAATTGAGCGTTTGCATTGCACTTCACTCATTCATGCGCTCGACTCGCGCGCTGACGGGTGTGCCTGGGGCAGGTGGCCATGATGGCTGCGGTGCCGCAGCGATCGGCGTGTACAGTTCAGCTTCCATATCTTGGAGATCAGTTGATGATTTACGAAGGTAAAGCCATCACGGTTAAGGCTCTTGAAAGTGGCATCGTCGAGCTCAAGTTCGACCTCAAGGGTGAGTCCGTCAATAAGTTCAACCGCCTGACCCTGAGCGAGCTGCGCCAGGCTGTGGACGCCATCCAGGCCGATGCGTCGGTCAAAGGTGTCATCGTCAGCAGCGGCAAGGACGTGTTCATCGTTGGTGCCGACATCACCGAGTTCGTCGACAACTTCAAGTTGCCCGAGGCCGAATTGGTCGCCGGCAGCCTGGAAGCCAACCGTATCTTCAACGCATTCGAAGACCTTCAGGTGCCCACGGTTGCGGCCATCAACGGTATCGCCCTGGGCGGTGGCCTGGAGATGTGCCTGGCAGCCGACTACCGCATCATGGCCACCACCGCGCGCATCGGCCTGCCCGAAGTGAAACTGGGCATCTACCCAGGCTTTGGTGGCACCGTGCGCCTGCCGCGCCTGATCGGCTCGGACAATGCCGTCGAGTGGATCGCCGCGGGCAAGGAAAACAGTGCCGAAGACGCCCTGAAAGTGGGTGCCGTCGATGCCGTGGTCGCGCCTGAGTTGCTCATGGCCGGTGCTCTGGACCTGATCAAGCGCGCCATCAGCGGCGAGCTGGACTACAAGGCCAAGCGCCAACCCAAGCTCGAGAAGCTCAAGCTCAATGCCATCGAACAGATGATGGCCTTCGAAACCGCCAAAGGCTTCGTCGCTGGGCAGGCAGGCCCTAATTACCCAGCGCCTGTCGAGGCGATCAAGTCCATTCAGAAAGCGGCCAACTTCGGTCGTGACAAGGCACTGGAAATCGAAGCGGCAGGCTTTGCCAAGCTGGCCAAGACGTCGGTCGCACAGAGCTTGATCGGCTTGTTCCTGAACGATCAGGAACTCAAGCGCAAGGCCAAGGCCCATGACGAGATTGCCCGTGACGTCAAGCAGGCGGCCGTGCTGGGCGCCGGTATCATGGGCGGCGGCATCGCCTATCAGTCGGCGGTCAAGGGCACCCCGATCCTGATGAAGGATATCCGCGAAGAGGCCATTGAGCTTGGGTTGAACGAAGCGTCCAAACTGCTGGGCAATCGGGTCGAGAAAGGTCGGCTGACACCGGCCAAGATGGCCCAGGCGCTCAACGCGATTCGTCCGACGCTGTCCTACGGTGATTTCGCCCACGTAGACATCGTGGTCGAGGCAGTGGTCGAAAACCCGAAGGTCAAGCAGGCCGTGCTTGCCGAGGTGGAAGGGCAGGTGAGGGAGGATGCGATCCTGGCATCCAATACCTCGACCATTTCCATCAATCTGCTGGCAAAAGCGCTGAAGCGCCCGGAAAACTTCGTGGGCATGCACTTCTTCAACCCGGTGCACATGATGCCGCTGGTGGAAGTGATTCGTGGCGAAAAATCCAGTGAAACGGCAGTCGCCACCACCGTCGCCTACGCCAAGAAAATGGGCAAGAACCCGATCGTGGTCAACGACTGCCCAGGGTTTTTGGTCAACCGCGTCCTGTTCCCGTACTTCGGCGGCTTCGCCAGGCTGGTCAGCGCGGGGGTGGACTTCGTGCGCATCGACAAGGTCATGGAAAAATTCGGCTGGCCCATGGGCCCAGCGTACCTGATGGACGTGGTGGGCATCGACACCGGGCATCATGGGCGTGACGTCATGGCCGAGGGGTTCCCCGATCGTATGAAGGATGAGCGCCGCTCGGCCATCGACGCCTTGTACGATGCCAACCGGCTGGGCCAGAAAAACGGCAAGGGCTTCTACGCCTATGAAACCGATAAGCGCGGCAAGCCGAAAAAGGTCGCCGATGCCGATGTGCTCGAGGTGCTCAAGCCCATCGTGTACGAGCAGCGTGAAGTCAGTGACGAGGACATCGTCAACTGGATGATGATCCCGCTGTGCCTGGAAACCGTGCGCTGCCTTGAAGATGGCATCGTCGAGACCGCCGCCGAGGCGGACATGGGCCTGGTCTACGGCATTGGTTTCCCACCCTTCCGCGGCGGTGCGCTGCGCTACATCGATACCCTGGGTGTAGCCGAATTCGTCGCCCTGGCCGATCGTTATGCCGACCTGGGGCCGCTGTACCACCCGACCGCCAAGCTGCGTGAGATGGCCAAGACGGGCCAGCGCTTCTTCAACTGAGCGGTCAACGAGCTAGAGCGAGAGATTTGATATGAGCCTTAATCCAAGAGACGTGGTGATCGTCGACTTCGGTCGCACGCCAATGGGCCGCTCCAAGGGTGGCATGCACCGTAATACCCGCGCCGAAGACATGTCGGCGCACCTGATCAGCAAGTTGCTTGAGCGCAATGACAAGGTCGATCCCAAGGAAGTCGAGGACGTGATCTGGGGCTGTGTGAACCAGACCCTGGAGCAGGGCTGGAACATCGCCCGCATGGCATCGCTGATGACCCAGATTCCGCACACGTCCGCGGCGCAGACCGTCAGCCGGTTGTGCGGCTCGTCGATGAGCGCGCTGCACACCGCCGCCCAAGCGATCATGACCGGCAACGGCGACGTGTTCGTGGTAGGCGGCGTCGAGCACATGGGGCACGTGAGCATGATGCATGGCGTAGACCCCAACCCGCATCTGGCGCTGCATGCGGCCAAGGCTTCGGGCATGATGGGCCTGACGGCCGAGATGCTGGGCAAGATGCACGGCATTACGCGTGAGCAGCAGGACCAGTTCGGCCTGCGCTCGCACCAGCTGGCGCACAAGGCCACCGTAGAGGGCAAGTTCAAGGATGAGATCATTCCCATGCAGGGGTATGACGAGAATGGTTTCCTGAAAGTGTTCGACTTCGACGAAACCATTCGTCCGGAAACCACCCTCGAGGGCCTGGCGTCGCTCAAGCCGGCCTTCAACCCCAAAGGTGGAACGGTGACCGCAGGCACTTCTTCCCAGATCACCGACGGTGCGTCGTGCATGATCGTGATGTCGGGGCAGCGTGCAATGGACCTGGGTATCGAGCCTCTGGCGGTCATTCGTGCCATGGCTGTGGCTGGCGTCGACCCCGCGATCATGGGCTATGGCCCAGTGCCGGCCACCCAGAAAGCCCTCAAGCGCGCGGGCTTGAGCATGGCCGACATTGACTTCATCGAACTCAACGAGGCGTTCGCCGCACAGGCCCTGCCTGTGTTGAAAGACTTGAAAGTGCTCGACAAGATGAATGAGAAGGTTAACCTGCACGGCGGTGCGATCGCCTTGGGCCACCCGTTTGGTTGCTCCGGGGCGCGTATTTCCGGCACCCTGCTCAACGTCATGAAGCAAAATGGCGGCACGCTGGGGATTGCGACCATGTGTGTCGGCCTTGGCCAAGGTATTACCACTGTATTCGAACGCGTCTAAGGCGCAGGAGAAGGACAGCGACCGGGGCCTTGTGCCCCGGTTTTGTTTTTTTCGGTTTCAATCGAACCAGGAGGTAGTCCACATGCAGATCCAGCCAGGTGTGTACCGGCATTACAAGGGCCCGGAGTACCGTGTGTTCAGTGTTGCGCGGCACTCTGAGAGCGAGGAGTGGATGGTGTTCTACCAATGCCTGTATGGTGATTACAGCTTCTGGGTGCGCCCACTGTCGATGTTCCGCGAGTCGGTGGAAGTCGACGGCGAACAGGTGCCACGCTTTGCGTTGATCAAGGCCGAAGAGGGGTTGTGCGGGACGTCGGCCAAGTCGCAGGCGTGATGTTCTGAACTTGACCTCGCAGTTTCGCCACTATATATAGCGGTGCCGCGTCTGGTACCTGACGTGTTTTCAATCTTCAGATTCAGGAATACTCCGATCCATGGGCAAATCGCTGGTCATTGTGGAATCCCCGGCCAAGGCCAAGACCATCAACAAGTACCTGGGCAACCAGTACGTGGTGAAGTCGAGTATCGGCCATATCCGAGACCTTCCCACCAGCGGTTCGGCGAGCGCGAGCAAAGAGCCGGCCGCCAAGCGTGGCAAGGCGGCAGGTGAGGCACCGGCCCTTTCGCCCAAAGAGAAGGCGCGCCGCCAATTGGTTGCACGCATGGGCGTCGACCCGGACCAGGGCTGGAAAGCCAAGTACGAGATCCTTCCTGGCAAGGAAAAGGTGATCGACGAGCTGCGCCGCCTGGCCAAGGATGCCGACACCATCTACCTCGCGACCGACTTGGACCGCGAAGGGGAGGCAATCGCCTGGCACCTGCGTGAGGCCATCGGTGGCGACGATACCCGCTACAAGCGCGTGGTGTTCAACGAAATCACCAAGAAGGCCATTCAGGAAGCGTTTTCGCAGCCCGGTGAGCTCGACATTGATCGGGTCAACGCGCAGCAGGCGCGCCGTTTTCTCGACCGTGTGGTGGGGTACATGGTGTCCCCGCTGCTGTGGTCCAAGATTGCCCGCGGCCTGTCGGCCGGGCGGGTGCAGTCGGTAGCCGTCAAGCTGGTGGTCGAGCGTGAACGCGAGATTCGCGCCTTCATTCCTCAGGAATACTGGGAAATCCATGCCGATCTCGGCACCGCCAAGAACGCCAAGGTTCGCTTCGAAGTCGCCCGTGAAAATGGCGAGGCCTTCAAGCCGCTGAACGAAACCCAGGCCATGGCCGCGCTGGAGAAGCTCAAGGCATCGAGCTACAGCGTCGTCAAGCGTGAAGACCGCCCGACTAGCAGCAAGCCATCGGCGCCCTTCATCACCTCGACCCTGCAACAGGCAGCGAGCAATCGCCTGGGGTTCGGCGTGAAGAAAACCATGATGATGGCCCAGCGTCTGTATGAAGCGGGTTACATCACCTACATGCGTACCGATTCGACCAACCTGTCGAGCGATGCGCTGGAAATGGCGCGCAGCTACATCGAGCGCGAATTCGGCAAGCAGTACCTGCCCGAAACACCGCAGGTGTACGGCAGCAAGGAAGGGGCTCAGGAGGCGCACGAAGCCATCCGGCCGTCGGACGTGAGCACTCACCCGACCAAGCTCAGCGGTATGGAGCGCGATGCCGAGCGGTTGTACGAGCTGATCTGGCGTCAGTTCCTGGCCTGCCAGATGCCGCCGGCCCAGTACCTGTCCACCAGCGTGACCGTGGCAGCGGGCAGCTTCGAGCTGCGTGCCAAGGGCCGCATCCTGAAGTTCGACGGTTACACCCGCGTGTTGCCGCAGCAGAGCAAGCCTGGCGAAGACGACGTGCTGCCTGAGATGGTGCAGGGTGAAGCGCTCAAGCTGATGCAGCTTGACCCTAGCCAGCACTTCACCAAGCCGCCTGCCCGGTTCACCGAGGCCAGCCTGGTCAAGGAAATGGAAAAACGCGGCATTGGCCGACCATCGACCTACGCGGCGATCATCTCGACCATTCAGGACCGTGGTTATGTGACGTTGCACAACCGTCGCTTCTATTCGGAAAAGATGGGCGACATCGTGACCGAGCGGCTCTCCGAGAGTTTCTCCAATTTGATGGACTACGGTTTCACCGCCGGCATGGAGGAAAACCTCGACGACGTCGCCCACGGCGAGCGCGACTGGAAGAACGTGCTGGACGAGTTCTACGGCGACTTCAGCAAGAAATTGCAGACGGCCGAATCCAGCGAACACGGTATGCGCGCCAATCAGCCGACTATGACCAACATTCCTTGCAAGGAGTGCGGTCGCCCGATGATGATTCGTACAGCGTCCACGGGCGTGTTCCTGGGCTGCTCCGGTTACAGCCTGCCACCTAAAGAGCGCTGCAAGTCCACCGTCAACCTCGTGCCTGGCGACGAGATCGCTGCTGACGATGAGGGCGAATCGGAGTCGCGCGTGCTGCTTGGCAAGCACCGCTGCCCAGTTTGCGCAACGGCGATGGACGCTTATCTGCTCGATGAAAAGCACAAGCTGCACATTTGCGGGAACAACCCTGATTGCCCGGGTTACGAGATCGAAGAGGGCAGCTATCGCATCAAGGGCTACGAAGGCCCAAGCCTTGAGTGCGACAAGTGCGGCAGCGAAATGCAACTCAAGACCGGACGGTTCGGCAAGTTCTTCGGGTGCACCAACCCTGCGTGCAAGAACACCCGCAAGCTGCTCAAAAGCGGTGAAGCGGCGCCGCCGAAGATGGACAAAGTCGACATGCCCGAGCTTAAGTGCGAGAAGGTGGACGACACCTATGTGCTGCGCGATGGTGCTTCGGGGCTGTTCCTGGCTGCCAGCCAGTTCCCGAAGAACCGCGAAACACGTGCGCCCCTGGTGTGCGAGATTGTCCCGCACAAGCATGAAATCGATCCGAAGTACCATTTCTTGTGCGAAGCGCCGCAGAAAGATCCCGAGGGTCGACCAACCGTAATTCGTTACAGCCGCAAGACCAAGGAGCAGTACGTCCAGTCGGAAGTGGACGGCAAGCCCACGGGTTGGAAAGCGTTTTACGATGGCAAGGCCTGGAAAGTCGAAGACAAGCGCTGAGTTCTAGCGTCCAGGGATGGGGCCGTGCTGCGGTCTTTCGTGAGCTGATTTCACGAAAGGCCGCAGCACGGCCCCTTTCATTTATGATGCAGCAATCCGCTAAGCCACTTGATGGGAGGACAGCACATGGCCCAGGAGCTCTATACCCGCACTAATCAAAAACTGTACTTTGCCGGGCTGGCACTGGAATCGATGGCCAGGGCTGAACAGAGCCAGGCCATGAACGCCCAGGGGCTGGTGCAGGCTGAGCGGGAGTCGGCATTGTTTCATCTGCATGGTGCCTTGCTTGGCCTGTGTCACGAAATCAGTGGTTACTACCGCTTGCCTGCGCTGGCAAGCGTTGAGCAGGCTCTGGCGCAGGACGCCTTCAATGGCATCGCCATACCAGAAGTTGCCGAGCTCCTGGAGCTTGCCCGGCAACGGGAAACCTGGCTGGCGCAGATGCTGGCTGCCTATGCTGACTTGTTCCGAGCGCCTGTGATGCGCAAACCACCCAAGACTGACGTCACCCAGCCGTTGATCCAGGCGGTCAGCCTCGATGAGCAGGTGCCTGCGCCGCTGTCCCGTGCCGAGCTTGAGGCGTGGCGCAGCGATCTCAAGGCACTCGTCAGGCGTTTTCGCGATGCGTTGAGTGAGTGCTGACAGCGTCGAGCGCTGGTACAATGCTCGCCTTTCGTGGAGAACCGCCCTTTATGTCTACGTCTTTTCTGGAAATTGTCGAGTTGCCTGATGGCCGCATCGAACTGCGTCGCGCCGAGGATGAAGGCTCACTGGTAACCCTGGATTTCTCAGAGGATGCCAAAGTATTCCTGCAGGGTCAGCACGTCGAGGTGGCCAAAGCCATGCTCAGCGTGGGTGTGCAGATGGCTGGACGACTCGTGGATGGCGAGCTCGAACGTGACGAAGGGCCGCGCGTTCTGCACTGAAACGCGCAGTCGTGAGATGGCTGCCACCGGCCTGGCCGGTGTCGGCGGCAAACGTATCGAACAGATGAGTGTGGGGGTGTCGGGAACGCGTTGTGCGTTGTCGGCGTTCTTTACTCGTCAGGGCGAGCATGGCCTGGAGCGGTCAGGCCGGTAGTACGAATGCCGCAGTGTCAGCCGAAACGAATGTTCAGGCTTTGCGCGTTACCTACGCTTGCCGCACGCAACAGCAGCTGACGTGCGTTGGCATTGACGCTCCCCAACCAGCTGACCACGGTATGGCTACGGCCCAGGCGCAAGGCTTCGCACGCCAACTGCAAGGGAAGCTGGTTGCCTCGCGGATGAAGGAGCAGAATGCGTTCGCGGTTGAGCCCAGCCCTGCGCAGCCAGGCCTGTGTCAGGCTCGACGGTGGTGCAATGAGGGTCAACCAGCGTGTTTCGTCTTCTTCGCTGAGTTCGCGTAGCACAGGTGCCAGCAAGGTGTGACAGTGACTGGGGGCGCCGTGCAGTGACAATTCGCTGAACAGGTCGGGCACGTCGCTCTTGCGCGCCAGTTCGCTGGCCTTGAGGCCAGGTAGGACAGGCTGGGCGAGGAATGCTTCGAACAGCGGCAACTGGACTTGCTCGGTTGTATGGGTGAATGGCTGCATGACGCCTCCTGATTCAGCGGCGAATGACGCCGACGCTCAAGCCCTCGATCACCAGTTCCTGATCTTTCAGGTTGACTTCGATAGGGGCAAATTCCGGGTTTTCGGCCAGCAGCCAAACCTTGTTGCCTTCGCGCTTGAAGCGCTTGACGGTGACTTCGTCGCCGATGCGCGCCACGACGATCTGGCCGTTGCGGGCTTCGCGGCAGGTATGCACCGCCAATAGGTCGCCATCGAGGATGCCGACGTTCTTCATGCTCATGCCGTGCACACGCAACAGATAGTCGGCCTGGGGGTGGAAGAAGGCTGGGTTGATGTTGCAGGATTGCTCGATATGTTGCTCGGCAAGGATCGGGGCGCCGGCAGCAACGCGGCCGATGATCGGGAGCCCGGCTTCTTCGGCCTTGGCTTCGAGGCCGGGAATGCGAATGCCTCGGGAGGCGCCTGGTGTCATCTCGATAGCGCCTTTACGGGCCAGCGCCTTGAGATGCTCTTCGGCGGCATTGGGTGACTTGAAGCCCAGCTCCTGGGCAATCTCGGCACGAGTCGGCGGAAAGCCGTTGTCCTCGAGGCTGCGCTTGATGAAGGCGAGGATTTCGGCTTGGCGTGGCGTCAGTTTCAACATGATCAGCGCTCTGTCTTTTTGTACAGTGACTGGGATTATATACAGTATTCGGCGCGCCGCAAGCTCTGCCACTGCCCAGGTCAGCTGATGGGTACGGATTACACCGGGTTCGCCGCCAAACGCCCTCGCAACTACATGGTTGACCGGCCGGTCACGAACGCTTGACAGATCGGGGGTTGAAACGTATGTTTCAAACACCTGTTTGTATGGCGCAGTGCTTGGAGTAGTCATGGCCCAATCGGAAACCGTTGAACGCATCCTTGATGCTGCCGAGCAGCTGTTCGCCGAGCGCGGGTTCGCCGAAACCTCGTTGCGGCTGATCACCAGCAAGGCCGGCGTTAACCTGGCGGCGGTGAATTACCACTTCGGTTCCAAGAAAGCGCTGATCCAGGCGGTATTCTCTCGTTTCCTGGGGCCATTCTGCGCCAGCCTGGAGCGCGAGCTGGAGCGGCGCCAGGCCCGCCCCGAGCACAAGCCCACCCTCGAAGAGTTACTGGAGATGCTGGTCGAGCAAGCCCTTGCCGTGCAGCCGCGCAGCAACAACGACCTGTCGATCTTCATGCGGCTGCTGGGCCTGGCGTTCAGCCAGAGCCAAGGCCATTTGCGCCGTTACCTCGAAGACATGTATGGCAAGGTGTTCCGCCGCTACATGTTGCTGGTCAACGAAGCCGCGCCACGCATTCCTCCGCTCGAATTGTTCTGGCGTGTGCATTTCATGCTCGGGGCTGCTGCGTTCAGCATGTCGGGCATCAAGGCGCTGCGAGCCATCGCGGAGACTGACTTTGGCATCAACACCTCCATCGAGCAGGTGATGCGCTTGATGGTGCCGTTCCTGGCTGCCGGCATGCGTGCCGATACCGGTGTCACCGATGCGGCCATGGCCAGCGCCCAGTTGCGCCCGCGCAGCAAGACCGTCAGCGGTGCAGCCCCCGCCAAGGCATGAGCTCGCCAGTCGCCAGCCCTAAGCGGGCTTTCCCCTGTCTCTATTGAAGGATTTCTCATGACCGCCAGCCTGCAAGGCTCATTGATGGTGGATATCGCCGGTACCTGGCTGACCGCCGAAGACCGGCAGCTGTTGCGCCAGCCCGAAGTGGCGGGGTTGATTATCTTCGCCCGCAACATCGACAGCCCGCGCCAGGTGCGTGCGTTGTGCGCGTCCATTCGTGCGCTGCGCCCGGACCTGATCCTGACCGTCGACCAGGAGGGCGGTCGGGTACAGCGTCTGCGCCAGGGGTTCGTGCGCCTGCCGGCGATGCGTGCCCTGGCCGACACTGCCAATGCTGAGTACCTGGCCGAACAATGTGGCTGGTTGATGGCGACCGAAGTCCTTGCCGTTGGCCTGGACCTGAGCTTCGCTCCGGTGCTGGACTTGGATCACCAGCGCAGCGCGGTGGTGGGCAGCCGCGCCTTCGAAGGTGATCCGCTGCGGGCTACGCAATTGGCCGGCGCGTTCATCCGCGGCATGAACGCGGCAGGCATGGCTGCTTGTGGCAAACATTTCCCAGGCCATGGTTGGGCAGAAGCCGATTCCCATGTGGCGATACCCACTGACGAGCGTAGCCTGGAGCAACTGCGTGCGGCAGACCTGGTGCCGTTCAGCCGCCTGAGTGGTCAATTGGCAGCAGTGATGCCTGCCCATGTGATCTACCCGCAGGTCGACAACCGTCCGGCAGGCTTTTCCCGCCGGTGGCTGCAAGATATTTTGCGCGGCGAGCTAGGTTTCGACGGGGTCATCTTCAGTGACGACCTGTCCATGGCCGGTGCTCATGTGGTCGGTGATGCGGCCAGCCGCATCGAGGCGGCATTCAGCGCCGGGTGCGACATGGGGCTGGTTTGCAACGACCGTGCTGCGGCCGAACTGGCGCTGGGTGCTGCTCAGCGTATGCAGGTCACCCCGTCACCTCGGATCGCCAGCATGCGCGGCCAAGGCACCGCCTGCACCGATTATCGCCAGCATCCGCGTTGGCTGCAGGCGCTGTGCGCGCTCAAGGACGCCCAGTTGATCGACTAGCCGCTCATCGTCCAGCAGCCTGTCGGAACGCATATACCCAGCGGGTACGCGTTCCGACAGCTGCTACCGACCGCGCTTGCCCGGCAGCGGCGCAAACAGCGCCTCTATTTCCTCGTCCCCCAGTCGCCATTGCCCGGCCTTGCCACCGTCTAGCAGGCTGGCAGCCAGCGCTGCTTTTTCCTGCTGCAACAGCTGGATCTTTTCCTCCACCGTGCCGCGGGTGATCAGCTTGAACACGAACACAGGCTTGTCCTGGCCAATGCGGTAGGCCCGGTCGGTCGCCTGGTTTTCGCTGGCCGGGTTCCACCACGGGTCGTAATGGATGACGGTGTCGGCTGCCGTCAGGTTCAAGCCCACCCCGCCTGCCTTGAGGCTGATCAGAAAGACCTGGCTGTCCCCCTCCTGGAACTGCTGGACAGGGGTGCGGCGGTCGCGAGTGTCGCCGGTCAACAGGCTGTAGCGGATGCTGCGCTTTTTCAGTTCCTGCTCGATCAACGCCAGCATCGAGGTGAACTGGGAGAACAGCAGCACGCGGCGGCCTTCGCCCATCAGCTCTTCGAGCATCTCCAGCAGCGCGCCCAGCTTGCCCTTGTCGCTCTGGTTGCCCTTGATGTCCACGCCCTTGACCAGGCGCAAGTCGCAACACACCTGGCGCAGCTTGAGCAGTGCATCGAGGATGACGATCTGGCTGCGTGCGGCACCGTTGCGGGCTACCTCGTCGCGGACCTTCTTGTCCATCGCCACCCGCACGGCCTCGTAGGTGTCACGCTGTGCGTCACTCAGTTCGACCCAGTGCACCAGCTCTGTCTTGGCTGGCAGCTCGGTGGCGACCTGCTCTTTCGTGCGGCGTAGCAGGAAGGGGCGAATGCGCGTGATCAGGTGGGTCAGGCGCTCGGTATTGCCCTGGCGCTCGATAGGCGTGCGGTAGTCCTGATTGAAGCGCTTGAGGTCACCCAGCCAGCCGGGCATCAGGAAGTGGAAGATCGACCACAGCTCGCCGAGATTGTTTTCCATCGGTGTACCGGTCAGGCACAGGCGCTGGGTAGCCTGCAGTTGGCACACGGCCATGGCTGCCTTGCTGGTGCTGCTCTTGATGTTCTGCGCCTCGTCGAGCAACAGCAGGTGCCATGGCTGCGCACGCAAATGCGCAAGATCGCGGGGCACCAGTGCATAGGTGGTCAGGATGAGGTCGTAATCGTGCAGGCGGGCGAAATGCTTGCTGCGGGCTGGCCCGTGCAGGGCCAGCACCCGAAGGCCGGGTGCGAAGCGCTGCGCCTCGTCCAGCCAGTTGGGTATCAGGCTGGTCGGCATGACAGCCAGTGCTGGCGCGCTCAAACGGCCCGCTTCTTTTTCCAGCAGCACATGGGCCAGGGCCTGCAAGGTCTTGCCCAGGCCCATGTCATCCCCAAGGATGCCACCGGTGCCCATTTCCCGCAGTGCTTGCAGCCAGTTGAGCCCCTGCTGCTGGTAGCCGCGCAGGCTGGCTTGCAGGCCAGCAGGTGGGGCGACCTGCAAATCCCTGGCATCGCGCAGGCGGCGACCCAGGTCGCGCACATGCTCACCGCCTTCCCAATGCAGGGGCAGCGCTTCGATCCCGTTCAGGCGCGCAGCGTCTGCTCGGCTCATGCGCAGTGCCGTCCCGGCTTCAGGTTCGCTCAGGTACAGCTCGCCCAAGGTCGCCATCACGGCCTTGACCCGGCCATAAGGCAGAGCCACGCGCAGGGCAGGGGCATCGATCCGGCCGCGGTTGAGATCGATCAGCAGGTGCTCCTCGTCGTTGCGCTTGGCCAGTTCGCTGGGGCGTAGCAGCTCAGGGCTGTTGCGCAACAGTTGCAGGACGATGGGCAGCAGGCTGTGCCGCTGCCCTTCGACGACGATACCCAACTCAAGGTCGAACCATTCACGGCCTGGCGTTTCATCGACCGTGGCGTACCAGTCTTCTACCTCCTGCAAGTCGAACGCGAAGTCGCGGTTGACGTCCACCTGCCAGCCCGCTTCACGCAGCTGGGGCAGGTTGGTGCGCACGAATTGCAGCCAGGCCTCGTCGTCGGGAAGCAGGAACATTTCGCCGGCGCTGTCGGGCAGTGCCTTGCTCTGCCGGGTCGCGACCTTGAACCCCATGTCACGCAGGACATTGCGCAGGGCTTGCTCAGCCTTGGGCTGGCGGCTGATGCGCTGGCTCACGCTGCCCACCAGGCGCGTCAGCGGCTTGTCGGTATTGCCGCTGGCCGACAGGCCGTCGTAGTCGAACGACAGCGCGGCGCGGTGCTGCATCTGGCGCTGCATGCGACCGGTCTTGGGCATGTAGGCGGTGAACTCCAGGCTCCCAAGTACCAGGTGCGCGGTGGGCTGAATGTCATCGACGTGTTGCTCCTGGACCTCGGTCGGCGTCGGCACGGCATGGCTCAAGGCGTTGAGCTTGTGGCTGAGCGGCACGACCAGGTGCTCCGGCACCTCGGGCGCGAGGGTCAGTTGCATCGCAACGTGTGGGTTTAGCCCATGTTCCAGGACGCCGATCTCATGGGTGACCATGTCCAGGTAGTACAGCGGAAGCAATGGGATGACGCAGTTGGATTTATCCTCGCCAGTGAACCACAAGCCACGGTACGCACCATTGTCCAGGCGCACCCAGCGAAACTCGCCCTGGCGCACCGGCCCGGGCTGCAGTGGTGGCTGAGTGTCGAACAGGTACAGCCGGCCCGTGTCGATAATGCGCTGGAGCAACTCACCGCCTTCGCCCCCGGTCAACCTGTAGCCCCGCTCCTGGCCGCCCCCCTGGTTGAGCGAGGAGAGCAGACGCAGGATGCGTGCGTCTTCTTCGGTCACGAATTTTGGCCGGTCGTACAGGAAGTCGTAGACCGATTGCACCCGGCTGAAGCGAATGCCGTCTTCGGTTTCGGTGCCTTTGCGCACGACCACCGAGCAACTGGCATCGTCCTGAAGGTGCAGGTTGTAGCAGACCGAGCGCCCGCGCTTGTCCTTGCCGGGTTTAACCGGTGCGGGCGCTTGTTCGAGATTGCTGAGCCAATACTGAAGCTCGGCTGACATCTGCGCAGAGGTGGGCTTGGCTACCAGTGGCTTGTCGAAGGGGTCGCTGATCAGCAGCAGCGCGGCTGCGCAATGCTTGCAGTTGTACCCCACAGGGCAACTGCAGTCGCCCTCGACGATGCAGCGCCCGGCATGCACGCTCACTTCGATGGTCTGCCTGTAGGTTTGTCCTGCACTGCCTTCGCACAGCGCAGAAAACCTTTGCCCGTCCAGGTACTCGAGCTCGGCCTTGCCCTCGCTCGCATAGACCTCGCCTCGCTTTAGAGCACCTGCATCGAAACATTCGATCCAGTTGGGGTACTCGTTCAGCAGCTCGAAGGCATCAGGTCCTTTACGTCTCATGGGTCACTGCTCCAGCATGTCCTGCGACGGCATCTTGGGTGTGCCAGGTGGGGTGATCTTCAACAGCATGGCCAGATGGCCGCCGTCCAGGTAGGTCAGTTGTCCGCCTTTCACATTGCTGTTGGCCTGCCGAAACTGCTCGCTCTGCAGCACGCTGCCGTTGCCGTCGAGCTGGTTGACCCAAAGGTTGGCTTCGACCTGGATGAAGCGACCCTGGGTGATGCTCAGGTTGCCCTCGATCGGGAAATGGCCGAACTGCTCGGCACCCTCACCCAATGCGATGCGACTGGGCCCATCGCCTACCTGCTGTTGCCAGGCCCGGTGCATGAGCACCGTGTAGTCGGTCGTGGCACCCAGGCGTGTAGCCTCGTCTTCGAGCGCCGGGCGCTGCTCTGCGCCTTTGTCCAGCCGTGGCGCGCCAGCGCTCCAGTCTTCAGGCGCGAACGGGCTGGTGAACGCGGGTACGTTGTTCTGCCTTACCAGGATCATTTCGACCTGATACGGGCCCTGGGCGAATGCCGCTGGGGCAAACGCCACCAGTAGCAGGGTCAGACAGCGAATGGCGCGCATGGATCTTCCTTAGGCAGGCTTTGGTGTCAGGCGCTCGAACAGCGCCTCAAGGGTGTTGAAACGCTCATCAGGCCGCTCCATCGGGACCATGAAGCGGAACTGGGTGGCGCCTTCGAACTTGTAGCGCTTGGGCTGGCTCTGGATCAGCTTGATCAGGGTCAGAGGATCGACCGGCGTTTCGGCCTCGAACTCGAGCTTGCCGCCATTGGGGCCGGCGTCGACTTTCTTGATGCCCAGTTTCTCCGCCTGCAACTTGAGCAGCGTCAGGCGCATGAGGTTCTTGGTGGGCTCTGGCAGAAGGCCAAAGCGGTCGATCATCTCGACCTGCAGGTCCTTGAGGCCTTCCTCATCGGCCGCCGAGGCGATGCGCTTGTACAGGATCAGCCGCGCATGCACGTCCGGCAGGTAGTCCTCGGGGATCAGGGCTGGCAGGCGCAGGTTGATTTCCGGGCCGCCGCCCAGCGGTTGTTCAAGGTTTGGCTGGGTGCCCTTGCGGATCGCCTTGACGGCGCGCTCGAGCATTTCCATGTACAGGGTAAAGCCCACCGCCTGGATCTGGCCGCTCTGGCCGTCTCCGAGCAACTCGCCAGCCCCGCGGATTTCCAGGTCGTTGGTCGCGAGCACGAACCCGGCGCCCAGGTCCTGGGTGTTGGCGATGGCTTCGAGGCGTTTTTCGGCGTCGCCGCTGACCTTCTGGCGCGTTGGCGTCAGCAGGTAGGCATAGGCCTGGTGGTGGCTGCGACCGACCCGGCCACGCAATTGGTGCAACTGGGCCAGGCCGAACTTGTCGGCACGCTCGATGACGATGGTATTGGCGCTGGGCACGTCGATGCCGGTTTCGATGATGGTCGAGGCCACCAGCACGTTGAAGCGCTTGTGGTAGAAGTCGCTCATCACCTGCTCCAGCTCGCGCTCGCGCATCTGGCCGTGACCAATGCCGATGCGCGCCTCGGGGACCAGTTCGGCCAGGTCGGCAGCGCATTTCTCGATGGTTTTCACATCGTTGTGCAGGTAGTACACCTGGCCACCGCGCAGCAGTTCGCGCAGCAGCGCTTCCTTGACGGTGCTGTTGTTCTGTTCCATGACGAAGGTGCGTACCGACAGGCGCCGGGCCGGCGGCGTGGCGATGATCGACAGATCGCGCATGCCCGCCACGGCCATGTTCAAGGTGCGCGGGATGGGCGTGGCAGTCAGGGTCAGGATGTCCACTTCGCTGCGCAGCGCCTTGAGCTGCTCTTTCTGACGCACCCCGAAACGATGCTCTTCGTCGATGATGGCCAGGCCCAGGTCCTTGAAGCGTACGTCGTCCTGGAGCAGCTTGTGGGTGCCGATCAGGATGTCGATCTTGCCCTCGGCCAGCTCGGCCGCGGCATTGGCCACTTCCTTGGCCGACTTGAAGCGGCTCATCACCTCGACGGTGACCGGCCAGTCCGCAAAACGGTCGCGGAAACTGTTGTAATGCTGCTGGGCCAGCAGGGTGGTGGGCACCAGCACAGCCACCTGGCGACCGCTGTGCACGGCGATGAACGCTGCACGCATGGCCACCTCGGTCTTGCCGAAGCCTACGTCGCCGCACACCAGACGATCCATGGGCTTGGGCGCCAGCATATCGGCGCGTACCGCTTCGATGGCCGCTTGCTGGTCGGGGGTTTCTTCGAACGGGAAGCCTGCGCTGAACGTGGCGTAGTCGGCGGCCGGGTCGGCGAACGCGTAACCCTTGCGCGCTGCACGGCGGGCATAGATGTCGAGCAGCTCGGCGGCGACGTCGCGTACCTGTTCGGCGGCCTTGCGCTTGGCTTTCTGCCAGGTTTCCGAGCCCAGGCGGTGCAGGGGCGCCAGCGCGTCATCGCTGCCGGTGTAGCGGGCGATCAGGTGCAGGTTGGCAACGGGTACGTAGAGCTTGGCGCCCTCGGCGTATTGGAGGGTCAGGAACTCGGCGGCCTGGCCGTCGATTTCCAGCGTCGCCAGGCCCAGGTAGCGGCCCACGCCATGATCGATATGCACCACCGGCGCGCCTTCACGCAGCTCGGTCAGGTTCTTGATGACGGCATCGTTGGCGGCTTCACCGCGCTTGTCGCGGCGGCGGCGCTGCATCACCCGCTGACCGAACAGCGGGCTTTCGGCGATCAGGGCCATGGCCGGGTCGTCGAGCAGCAGGCCTTCGTCGAGCGGTGCGATGGTGATGTTCAGGCGTTCGCTACCGGTGACGAAGTCGGTCCAGCCTTCGACCGTGTTCGGGCGCAGCTTGAGCCGTTCGAGCAGCTCAAGCAGCACTTCGCGGCGTCCGGCCGATTCTGCGGTGAACAACACGCGCCCATCGAACTGGTCGAGAAACCCTGCCAATGCCGCCAGCGGCTGGTTGGCCTTGGCTTCGATGGCAAGGTCAGGCAGGGGGCGAGCGGCGAAGCGCTGGCGCCCGGCGCCTGGGTCCAGGTCATCGCGGCTGACCACCACCCGTGGCCACTGCTTGAGGCGCGCGAAACAGTCTTCAACCGGCATGAACAGCTCGGCCGGCGGCAGCAAGGGCCGGCTCAGGTCGCCCCGGCGGTCCTCGTAGCGCCCGCGTACGTCGTTCCAGAAGTGCTCGGCCGCCTGCTCCACGCCCGGCAGCGAAAACACCTGGGTATCGGCCGGCAGGTAGTCGAACAGGGTCGAGGTTTCTTCGAAGAACAGCGGTAGGTAGTACTCGATACCGGACGGGATGATGCCGCTGGCCAGGTCCTGGAAGATCGCGCTGCGGCGAAAATCCACGTCGAAACGCTCGCGAAAGCGTGCCTTGAACCGGGTGACTTCCTCTTTTTGCATCGGAAATTCGCGTGCCGGCAGCAGGCGAATGGAGTCGACCTTGTCGATCGAGCGCTGGGTCTCGGGGTCGAACGTGCGCAGCGTTTCGATTTCGTCGTCGAACAGGTCGATGCGGTAGGGCAGCTTGCTGCCCATCGGGAACAGGTCGATCAAGGCCCCACGCACGGCGAACTCGCCATGCTCATAGACGGTGTCCACGCAGCGGTAACCACTGGCTTCCAGGCGGCTGCGCATCTGCTCCACATCGATGGTCTGGCCCACGTCCAGCACCAGGCTGCTGCCCAGCAGGAAGCGGGTCGGGGCCAGGCGATGCAAGGCCGTGGTGATGGGCACTACCAGGATGCCGTGGCTCAGCTCCGGCAGCCGGTACAGGCTGGCGATGCGCTGGGAGATGATGTCCTGGTGGGGCGAGAACAGGTCGTAGGGCAGGGTCTCCCAGTCGGGAAACGGCAGCACCGGCAACTCGGGCGCGAAGAACTTCAGTTCCTGCTCCAGGCGGTCGGCGGCCTGGCTGTCTGCCGTCAGCAGCAGGGTGAAGCGGCCAGCGCTGCTGGCGGCCTCGGCGATGGCAAGGCTGAGGGCGGCACCGGGCAGGTTGCCCCAGGTTTGTTTGCCGGCGGTAGCCGACAGTTGCGGTAGGCGCAGAACTGACACGGGAGATTGCACTCCAAGCGTTTCGGCAAAGAGACCGATTGTACCGGTGACGCTGGCGGCTGTCAGGCTCCAATGGGGCAGGATGATCGATGTGCGTGACCACGACAGGCGCTCATTGCCGGTTACGCATCGGGGCGTCATAATGTAGCCCCTTTTTTCTGTCCCTACATGTGGAAGGTTCCCGTGACTCAGAAGCCCGACCAGTGTCTTGGTGAGTGGATCGATCGTGAAGCCCTGGCTGAAGCGATGATCCCGCTTATCGGTCAGCTCTACCGCAACAACAATGTGGTGAGCTCGATCTATGGCCGCAGCCTGATCAACCGTTCGGTTATCTCGATCCTCAAGGCACACCGCTTTGCGCGTCATCGCCAGACCGACGAAACCGAACTGTCCGTTCACGAGACATTCCCCCTGCTCAAGGCCATGAGCGAGCTGAAACTGGGCGCCGCCTCGGTCGACCTGGGCAAGCTGGCCAACAAGTTCAAGCTCGAAGGCAACGGCCGCAGCGCCGAGCAGTTCGTGCGTGAAGAACTGGCTGACGTGGTGGGCCAGCAGAACGCCGCCGCGCGCAAAGGCACCGACGTCGTGCTGTATGGTTTCGGCCGTATCGGTCGCCTGCTGGCGCGTATCCTGATCGAGAAGACCGGTGGTGGCGACGGCCTGCGCCTGCGTGCCATCGTCGTGCGCAAAGGCGCCGAGAACGATCTGGTCAAGCGTGCCAGCCTGCTGCGTCGTGATTCGGTGCATGGGCCGTTCGATGGCACCATCACCATCGACGAAGCCAACAACACCTTGACGGCCAACGGCAACCTGATCCAGATCATCTACGCCAAGAACCCGAGCGAAGTCGACTACACCCAGTACGGCATCGACAACGCGCTGATCGTGGACAACACCGGCGTATGGCGTGATGCCGACGGCCTGGGCCAGCACCTGGCCTGCCCGGGTGCCAGCCGCGTGATCCTCACCGCACCTGGCAAGGGTGCCCTGAAGAACATCGTGCATGGCATCAACCACGGCGAGATCACGGCCGATGACAAGATCATCTCCGCCGCCTCCTGCACCACCAACGCCATCGTGCCGGTGCTCAAGGCCGTCAACGACCAGTACGGCATCGTCAACGGCCACGTCGAAACCGTTCACTCGTTCACCAACGACCAGAACCTGATCGACAACTTCCACAAGGGCAGCCGCCGTGGCCGCGCCGCGCCGCTGAACATGGTCATCACCGAAACCGGTGCTGCCACCGCCGCCGCCAAGGCCCTGCCTGTGCTCAAGGGCAAGTTGACCGGCAACGCCATTCGCGTGCCGACGCCGAACGTGTCGATGGCAATCCTCAACCTGAACCTGGAAAAGGCCACCAGCCGCGAGGAAATCAACGAGTACCTGCGCCAGACGGCCATGCACTCGGACCTGCACAAGCAGATCGACTATGTGAGCTCCCAGGAAGTGGTCTCCACCGACTTCGTGGGTTCGCGCCACGCCGGTGTGGTAGACGCCGAAGCCACCATCTGCAACGACAATCGCGTCGTGCTGTACGTGTGGTATGACAACGAGTTCGGCTACAGCTGCCAGGTCGTGCGCGTGATGGAAGACATGGCCGGGGTCAACCCACCTGCCTTTCCACGCTGATCGGCCAGTCAGACGCTGAACACACGGGAACCTTCGGGTTCCCGTTTTCGTTTGCGCTGCCGGGCACGGGCGCTTGTCCTAGCAGAGCGCAGGGGGGCATCGAGTGACTCAGCGCAACATTTCAGGGACAATAACCGCCGTTTCGCAGGTGCCTGGGCGGTATTTCCGTCTGAGCAGGCAGTGAAAGGTGATCGAAAGCGTGGACAAGGATGATTGCCGCCAGGGAGACGGTGCTTTATGTAGTGCGGGCGAAATTGGCCTACGACGCGACCAAGGGTTAATGTGCGCGCCGTTCACGCTTGATTAGACTGCACCCGATTTTTCTCATGGCGCCGAGGCGGCATGATCGTGCGCCGCAAGCGACCGTGGCTTGCGGGCCAGTTCTGAAGGAGTACGCATGGCTGTCTACAACTACGACGTAGTGGTGCTGGGTTCCGGCCCGGCCGGGGAAGGTGCGGCAATGAACGCCGCCAAAGCAGGGCGCAAGGTGGCAATGGTCGACACCCGTCGCCAGGTCGGGGGTAACTGCACCCACCTGGGCACCATCCCGTCCAAGGCGCTGCGTCACTCGGTGCGGCAGATCATGCAGTTCAACACCAACACCATGTTCCGCGCCATCGGCGAGCCGCGTTGGTTCTCCTTCCCGGACGTGCTCAAGAGCGCCGAAAAGGTCATCGCCAAGCAGGTGGCCTCGCGCACGGGCTACTACGCCCGCAACCGCGTCGACCTGTTCTTCGGCACCGGCAGCTTCGCTGACGAGCAGACCGTCGAAGTGGTCTGCCCCAATGGCGTGGTGGAAAAACTCAACGCCAAGCACATCATCATCGCCACCGGTTCGCGCCCCTATCGGCCCGCAGACATCGACTTCAACCACCCGCGTGTGTACGACAGCGACACCATCCTCAGCCTCAGCCACACCCCGCGCAAGCTGATTGTGTATGGCGCCGGCGTGATCGGGTGCGAGTACGCCTCGATCTTCAGCGGCCTTGGTGTGCTGGTCGAGCTGGTGGACAACCGTGGGCAACTGCTCAGCTTCCTGGATTCGGAAATCTCCCAGGCCCTGAGCTACCACTTCAGCAACAACAACATCACCGTGCGCCACAACGAAGATTATGAGCGGGTCGAGGGCCTGGACAACGGCGTCATCCTGCACCTGAAGTCGGGCAAGAAGATCAAGGCCGATGCCTTGCTCTGGTGCAACGGGCGGACCGGCAATACCGACAAGCTGGGGCTGGAGAACATCGGCATCAAGGTCAACAGCCGCGGCCAGATCGAAGTGGACGAGGCCTACCGCACCAGCGTGCCGAACATCTACGGCGCAGGCGACGTGATCGGCTGGCCGAGCCTGGCCAGTGCCGCGCACGACCAGGGCCGCTCGGCCGCAGGCAGCATCGTCGACAACGGAAGCTGGCGTTTCGTCAACGATGTGCCGACGGGCATCTACACCATTCCGGAAATCAGCTCGATCGGCAAGAACGAGCAGGAACTGACCCAGGCCAAGGTGCCCTATGAAGTGGGCAAGGCCTTCTTCAAGAGCATGGCCCGGGCGCAGATCGCCGGTGAGCCCCAGGGCATGCTGAAAATCCTGTTCCACCGCGAGACCCTGCAGGTGCTGGGTGTGCACTGCTTCGGCTACCAGGCATCCGAGATCGTGCATATCGGCCAGGCAGTGATGAATCAGCCAGGCGAGCTGAACAACCTCAAGTACTTCGTGAACACCACGTTCAACTACCCGACCATGGCAGAAGCCTATCGGGTAGCGGCCTATGACGGTCTGAACCGGCTTTTTTGAGCGGCTCCGACCGGTGGCCTGAGCCGGTCGGAGAGACCGAATTCAACCCTGCCCGAGGGTGGTCCTGGCCAAACCGGGAAAGTCTGTAATCAGGCTGTCCACGCCAAAATCAGCGAGCCTGCGCATCAGCGCCGGCTCGTTGACCGTCCATACCGATACGTGCAAACCCTGCTTCTGCGCTTTTTGCAGGCGTTCCGGGGTGCACAACGTCCAATTC
The DNA here is from genome assembly GCF_007680745.1 of Pseudomonas sp. DE0010. NCBI lineage: Bacteria > Pseudomonadati > Pseudomonadota > Gammaproteobacteria > Pseudomonadales > Pseudomonadaceae > Pseudomonas > Pseudomonas sp. DE0010. Next base: position 39,396 of record NZ_VEJQ01000029.1, read on the forward strand.
AGTGCCAGCATCTGGCAACCATAATTCTGTGCAACCTTCAGCGGGTCGAGCCAGGCGTATTCGGCCACCAGGCCGCGTTGCACGTCCGGCACCAATTCTTGAGCGGCGCCCAGCACTTCGCGTGAACTGGAGGTGATCGTCACCTTGTCCAGCAAGCCGAACTGCTGGGCCAGCTCGCGTATGGCCAGCACCGTAGTGGCTGCGCGGGTGCGCGAGGCGCTCTTGACTTCCAGCTGCCAGTGCTCGAACGGGCACTTCTCGAACAGCTCTTCCAGGCGTGGGATAGGGCAAGGCTGGACCCAGCCCGGGCCACCCTGACGTGCGTCGAGCTTGACCAGGTCATCGGCCGGGTGCTCGACCACCTTGCCGCGCTTGCCGGTGGTGCGCTTGAGGGTAGGGTCATGGATCACCATCAGCTGGTTGTCGGCCGACAGGTGCAGATCCAGCTCGCAGCGCATGATGCCGTGGGACAGGCACTGGCGGAAGCTGTTCAGGGTGTTCTCGGGTGCTTCGCCCTTGGCGCCGCGATGGCCGTAGATCAGGGTCACGTTCGTTCCTTCAGTGAGAAAATGAGTCAGGGTGATGGGGCGTTCTGTTCAAGTTGCTGGCGTCTTTGCTGTTGCTGGCGTTGCAGAATGTAGCGGGCAAGCAGCTGGCGCTGGGCATCGACCATGTCGATGAATTCGATGCCGACCTCGAAGCCGCCCTGGGGCCTGGCGTCGCAATGGGTGATCTTGCCACGCAACAGCAGGCCGTGGGCGCGCGGCATCAGCACCATTTGTACCTTCACCTGGCTACCCTGTGCAAAGGGCTCTGGCTGGATGCACTCAAGGCCACCTTCGGACACCACGACTGCCTGCGGCTGGCCTACCTCGCCCAGCAGGGTATGGGCGACCACGGCGCTGAGCACGTCCAGGCGCTTGTTTTGTACCCGTAGAAACGCTGCAAGGGTGCGGTCCTTGTCGCTGAGCTGGCGCAGCAGGTGCTGGGCCTCGAAGTCGGCCAGGTGCAGCTCGCTGAGCAGATTGAACAGCGGGGAATCATCCTGCAACACATCTGGATCCAGGGCTTCGGCCGCGCTCAATGGGCTGATTTGAAGTGCGATCCGATCGGCGATGCGGTAGTATTCGCGGCGATCTTCTTCGTCTAATGTCGTCATGGCGAACCCATGGTAGCGGCGGTGGTCCGAGTGTAAAGCCGCCATAGGCGCCTCGCCACAAGGACGTTCCCTTCCATCCGAACAAGCCCCGACATGTTCAGACCTCTTTTCGCATTCATCGGCACGCGTTATACCCGTGCCAAACGTCGCAATCACTTCGTCTCGTTCATTTCCCTGACCTCGATGATCGGCCTCGCCCTGGGCGTGGTAGTCATGATCGTGGTGCTGTCGGTGATGAACGGGTTCGACCACGAGATGCGCACCCGCGTGTTGGGCATGATCCCTCACGCCACGCTCGAGAGCGGCCAGCCCATCGCCGACTGGCCTGCCCTTGCCGAACAAGTAAAGCAGAATCGGCAGGTGGTGGCGGTCGCGCCCTTCACCCAGATGCAGGGTCTGCTGACCCATGACGGCAAGGTGCAGAAGGTGCTGCTCAACGGCATCGATCCGGCCCGGGAACGGGAGGTGTCGATCATCGACAACTTCGTCCAGCAGGGCGGGCTGGACCAGTTGGCGCCCGGCGAGTGGGGCATCATGATCGGTGACAAGGCCGCGGCCAAGTTGGGTGTGGCCGTGGGCGACAAACTCACTTTCGTGGCCCCGGAGGTCAGCGTCACGCCGGCCGGCATGTTCCCGCGCATGAAGCGCTTCACCGTGGTGGGCACCTTCCATGTGGGGGCCGGCGAGATCGACGGTTACCTGGGGCTGACCAACATCGCCGACCTGTCGCGCCTGCACCGCTGGAAGCCCGACCAGGTGCAGGGCCTGCGCTTGAAGTTCGATGACCTGTTCCAGGCCCCGCGCGTGGCCTACGACATCGCCCAACAACTGGGTGACCAGGATTTCTATAGCCGCGACTGGACCCGTACCCATGGCAATCTCTACCAGGCCATTCGCATGGAAAAAGCCATGATCGGCCTGCTGTTGCTGCTGATCGTCGCGGTTGCCGCGTTCAACATCATTTCCACACTGGTTATGGTGGTCAACGACAAGCGGGGGGACATCGCCATCCTGCGCACGTTGGGCGCCACCCCTGGGCAAATCATGCTCATCTTCATGGTGCAGGGCACTGTGATCGGTGTGGTGGGCACGTTGATCGGGGCCGTGGTGGGCATCATTGCGGCGCTCAACGTCAGCACGGTCATCGCCGGTATCGAGCACCTGATCGGCCACAAATTCCTCAACGCCGACGTGTATTTCATCGATTACCTGCCCTCGCAGATCCAGGCCCAGGATGTGTACATGGTCTGTGGTGCGGCATTGGTCCTGAGTTTCTTCGCCACCCTGTACCCTGCCTGGCGTGCGGCACGCACCCAGCCAGCAGAGGCGTTACGTTATGAGTGAGTCGCGCATGAGTGATAAAGCCGTTCTGAGTTGCCGCAACCTGGGCAAGTCCTACGATGAGGGCCCCGAGTCGGTGCAGGTCTTGTCTGGCCTGAACCTGGAACTGCACGCCGGCGAGCGTATCGCCATTGTCGGCAGTTCGGGGTCGGGCAAAAGCACCTTGCTCAACCTGCTGGGCGGCCTGGATCGCCCTACCCAGGGCAGTGTCTGGCTGGCCGGCGAAGAGCTATCGGCGTTGGGCGAGCGCGCCCGGGGCCTGCTGCGCAACCGCGAGTTGGGTTTCGTGTACCAGTTTCATCACCTGCTGCCCGAATTCACGGCCCTCGAGAACGTGTGCATGCCACTGCTGATCGGCCGTACGGCTATTCCAGAGGCGCGTGAACGTGCCGAGGCGCTGCTTAAACGCGTTGGGCTGGGGCATCGGCTCAATCACAAGCCGGCCGAGCTGTCTGGCGGCGAGCGTCAGCGAGTGGCCATCGCACGTGCGCTGGTCAACCGCCCAGGCCTGGTGATGCTGGATGAACCCACCGGGAACCTCGATCACCATACTGCACAGGGCATCCAGGAGTTGATGCAGGAACTGTCCAGCGCTTCGCGCACGGCGTTCCTGGTGGTGACCCACGACCTGAGCCTTGCGCGTCAGATGGACCGTGTACTGAAACTCGACAATGGCCACCTGGTGGCGATCTGACCGACCGAGCGGGGTGACCCTTTCATCCCGCGACCTGTTTTGATTGGGTGTATCCGCACATGTTCAGACCCCTGCCCATCTTCATCGGCGCGCGCTATACCCGGGCCAAGCGTCGCAACCATTTCATCTCGTTCATCTCCATGACCTCGATGATCGGCCTGTCCCTGGGCGTGCTGGCCATGATCGTGGTGCTGTCGGTGATGAATGGCTTCCAGCGCGAAATGAGCTCGCGCATCCTGGGCCTGGTACCCCACGCGGCTATCCTGGGCCAGCAGCCGCTGGACAACTGGCAGCAAGTGGCCGATGCGGCCATGAAAAACCCTGCCGTGGTTGCCGCGGCCCCGATCACCGAAATGGAAGGCATGCTGTCCTACAAGGGTGCCATGCAGCCGATTCAGGTAGGCGGTATCGACCCGGCCGAGGAAAACAAGGTGTCGATCGTAGGGCGGCATATCGTTCAGGGTCGCCTGCAGGACTTGCAGCCCGGCGAGTTCGGCGTGGTGATCGGCGAGCTGACGGCCCGCCGCTTTCGCCTGAATACCGGGGACAAACTGACCTTGATCGTGCCGGAGATCAGCAGCGAGCCTGGCGGGATCACCCCACGCATGCAGCGCTTGACCGTGGTGGGCATCTTCAAGGTGGGCGCCGAACTCGATGGCTCTCAGGCCTACATTCACATGGCTGATGCCGCGACGATGCAGCGTTGGGCGCCCGGCCAGGTGCAGGGTGTGCGGCTGAAACTGCATGACCTGTACGCCGCCCCGCAGGTGTCCAAGGCCATCGCAGCGCAGCTGGGTGAGGGCTATCGGGCAGATGACTGGTCCCATACCCAAGGCAGCCTGTTCAGTGCCATGAAGATGGAAAAGACCATGATCGGCCTGTTGCTGCTGATGATCATTGCCGTGGCCGCGTTCAACATCATCGCCACCTTGGTCATGGTGGTAAACGACAAAGGGCCGGATATCGCCATCCTGCGTACCCTCGGGGCAACGCCTGCGCAGATCATGGGTACGTTCATGGTCCAGGGCAGCTTGATTGGCGTGGTCGGCACGCTGATCGGCGGCGTGCTGGGGGTGATCGCCGCGCTCAACGTGAGCCAGATCGTGGGCTGGCTGGAGCGGATCAGCGGTCAGCATATCTTCACCTCCGACGTGTACTTCATCAGCAGCCTGCCATCGGAGCTGCAAAGCGGGGACGTGGTGATGATCTGCGCGGCAGGGCTGGTGATGAGCTTCCTGGCGACCCTATACCCAGCCTACCGGGCTTCCCAGGTACAACCGGCCATCGGCCTGGCGGTTTGACGGAGCCTTTACCGGCTTGTGAAGTCCAGCGTGAAGCGGGTCCAGCCAGACTCGCTCGCCACCTGAATCCGCCCGCCATGGGCCTGCACGATCGACCGCGTGATCGCCAGGCCCAGGCCGGCGTGTTCGCCGCCGCCGTCATGCCTGGAAGGGTCCACCCGGTAGAAACGATCGAACAGCCGTGGCAGTGCCGTCGCCTCGATGGCGCTGCCTGTGTTGGCCACGGTAATGCTCGGCCCAGCCGCCAGTGTGATCCGCACCTGTCCGCCCGCCGGCGTGAAGCGCAGGGCGTTGTCGAGCAAGTTGCAGAGCGCCCGGCGCAGCATGGTCCGGTCGCCGGGCAGCCACGCCTGCCCCTGGCGTGTCAGCTGCACGGCCGCTTCTTCAGCAGCCAGGGCGTAATACTCCAACAGCGAATCCACTTCATCATGCAGCGCCAGTGGTGTGGCATCTGGTGCCAATAGCCCCTGGTCGGCCTTGGCCAGGAAGAGCATGTCATTGATCATCTGCGCCATTGCTTGCAGCTCTTCCAGATTGTCATGCAAGGCCTCCCGGTAGGCGTCGAGGCTGCGTGGGCGAGTCAGGGTGACCTGGGTGTGGGTCAGCAGATTGGACAGCGGCGTACGCAGTTCATGGGCGATATCAGCCGAAAACGCCGACAGGCGCTGAAACGCATCGTCCAGGCGCTGCAGCATGGCATTGAGGCTGTCAGCCAATTGGGCCAGTTCGGCAGGCATCTGCTCCACAGGTAGGCGAGTGGTGAGCGAGCGGGCAGAGACGCGTGCGGTGATGCGCCCCATCTGCCTCAAGGGGCGCAGGCCGCTACGCGCTGCCCAGGCGCCCAGCAGGGCGGTGACCAGCGCCGACAGCCCGACTGTCAGCCAGACCAGACGCTGCATGCCCTGCAGAAAATGCTGGTGATGGGTGATGTCAAGGTACAGCACAAGGTGCGGTGAGGCCGCGCTGCCGGGCATCAGCGCCACAGCAAGGCTACGGTAGTCAGTGCCCTGCGCGTGTAGCGTGTTCAAACCCGTGGAGGAGGGCGCAGGGGGGAGGCCGGCGCGGCTCTCGAACCAGGTGGCGCCACTGCCTGAGGTGACCCGCACGGACAGGTCGGCCTGATGACTCAGCTCCTCGTGCAGGGCAGGCAGGCGGGTTTGCAGATCGGCTTGTGTGCCGACGTCAGTCAGGTGACGGCGCAACAATGACAGGCGCGACGCCAGCAACTGCTGGTCGAGTTCGATGAAATGCTGCTCGCTGGCCTGATTGAACACAAGGCCCGCCCCTAGCGAAACCGCAGCTGTGCAGGCGGCGAACAGCAGCGCCAGGCGGCTGGTCAGCGAAATGCGGCGCCTCACGACGAACGCACTTCCAGCACATAACCCATGCCGCGCACCGTGTGGATCAGCTTGTCGTCGTAGGCATCGTCCACCTTGGCCCGCAGTCGCCGAATGGCCACTTCGATCACGTTAGTGTCGCTGGCAAAGTTCATGTCCCATACCTGGGACGCGATAAGCGCCTTGGACAGCACTTCACCATGACGGCGCAACAGCAGCTCGAGCAAACCGAACTCCTTGGCGGTCAGGTCGATGCGCTGGCCGCCGCGCTCGACACGCCGGCGAATCAGGTCAAGGCGCAGGTCCGCCACCGCCAGCGAGGTATCGGCACTGGGCGTGGCCCCGCGCCTGAGCAGGCTGCGCACACGCGCCAGCAGCTCCGAAAAGGCGAATGGCTTGATCAGGTAATCATCGGCGCCCAGTTCCAAGCCATTTACCCGGTCCTCGATGGCATCGCGGGCGGTCAGAAACAGCACAGGCGTATCGATACCGGCTTGCCGCACGGCCTTGAGGATCTGCCAGCCGTCGCGCCCTGGCAGCATCACATCCAGGATCAAAAGGTCGTGATCGCCCGTCAGCGCCAGGAACTGGCCAGTCTCGCCATCGGTGGCCAGCTCTACCGTGAAGCCGGCCTCGCTCAGGCCCTGATGCAGGTACTGGCCAGTACGGGCCTGGTCTTCGACGATCAACAGTTTCATTGAGGCAAGCTCCGGCTGGCGATGCGGCGCCGCGGTGGAGTCCAGCCGGCGCGTGGGTGCCAGGATCATACGTGACCTGCGCAGCGTTCGGCCAAACTGACAGGCTTGTAATGCAACGGTCAGGTTCACGGCAGTCGCGAGGGCTCACTATCGCACTGTTCAATCCAACGAATGGGAACCCAGATGTCTCGCTTTATCATCGCCTGCGCACTGACGCTGGCCAGTAGTCTTGCTCAGGCAGGCACCGCCCACACACTGGCTTTCGGTGAGCCTGCGCCAGCCGAAAAAGCCACCCGTACGGTCGAGGTGAGGCTCAAGGATATCGCCTTCGAGCCCACCAGCCTCACTGTCAAGGCGGGTGAGACAGTGCGCTTTGTGTTGATCAACGAAGGGCAATTGCCCCACGAGTTCAACCTCGGTGACAAGGTCATGCATGCCGAACACCAGAAGCAGATGGTTGCCATGCAAGGCGAGCTGTTCAATGCGGCCGTAGGCGAACAGGGCATGGGGCATGGCGCCGTGAGCGGGCATGATCATGGTGCAGGCCATGGGCATGGCGGCGGTAACACGGTGCTGGTGATGCCTGGCCAGCGCGCCGAGTTGACCTGGAGCTTCAAGGCCTCTGCACCCGTCGAATTCGCCTGTAATGTGCCAGGCCATTACCAAGCGGGCATGGTGGGGCCGCTGATCATCGAATGAGTGGCGCTGCAAGGCGGTAAGCAAAAGGGTAGACTGGGCGCCCTACGCGTCATCCTGTACACGACAGGATTGCCCCAGAATGGGGGCGCGCACCGTACGAACGCTAGCGTCCACTCCACACTTTCAGGTCAGTTCCAATGCACCCTGCCGCCGAACACTCCCCGCTGGGCAAGTCCAGTGAATACGTCGCCACCTATTCCCCGGAGCTGTTGTTCCCGATCCCACGCACCGCCAAGTGGGCGGAGCTGGGCGTCACCGCGCAGACGCTGCCCTGGCAAGGTGTGGATTACTGGAACTGCTTCGAACTGTCCTGGCTGCTGCCCTCGGGTAAGCCGGTGGTTGCCATAGGCGAGTTCGCCATCCCGGCCGATTCGCCCAACATCATCGAATCGAAGTCATTCAAGCTTTACCTGAACTCGTTGAACCAGACCGTTTTTGCGGGCATCGAGCCGTTGCAGGCGTGCCTTGAGAAGGATCTCTCGGCGGCCGCCGGCAAGGCGGTAGGGGTTAAGGTCAAAACGCTGGAAGAGGTTGAGGCCCAAGGCGTGGTCGCTTTGCCAGGCACCTGCATCGATGGGCTGGACGTGGCTATTTCCAACTATGCGCAGCCGCAACCGGAGCTGTTGCAATGCGACGCCCATCAGGTGGTCGAAGAGACGCTGCACAGCCATTTGCTCAAGTCCAACTGCCCGGTCACCGGACAGCCTGACTGGGGGAGTGTGGTAGTGACCTACAAAGGCAGGGCACTTGATCACGCCAGCCTGCTGACCTACCTCATCAGCTTCCGCCAGCATGCGGACTTCCATGAGCAATGCGTGGAGCGCATCTACCTGGACCTGAAGAATCTGTTGCAGCCTGAGCACTTGACCGTTTATGCCCGGTATGTGCGCCGAGGTGGGCTGGACATCAACCCCTACCGCAGCATGGGGGAAATCGTCGTGAACAATGGGCGGCTAGCCAGGCAGTGACCGCCGCAGAGGTGCGCCTGCGTTGAACAGCAGCCGATCCTGACAGCAGGCCATGTGCTGTTCGCCTCTGGCCTGGGTGCGGGTCAAGGCAGGCCACTGCGCTGCGCTGGGCGCGCAGTAGCCCGAGCGGTATGTTTCAGATACCCATGCTGTGCAGCGAGTTGGCAATGCTGCGCAGGGTGGCCGTCAGGTCAGGGTGGTCGGCTTCAAATCGCTCCACGGCGAGGTTCACACCGTCGGCCAGGTTGTTGTCAGGCGTGGCGTTTTCCAGCTTCAGTTGCGCTTCGATCTGGCGCGCTTCTTCGTGGAGCGCAGCCAGCTCTTCGTCCGAAAGTGGCACGTTGCGATCCAGTTGCTCGCGCAGGCTGTTGAGGCGCTCTTGCAATTCGCGGGCAGGCATTGGCAATTCTCCATCATGGGTTTGGCAAGCCATGGACCTCAGCGAGGCGGCAAAGGTTCTGGCCTGTATTGAGCGTAAACCCTTCGTCTTGGATTTGCATGACTGGCAGCCGCTGGGCTGTGTCTGTATTTCTCGCGTATTAACTGCCAAGCGATGATTTTCATCCACAAGGCAGGGGAGTAATGGCTTTTCGCTAAAACTTGCAGCCATCGCGTAGCACCACAGACGCAACACTTGGTCACATTAAACTTCATGGCTGCCGAAAGCTGTCTATCGGCCTGCAAAACTCTATACTGCCGCACTACAGCAGCGCGCCTGTTGCGCTTGCGGCCGATAATCCTGATGGAGAAACACTATGCGTAGGATCGGTGCCAGTGTGATCGAACGAGTCACCCAGGCCTGTGTATGCGCCAGCATGCTGCTGGCGCCCGTGGCGGCTACCCAGGCCGCGACCGAAGAAGACCCCTGGGAAGCGGTCAATCGCCCGATCTTCCGCTTCAACGATACCCTCGATACGTACGCGCTCAAGCCGCTCGCCAAGGGCTATGACACCGTGACGCCGCAGTTTCTCGAAGACGGCATTCACAATATGTTCCGCAACCTGGGCGATGTGACCAACCTGGCCAACAACGTCCTGCAGCTCAAGCCCCATGCGGCAGGGGTGGATACGGCGCGCCTGATCGTCAACACCACCTTCGGCCTGGCGGGGTTCTTCGATGTCGGCACCAAGATGGGCCTGCAGCGCAGCGATGAGGACTTCGGCCAGACCCTGGGCTACTGGGGTGTACCCAGCGGCCCGTACGTGGTCATTCCGTTGCTCGGCCCCAGCACCGTGCGCGATGGCGTAGCCAAGTACCCGGACACCTTCACCCGGCCCTATCGCTACGTAGACCATGTCCCTACCCGCAACTCGGCCTTCGCCCTGGACGTGGTGGATACCCGTGCGAGCCTGCTGCCGGCCGAGAAGCTGATTCAGGGGGACAAATACATCTTCATTCGCAATGCCTACCTGCAGAACCGTGAGTTCAAGGTGCGCGACGGCGAAGTCGAGGACGATTTCTAATCCTACCGCATGGCCAGGATGCGCAGCCCGAACGTATGCTGCCCATCCGCCTGGGCCGCGATCCACACCACTTCCGCCGTGGCGTGCAAGCCTTCGAGCGACGGGTGATCCGACTCCAGGCGCACCTCCAGCCGATCCCCGACCTGGAACGGCTGAGGGGCTTGTACTTGCATCCCGCTACTGGACAGGTCGAGACACACGGCGGCGATGACGTTACCCTCGTGCACCAGGGTGACCGGCGTGTCGATGCGCATGCGGATGAAATCGCGTTTCTCGCTGTGGCTGGTGGCGCTATCGAGCATGCTGCATCCTTCCTGTGAGGTTACATCGTGAAGGTTTCTTATAACTCTCGGTGATTTGCCCTGTAAAGCCGCTCAAGCGTACCGTTCGAATGCTTGAAACCCCTGGCGGATGGGAGTACCGTCTGCGCCTTACACCGCATATCTCGCAGTTGCCCGGTAGGCTTTCTTGCCCTGCAACTGCAAAGAGCCTGCGACCTGTTAAGAATTCCCGCAGCTGTTGGTCTGCCTTACCGGCTCGCTGCACAAACCCCAATCGGCGCCGTTCGCCCACATGCAGAAAACCAGTGCAACGCTGCTGATCATCGATGACGACGACGTGGTCCGTGCAAGCCTCGCCGCGTATCTTGAAGACAGTGGCTTCAGCGTTCTCCAGGCTGGCAATGGCCAGCAGGGGCTTCAGGTCTTCGAAGAACACCAGCCTGATCTTGTGATCTGCGATTTGCGCATGCCGCAAATGGGCGGGCTCGAACTGATTCGTCAGATCAGCGCGCGTGCACCGCAGTTACCCGTGATCGTGGTGTCGGGTGCCGGGGTCATGGCCGATGCGGTGGATGCATTGCGCCTGGGCGCTGCGGACTACCTGATCAAGCCACTCGAAGACCTGGCGGTGCTGGAGCACTCGGTACGCCGTGCGCTGGATCGCGCGCACCTTGTGCTGGAAAACCAGCGCTACCGCGAGAAGCTCGAGGCTGCCAACCGCGAACTGGAGGCCAGCCTGCACCTGTTGCAGGAAGATCAGACCGCCGGTCGGCAAGTGCAGATGAACATGTTGCCCCAGAGCCCTTGGCATGCGGGTGATTTTGCCTTCGAGCACCAGATCATCCCGTCGCTGTATCTGTCAGGTGACTTCGCCGACTACTTCCGTGTGGATGAGCGGCGCATTGTTTTTTACCTGGCCGACGTGTCCGGGCACGGCGCTTCTTCGGCCTTTGTCACCGTGCTGCTGAAGTTCATGACTACCCGCCTTCTGTTCGAATTCAAGCGTGGCAAAAACATGCGCGAGTTCCAGCCTTCTGAAGTACTCAGCCACATCAACCGTGGGTTGATCAACTGCAAGCTGGGCAAGCACGTGACCATGGTGGGCGGGGTGATCGATGAGGACACTGGGTTGCTGACCTATGCCGTAGGCGGGCACTTGCCGCTGCCGGTGCTGCACACGCCCGAGCACACCCGCTACCTTGAAGGCCGCGGCTTGCCGGTGGGGCTGTTCGAGGAGGCCCGTTACCAGGACCTGGTGATCGAATTGCCACCGCGTTTTAGCCTGAGCCTGATGTCCGATGGCATCCTGGACCTTTTGCCAGGTGATACGCTCAAAGATAAAGAAGCCGCGTTGCCTGAAATCGTCAGGGCGGCAGAGGGTAGCCTGGATGGGCTGCGTCAACGTTTTGGATTGGCTACGCTAGGGGAGATGCCGGATGATATCGCCCTATTGGTGTTGAGCAGGAACCTTCAATGAGTACCGGTAGAATCCAGTTCGCCGAGCAGGACGGTACCTTCGTACTGAAGTTCGTCGGTGAAGTGCGCCTGACCTTGTGTTCGGCGCTCGATGCAACGATCGAGCGAATATTCACCGCGCTGAATTTCTCGACCATCGTGATCGACCTGACCGAAACCGAAAGCATCGACAGCACCACCCTTGGCTTGCTCGCCAAGTTGTCGATCCTGTCGCGACAGAAAGTGGGTCTGCTGCCGACCGTCGTGACTACCAACCCGGATATTTCCCGCCTGTTGCAATCGATGGGGTTCGATCAGGTATTCAACATCGTCGACCGCCCCATCCCATGCCCCGAATGCCTGTCCGACCTGCCATCCCAGGATCAGAACGAAGAGGTGGTGCGCGCCAAGGTGTTGGAAGCGCACCGTATTCTGATGGGCTTGAATGAGTCCAATCGCGAAGCCTTTCATGACCTGGTGAGTGCGCTGGAGCGCAGTTGATCGAGTTGCGACATTCGGCAACGGTGTGCAGGACACACGACAGCGTCACCCTGGAGGCAAATACGAAACGGGCGGGAAATGTCGAACATTTCCCGCCCGCCTCAAGTCCCTAAGGTTGGGTCAGCCCTTTTCAGCCATGACCTTCTCAAGCTTCTCCTGATCGCGTGCAAACTGGCGGATGCCTTCGGCCAGCTTCTCGGTAGCCATGGCGTCTTCGTTCATGTCCCAGCGGAACTCGCTCTCACTCAGTTGACGCTTGGGCTCCCCGGCATTGCCTGGCTTCAGTACCTGCGGCAAGTCGCCCTGGTCTTCGCTCAACTGCTGCAGCAGCTCTGGGCTGATGGTCAGGCGATCGCAACCGGCGAGCTGTTCGATCTGGTTGGTGTTGCGGAAGCTGGCGCCCATGACCACGGTGTCGTAGCCGTTGGCCTTGTAGTAGTTGTAGATCCGCGTGACGGACTGTACGCCTGGATCATCGGCACCGGTGTACTCCTTGCCCGTGCTTTTCTTGTACCAATCGTAGATCCGGCCCACGAACGGCGAAATCAGGAACACACCGGCGTCGGCGCAGGCCTGGGCCTGGGCGAAGGAGAACAGCAAGGTCAGGTTGGTCTGGATGCCTTCCTTCTCCAGCTTTTCGGCGGCGCGAATACCTTCCCAGGTAGACGCCAGCTTGATCAGCACACGGTCACGGCCAACACCGGCCTTGTCGTACAGCTCGATCAGCGAGCGCGCCTTGGCCAGCAGGGCAGGCTCGTCGAACGACAGCCGCGCATCCACTTCGGTCGAGATACGCCCGGGGATGGCTTTCAAAATGCCCGAACCCACAGCCACCGCGAACATGTCGCAGGCCTGGTCCACATTACCGTTGGCCTCGCCCTTCACGCGCGTGAGCAACTCGGCATAGGCCGGGATGGCAGCAGCCTTGAGCAGCAGCGACGGGTTGGTGGTGGCATCTACCGGTTTCAGGCGCGTGATGGCGTCCAGGTCACCGGTGTCGGCGACCACGGTAGTGAACTGCTTGAGTTGTTCCAGCTTGGAAGTCATGGGCGTGCTCTGTCCTGTGCAATGGCTCGACATTACCCCAGCCCCCACGGTCGCTCAAGGGCCCGGCTGTACGAGAGGTGAGTGTTCGAGTACCCACCGTCTCCCAGGTTCCCTTCAGGCCGGGCCTTGCATCGTGTCGCGCAATCGGCAGGCGCTTGCGTGACACGCCAGCGCCCTCAACGCCCCTGCAACAACTCGACGGCCTGGTCGAACACGGCCAGCGGCTCGGCCGCCTTGTGGATGTCTGCCGAAAGCAGTTGGCGAAACCGGCGAGCGCCCTTGAAGCCCTGGGCCAGGCCGAGAATATGCCGGGTCACGTGATGCATCGCACCCCCTGCCTGCATATGCGCCACGATGTAAGGCCGTAACTGCGCCAGCACTTCGGTGCGGGTGACCACCGGTGCAACGCTGCCGAACAGCTGTTGATCCACCTCGGCCAGCAGATACGGGTTGTGATAGGCCTCGCGGCCCAGCATCACGCCATCGAAGGTCTGAAGGTGGGTATGGCAGTCGGCCAAGGTCTTGATACCGCCGTTGAGCACGATCTCAAGGTCCGGGAAATCAGCTTTCAGCTGCGCGGCCACGTCATAGCGCAGCGGCGGCACTTCGCGGTTTTCCTTGGGCGACAACCCTTCGAGAATGGCGATGCGTGCGTGCACGGTGAAACTGCGGCAACCCGCCTCGCGCACCTGCCCGACGAAGTCACACAACTGTGCATAGCTGTCGCGGCCATTGATGCCGATGCGGTGCTTGACCGTCACCGGTGTCGAGACGGCGTCGCGCATGGCCTTCACGCAATCGGCCACCAGCGCCGGGTGCGCCATCAGGCAGGCACCGATCATGTTGTTCTGCACCCGATCGCTGGGGCAGCCGACATTGAGGTTGACCTCATCATAGCCATCGGCTTCAGCCAGCCGCGCACACGCCGCCAGATCCGCCGGCACGCTGCCGCCCAGTTGCAGGGCCAGCGGGTGCTCGGAGGCATCGTGGCGCAGGAAACGCTGGGCGTCGTTGTGCAGCAGGGCACCGGTGGTGACCATTTCGGTGTAGAGCAGGGTGTGCTTGGAGAGTAGGCGCAGGAAGAACCGGCAGTGGCGGTCGGTCCAGTCCATCATGGGGGCAACGCTGAAGCGGCGGGAGGGCTCAGGGTGCGTGGTTTGTGGCTTTGAGGCTGATTCTAGGGGCATTCTGGTCTACGCATTTTCAATCGTTTTTCCGGGATTTTATGGCGTCTTGGTGTGACGTTGGTGCGATGTACCACCGGCCAATAACGCTTGTACCACCGGAAATCATGGCAACGATTAGAGCAAGGAAAAAGGCTGATTGAACGGTTGGGTTATCCGTCCAAGTCAGCCTTAACAAAAAGGGTGGCCTAGTCTATCAAGAAGCCCAGACATTCGTCCGCAAGCAAGCAGCACAGGTCTGGGCAAAGCGACGAGAGTCCGAGTTGGCCGTGTCTGGCGCTATCGCCTACCGTGGAGGGCACCCAGTCAAGGACATGATTGAGATCGGCAGCGACGAGTGGTGACATCTGCCGCATGGGGCGAGGGCGATTGTGCAAAGCTTGCCACGTTTGTGCACGCAGATCTCCCTTACGGCACCGATTCAATTGGCACGGCATAGTTCATGGCATGCAAGATGCTTGGCGTGGAGTATCTGCACTTTCACGATCTACGCAATAAAGGTGTGAACAGGTTGTTCCGAACGGCCTGGTTTATCCGGCAGGTTTCGAGTATGCCCGGCCATTGTGACTGACATTCGCTGTGACGTTACACGCATCTGAGAGGTGTTCGATATAAGGAGTGGAGCCGGTGAGAACGGATCATCCATGCGTCGGTAAGCGCCACTCGGATTTTTTTTGACGATTCGATGCAACGGAGCTGATTAGCCCAATGGACGGTTCGGCCTGCCCGCAGAGGCCTTATCTACTCTGTTATCACCGCTTTGGGTCTATCCGATTAGTAGAGTGGCCGCTTTCAACCCGCTGCGGTCCCTCATCCACCCCGAAACCGGGCCAAAACCCATTACTAATGTAGCCTGCAGGCTGATTGTAGTTGATCGCAATTAAGCGCAATGAAACATTCGAAAAACTCAGCTAGTGCCGTCGTGCTCTAGATTTAGATTGTCGTGCTTCGAGCTAGTATTATTTCGGGCAATAATGCTGAGTTTTAAAGCCTTCAGAAATATCCAGCGCCAAACTTTAGGAAGCATAGAGCGAAGCAGGCGGCGAGCAGGAGTTATCGGCAGAAGCAAGATCCAAACTATACTGACAACAACGCCGACAACTAGACCGACTGGCATCAGAGCAATTTTCGTAAGGTCTTGAAGGAATTCTAAAGCAGAAAAAGACCGCTCATAAGTATGGTGTTTCAGTAGCGCATCGGAAATAACGTTAGTCCCAATCGCTCCTGATACGAATGGAAGCATGTAGGCGAATACCAGGTGGTAGCGCTCAAGCCGAGACAGTACATTCTGCGACACATGGCCTGAAGATTGCCATTCTTTACATCGCTCTAGCATATCGAGAAAAGCAATGTGTCCAAAGACGCCGATACCAATAAAGCAAATCCCAAGCATAAATACAACTGGGCGTGTAAGGTTAGAGCTAATCAAGCAATTGAATAGACATAATAAAGGTAGTGCGAGGCATGCTAAGAAAGAAAGTAATATGGATGGAGAAAACAAAATATCAAGATTCATGAATGTGCGCCTAACAGTGCTTGGAGTGCTATTGCTAATTGTGCATCAGCAGGTGCTGGTTGTTCAAGTATTTGCTTGGGGCTGCCACGGCTTGTGGCAAGCCTCGAAAAAATATTTTCCTCTAGGGCTAACTTTGGGCTTGGAGCATTGCTTAGCTCCCGCATTTTTCGTCTTCGTTTCCTTTCTGGCTGACATACACCGAAGCGCTGCGACTATGCAAGGCGAGAGTCAGAAAATATCAAGATCACTGTAAGATATAGCGAGAAAAAGCCGTAGCCATTAAGTGGGACGACCAGTAAATCCGAGGTTTCCGAGCTGTGGCAAGCAACGAGATAGAGCGCGCCCTCCATCACTAGAAAGGCTGATGGTACTGTGGGGGGGCTAGACCGAGTTGCGGCTCGCTTCAAGCCAGCAATCGTCCTCCAATGGCAGCTATGGCACGAAAGCGGTCAGTATCGTGTCCGGGATTAGGGCAATCCGACCGTTGCCATCCAGCCCATTGAGAGAGCAAGTAAATGGCCGCCGATTGTAGGAGGCCATCAACGCTAAGTCGCTAAGGTGGGCTCGACTGGGTGCAGACGCGGATTCAGCCATATAGTTCGCTGTAGACAGCTGAAAATGATCCTGGATCGCAGTCTTGTATCAGCCGCACGTCACATCTCATTCAACTGCGCACACTCTTTGCGCGCCGCATCCCGCTGCTGCTCTATCTAAAGGGCTAGATCGGCAATGTGTATGCCCATAGCGCTCTTCTGGCTCAATTCAAGTCGGGTGATAGGCAGCTTGATTTCCCCGGGCAGCACCTTGCGTTCGAATATGAGCGGCATGAGGCGCGTAATGTAGTCAGCGCATACCTGTTCGAGTGAGATGATCGACGTACCGTTGTACTACACCATCAAACCAGAGGCTGGGATCACGCCTGCCCCTCCTGTCGACGGCATGTTAAGCACCAGTCACCTGGCCTAGCGCCTCGGCAGCACGCCTGAAGTGGATGGGGATGACCAACTCTATCGCGGCCGGGGTCTGATTCAAGTGACTGGCCGTTTCAGCTGTGAAGCTTGTAGCGAAGCGCTGTTCGGAGATAGCCGGCTGCTGAACACGCCAGAGCTGCTCGATCATCCGGTCTACGCATCGTTGTCGGCTGGCTGGCTCTGGCAGAAAGA
This sequence comes from Pseudomonas sp. DE0010, assembly GCF_007680745.1. Taxonomy (NCBI): domain Bacteria; kingdom Pseudomonadati; phylum Pseudomonadota; class Gammaproteobacteria; order Pseudomonadales; family Pseudomonadaceae; genus Pseudomonas; species Pseudomonas sp. DE0010. The sequence goes on from NZ_VEJQ01000029.1 coordinate 56,203, forward strand.
GGGACTGAATAGCGTCGCGCACAAAGGCGACCTCTTGGCCATCACCAAGCGCTTCAACGGCGGTACCAATGGCCTGGAGGATCGAAAGGCCATCGACGCTCGAGCGCTTGAGGTGCTGCAGTGAACGGGTGGGTCTCCCGCCTATTGGCTGTCGCGGCGTTGCTGCATGCCTGTGCGGTTGGCGCCCGAGCAGCTTGGGTTTGGCAGGCTAACGCATACAACGCGCAGCTTGCTGAGCAAGCCGACGATTACGGCAAACAGCTGGCAGAGAAGGAACGTATCAACGGCCTGGAGCGGGAGAGGGCGGCGGCTGCCGCGCTCGATCATCTAGCTGAACAACAGCAAGCCCGTAGCGCCCTGGAGGCTCGCCTGCAGGCCCAGGCACAAAACCACTGGAAGGAGATGGAAGATGCGCAACAAACTCAAGCTCGCCTGCGTGACCGGCTTGCTACCACTGATCTGCGGCTGTCAGTCCTCGTCGACTCTGGAGCCGTTGCCCGCTGGAGTTGTAGCGGTGGGGTGCGAGAAACCGCCGGCGCCGGAGGCGTGGTACCTGGCGCCGTACGCGCCCAACTTGACCCAACGCATGCTCAACGAATTATCGCCATCACCGATGAAGGCGACCGCGGACTAATCGCCTTGCAGGCCTGCCAGGCCTACGTTCGCGAAATCACCAAGCAGTAAAAGAGGCGAGCCGGGAAGGATGCGACAACATCCAGCCCGGCCCACCGAACCCGCAGACCCTTCCTGCAAGTCCAGCCGTGGCCTCTGCCTTGTGCACAAAGCGCGGCGAGCCTAACACCTGTTTATCCATACAGTAAAGACTTGCATACCTATGACCTCTCCAATCATCCCCTGGATGGGTGGCAAACGCCGCCTGGCCGACCGCTTGATCCCTCTCTTTCCCCCTCATGAGTGCTACGTCGAAGTCTTCGCCGGCGGTGCCGCGTTGTTCTTCATGCGTCCCCAGCCCGCCCCCGTGGAGGTGCTGAATGATCTCAACGGTGACCTGGTCACCCTTTACCGTGTTGTGCAGAACCACTTGGAAGAATTCGTGCGCCAGTTCAAATGGGCGCTCAGCTCCCGGCAGATCTTCGAATGGCAGAAGATGACTCGTCCTGAAACCCTGACTGATATCCAGCGAGCAGCGCGGTTTTTCTACCTGCAGCAACACGCCTTCGGTGGCAAGGTCACCGGACAAACGTTCGGTACCGCCACCACCGGGCCGGCCATCAACCTGCTGCGCATCGAGGAGAATCTCTCCGCCGCGTGGCAACGCCTCGCCGGCACCTATGTCGAGAACCTGTCCTGGCTCGCCTGCGCCGAACGCTATGATCGGGCGCATACGTTCTTCTACATGGACCCGCCCTACTGGCAGACGGCCGGCTATGGCGTTGACTTTCCCTTCGAGGAGTACGAGCGCATGGCCGACTTCATGCGCCGATGCAAGGGCAGGGTGATGGTCAGCATCAACGACCACCCAGACATCAGGCGCACCTTCAACGGTTTCCACTTCGAGTGCCTGGATATCCGATATACCACTACGAATCAGCGCCAATGTAAGGCTGAGGTGACCGGCGAAATGGTGATCATGAATTGGAGACCCACGGGGCTTGGGCAACTTTTCTGACGCTGGTCGAGCAGGGTGGACAGGTGCCCAGCCCTGGCTCTGTTGATGTGCGAGCTATCGGCAGTTCGCGATTCGTTGCTGCAGCTCTTTCAACTGCGCAGCCTCATCCGTCGTGCGCCGTTCGATTCGGCGGTGCAGGGCGGCTGAGAGCTGAAACAGCTCCGGGGTGGATAGCAATAGATGGCCAGTGGCAACGGCGCTGATCATTTCCCTCAGCGTCATTACACCAGCGTCTTCCGGGATAGGTCGGATCTGTTCCTTGCCCGTATGATCGAACGATATCAACCAGCGCCGGCCCATAAGTGTCGGCGCTTCAATTGGCTTTTCTGCTGGCTGCTGAGTGAACTGGCGGTTAAGCCATATGCGGTACTCGCTGCCCAGCTCGGCTTTGCAATAGTCTGCTGCACGCTCGGCACCCATGGTGTCGATCATCCACAGATCACGATTACCCCGACGCAGCTTACGCTTGTGCTGTGGCAGCAGGCTGCGGACTATTCGATCAGAGCTGCCCAGGCCAAGTGCTGTACAGAGGTTGCCGGCGCTGAGCCAGTAGGTGTCGTTCAGTTTAGCGATCAGGATGTGGCGGCCACGGAACGCGCGGTGCTCGAGCACGGCATCCTGTATAGCTGGAAGGCTGCTCTTCTCGGTGGCCGCTTGCTCCAGCTGGTTGAAGGCGTCGATATATGCCTCTTTCCACCTGGCCGCTTCCTTACCAGTGAAGCCCATGCATAGGAAGGTAAAGCCATCGCGGGTCATGCGGTAATACGGCTCTGGCTTGTTGTTAAAGCCAGGACGAGTACACGGCGCAAAATTGCGCTGTGTGAATTCAGAGGAGCAGTCCAAGCTAGCAATCCGCTTGAGGACGTCCTTGTGCAGCTTGCCGAAGTGGGCAGCGACATCAAGGCTGGTAGTTGTCGGATGCCCGTCAATGAGTTCTACGGCTACGGGTGAGGTAGGAGCAATGGGTGCGATGGCTTTCATGGTGGATCTCCTGTGATGAAGGAGGCTCCGCGCCCGAGGCCAATCGGGTGGGCGAAGCCGTGCAGGTTGGCCTACCGGCTCACAGGGGCCGGCCACCCTTTCGGGTGCCCACACGACTCCGCCCATAGTGCAGGCATTGCCATGTTGCGGACGAAAAAAAACCGCCAAGAGAGCGGTAGTCACGTCCGCCTGTGAATTTCCGGGAGGCCAATCCCAGGTCGCAGGATTTACTGCGACCGATGAACGTTACTCAGCCCTTTGAGTAATGTCAACAAAATTAGCATGCGCGATTGGATGGCCGTCAGGTCCGATGGATGATCGCAGCTGTAGTATAACGAGCTTTAAATTAAAAGGATTAAGGGGTATGGATGATTATCAGCGTTCTGATTGCCTACATGTATCTCTCTGCTTATAGCGTAAGTTATGACTTCTGCAAAGGCAGAGGCGAAGGTGTCGGAGATAATAGGAAAGAGGCAAGCCAGTATTGGGGGCGCAATAAAGCAATATCGTATCTCCTCAAATCGACAGCCTATGTTGATGAAATTAGGTCCGAGTTAGTTCTTTTCGAGGGTGTTCTTTCTACACTGTCACACTACCGCGAGGCTGGTTTCAAGGCGCAAAGGTGGATCTGTCGTCGTATAGCCTGTCTTAAAGCTAATCTGTCTCTTACAGGTAGTAAATGCTCAGGCTGGCTTGTAAATGGGTAAGGACTAAGTACGTATCCTTAACAAACTAAGCTCCTATCGTTTAATGCCCAATTCAAAAGGCGCCAAACCCACTGTTTAAGGGCTCAAGCGCCTTCTGTCACTGTTGCGGCATGATTGGGGTTTGTGCTTACGCCTTACGCCTGATTCGATTTTTTCGCAAAGTATTCGTTCGCTTTATGAATGAGGTCCGCAGTGAACTTTCCGCGTTTCAACGAGTCTGCCGATGGAGTGCCAGTGGATACAATGATTTCTTGGCAGGTTAAGAAATGCTCCATGTATGGTTTATCTTCTGAAGTAAGCGATGTGATTATTTTGTTTGCGTATTCTTCAGCAGCTTTTGAGGATGGTACTGGGATATCAGTCTTCCCATGTACTACCCATTTGTAGACTTGAATAATATGCCAGCGAAGCTTGATAAAGTTGTGTGCTCCATTTTTCCGACCATTTACAAGCGTGTTGTATTTGTACAGGGCTAGAGCGGAGGCGTAGTAAAGAGACTCATGGTCGTTGTCGCAAAATAGATCTTTTCCGCTAGTTGAAAATATCTCCTTTACATATCTAGCCGAGTGATGGGCTTGGTTCAGCACCATAGCCGCATAACAGCGGGCCAATTCCCTGACATCAAAAATCCGGGTGAACTGATAGCCAGCATCTTTATACTCGCTTTCGCGGCGTTCAAAGTAAATTCTATTCTCTGGAGCTGCCTTGGCATTTTTTGCGTCAAAATATTTTTGAACAAGTTTTGCTTTGCCTTTCAAGCCATGGAACGACTCGGTGTTCACTTCTGTTTGATTATTGGTGGCAGAAATTATATCTTCTGAGACGTCGGTGTTGGCGGATTCGATAAATTTAATAATTATATTGACAGACGTGTCGAGCAGATGTCTATTCATGAACAATGTGTTGCTAGTTTGACAGCCGTTGATGACTTGATAATTTGTAAGGTTAATTTCCTTGGTGTTAGGAGTCAGTGTGAGTTCAGGTGCAACGATGGTGATTCCATTGTTAAGCACAGAGAATAAATTCTTTTTGTCGATATCATTGAGGGTGGATTTGATTTTGTTATTAACCTGGTTATTCTCTCCTAGAAAAGACCGGACGTTTTCTTCGAATACACGATGATTGAGATTGCCTTCGGCATCCGCTAAAACGTTGGTAACGAATTCTTCAGCATTTGCAATCCCGATATATGACTGGGGGATATTAGGGATCTTAGGCATCCCGAAGTAATCGATTAATCTAAGAGTTGCTTCATTCTTTTCTGTAGCGTTTGCATAGAATTTAAGCAGTTCGGCTCGCCCAAGCGGTGTTACACTGACCTCGCCAAATAGATCTTTCTCTGCAATTTTAATTTTCAGCGCATCAAAAGATGCCTTTATTTCACGGTCTTCTCTATAGTTTCCGCTAGTGCAATAATATGCGTGGAGGTTGGGTAGGCGGTTCTTTATTCTTTTCAGGTTGCCAAATATTTCCTTGATTATTTTCAGTGAATTGAGATTTAGCTTGCCTTGGGGGTACTGCGGGTTTAGGCTGATAAAATCTTCAAGGCCAACGCTAAAGTTATTAATGTCTGCTTTTCTAAAGGCTTCGCCACTCTTGCATTGCGTAAATATGATGTCGGCGCTTAAACTTGTTTTGTGAGTTCTGAAGATTTTCTGGACATCATCAATTGTTGTTATTAAGTCGCCATCAATGATGATGGAGATTCCGTCAATGGATGCATCATCTTCTTCGGTGGTTATGTCTTTAGGGTTGAATCTGCCAAGGTAATGTTTGGAGGTGATGCAGTAATTGCAGAAATATTCGAATAGTTTTGACTCTGGGATTTTTTTTGAATATTGGTATTCTTTTTTTAGTTCTTCAATATTTTTTTCGATGATGATATGCATGGCGGTCCATTGCTCGGGTTGGTTGGAAGGGTGTCAGTATGCCACTACAGCTGCTAGCCTTCCACTACGTTTCCCGTGCACACACGTTAGCTAAGTCGGCACACCTGTGGCGGAAGAGTCCCAGCACAGATGAGTTGACGATCAGTTGATGGAATCAACTCACGGTGCGGTGCTGTGCTGTGCTGTGAAGGGTATGCGGGCTTGGGCGCTTTCCTTCTGGATACTCCAGCAAAATCGGGTGTGATGCCATATTGCGTCTATGCTAGCTGGTTACTTTTACTATGAGGATCAGCCATGGCGTATGAAACGTTTTATGATCGCAACGGATGTGCGGTTGCCTGGTACGACGACGAGCAAGAGAGTCCAGCGATCTACCTCTACAACGGTACGCCTGTAGCGTGGATCTCTGACGACTCAATTTACGGGTACTCGGGGCGCCATTTTGGTTGGTTCAAAGATGGATGGGTGCTCGACTCTCGGGGCCAAGCAGTCTTTTTTACTACTGGGGCCACAGGGGGGCCGGCTCGCCCTGCAAGGAATGCGCGTCCGGCCCGTGCAGCCCGATCAGCTCGGCCTGCCAGGGGAGCCCGGCAAGCACGCCCTGCTCGTCCTTCGAGGAGCCTTTCGTGGTCGACGCTTTCAGGCGAAGCATTTTTCGCGCAATAAGGGTAGGCTTTAGGGCAGATTTGGGGCCGCTGCAGACCTAGTTAGTCCATCTTAGCACTAGCTGAAGGCCGATTTTTCTGGCCTAAAGCGCCCTGCGCGATTATCCGGACGGGTTCAAATCTCTAAGGCGCCCACCCCCAGTAAATGGGAGTGGGCGCCTTTTTCCTATTCTTACTGCAACACAATTGGTGTGGGCAGTGCTAGTGTCTATGCGCCATCACGCCAACCACGAGGCTCCCATGATTGTTATCGAGGCACTACCTGCGCCAGTCCCCAAAGCCAAAGGAGAGGAAGTCCTGAATCTTGTTGCTGACAATGTAACGGAGTTATCCATGCGGCATCCCCCTAGGTCGCATCCATTGTTCAGTGCATATCGGCTGAGTTTGCTCGCGGAGGTTCGGGCGTATCTTGCGAGACCGGAGCCATCTCAGATTGAATTGGTCATTGCCATGGATGATGGTTGCGTTGTCGGGTTTGCGCTTTGCGGTCTATCTCCTGGAGTGCACCCTGAGTGCGGTGTCTATTATGCGGCGGTGGCCAGGCCGCGTAGAGGTGAAGGGATCTTCAGCTTGATGATGCGAGAGATCGTGACTAAATACTCCGTCATCAGCCTCTCTTGTGAAGTCGGTTTAGTACCTATCTATGAGCGCTATGGATTTGAGCCTAGGGCGCTTCGAAAGCATCAGGTAGTTATGGCAATCGGGCAGCCGTGTGAAGAAACTCCCATTCTTGACCCTGATGCGCTCGCGCAACAGCCTCCCATCATCCAAGAGCAAATGGAGGCAACTGCTCGATCTACTGAGCAAGCAGTGGCGGCGGCGAACAAAGCGATGAAGAAGGCTCAGAAGACCGGGGAGGCAAAGGCGAAAAACTTTCTTTCTCAGCGCCTGAAGGCCAAGCGACGGTCTGCGTGAAAGAGGGTAGAGGGAGTGGGCCCTTCAGTGATAAGCAAGGAGCGGTTAAGGCGAAGGCCGTGTGTATGAGTGGTACAAAAATGGTACTCGAAGTTATCTAAGTCGTCGAAGCCCTTTGAAATCAAGGGCTACGCGGTGAGTAGGTCCAATCCATCATGGGGGCAACAGAAAACCGCCTCACTACCGTATCCATTGGGCGGGCCGCGTTTTCTGGCGTTTCGGGGGGCATTCGAAGATCTCTCGGTTACGGATGTTTAGCGCTTTCTGCTGACAGGTCACTGCCGTTACCGCCTCAGAGAGGAGGCCTAGTTAGCCAGGTCTAGTGCTCAGACCACGATCAAGCGCAAAGGCATGAATTCTATCGAGAGTGTCAGTTTTTTTGTGTGCGGGCCGATAACGGCCTACCGCCAGGCAGGCCGTGCTTTTACCAGGTAGGCCTG
>NZ_VEJQ01000002.1:0-284525 GCF_007680745.1 Pseudomonas sp. DE0010
TGGAAGTGGGGCGCATTATAAGGGGATTCGAAACCGCGTCAACCTTTAATTTCATATAAATCAAAAGCAAAGCGGGGAGGCCCTTCGGCCTCCCCCCGCTTATAGAGAGTACGCGCAGCGAATGCCTTACTCTGCCTTGAGCGTGACGCGTGCGAACGACTTCTTACCTGCCTGGCAGACATGGGTCGCGCCCAGTGCAACCACGAAATCACGATCAACGACAGCACCATCGACCTTCACCGCCCCACTCCCCAGCAGATCCCGCGCCTGCGCCGAGTTCTTGACCAGACCGGCACGGTTGAGCACCGCAGCAATGGGCAGCGGCTCGGCGGCAAGCACTTCGATCTCGGGCAAGTCTTCTGGCAACTCGCCCTCTTTCATACGATTACCAGCGGCGCGATGAGCGTTGGCTGCGGCCTCCTCACCATGGAACCGCGCCACGATCTCCTCCGCCAGCTGGATCTTGATGTCCCGCGGGTTCGCCCCATTGGCCACATCCACGCGCAGCTGATCGATGTCTTCCATGGAACGGAAGCTCAGCAACTCGAAGTAACGCCACATCAGGGTGTCCGGAATCGACACTAGCTTGCTGTACATCACACCCGGCGCTTCCTGGATGCCGACATAATTACCCAGCGACTTGGACATCTTCTTGACGCCATCAAGCCCTTCGAGCAGGGGCATGGTCACGATGCTCTGCGCTTCCTGACCGTAGGCACGCTGCAGTTCACGCCCCATCAGCAGGTTGAACTTCTGGTCGGTCCCGCCCAGCTCGACATCCGCCTTGAGCGCGACAGAGTCATAGCCCTGCACCAGCGGGTAGAGGAATTCATGAATGGCGATGGGTTGATTAGTGGTGTAGCGCTTGTCGAAATCGTCGCGCTCCAGCATACGGGCGACCGTGTACTGCGATGCCAGACGGATGAAGTCGGCAGGTGTCAGCGTGTCCATCCAGGTGGAATTGAACGCGACCTCGGTCTTGGCCGGGTCGAGAATCTTGAAGACCTGCTGCTTGTAGGTCTCGGCATTGTCCAGCACCTGCTCACGGGTCAATGGCGGGCGTGTGGCGCTCTTGCCGCTGGGGTCGCCGATCATGCCGGTAAAGTCACCGATGAGGAACACCACGGTATGCCCCAACTCCTGGAACTGGCGCAGCTTGTTGATCAGTACCGTGTGACCGAGATGAAGGTCAGGAGCGGTAGGGTCGAAACCGGCCTTGATGCGCAAGGGCTGACCACGCTTGAGTTTTTCAACCAGCTCGGACTCCACCAGTACTTCTTCCGCACCGCGCTTGATAAGCGCCAGCTGCTCTTCAACCGACTTCATAGACAAACCCGCAAGGCTCAGATTCAGGGGGAGCCAACCATACAAGATCGGCCGTCAAATACAAGTTTTGCAAAGGGATGTGACCTGGGGGCGTGTGCGCAGCGTCTACGCGCCCTTGCGTGAAAATGGTTTTGGTTATATTTTATACAGTTATTTCATCTTCATCATGTCATTCATCTATTCCATTTCACCTTTTTCAAAGTCTCCTTACCCATGACCAACGAACCGCCTAAAGCGCCTCCGCTTTATCCGAAAACACACCTGTTGGCCGCCAGTGGCATTGCCGCCCTGCTTAGCCTGGCATTGCTGGTGTTCCCATCCAGCGACGTGGAAGCCAAGAAAACCACCCTCAACCTCGAGCTGGAAACCCCTGCCGAGCAACTGAAAGACGAATCCCGCGCGGCGCCACTGGTGCAGGCAGCCGGTGAGCAAGGCTCGCCGTTTGCGCAGATCGATGAGGCGGCTGCCTCCACCCAGAAAGCCGAACAGCAAACCCCGCCGGCCGAAGCCGCCGCACAGCCTGCGAAAGACCCTGCCCACCGGGAAGTCACCGTCGCAAGCGGAGATACCTTGTCAACGCTGTTCGCCAAGGTCGGCCTGCCGGCCAATGCCGTCCACGACATTCTTGCCAGCAGCAAGCAAGCCAAGCAGTTCAGCCAGCTCAAGCATGGCCAGGTCCTGCAGTTCGAATTGGACAAGCAAGGCCAGCTGGCCAGCTTGCACAGCAAGGTCGGCAGCCTCGAAACCATTCGCCTGACCAAGACGGCCAAGGGCTACACCTTCAACCGTGAAATCAGCAAACCCGTAGTGCGCACCGCCTACGCCCATGGCGTCATCAAGAGCTCGCTCTCGGCATCGGCACAACGCGCCGGGTTGTCCCACAGCCTGACCATGGACATGGCCAAGGTGCTGGGCTACGACATCGACTTCGCCCAGGATATTCGCCAAGGTGACGAGTTCGACGTGGTCTATGAGCAGAAGGTGATGGACGGCAAAGTGGTCGGCACCGGTAATATCCTCTCGGCGCGCTTTACCAACCGTGGCAAGACCTACACGGCCGTGCGCTATACCAACAAGCAAGGCAACACCAGCTACTACACGGCCGATGGCAACAGCCTGCGCAAAGCCTTCATCCGCACACCCGTGGATTTCGCGCGCATCAGCTCCCGCTTCTCTGCCGGGCGCAAGCACCCGATTCTCAACAAGATCCGCGCCCACAAGGGGGTGGACTATGCAGCCCCGCGAGGCACGCCCATCAAGGCCGCGGGTGATGGCCGTATCGAGCTGGCCGGCCGGCGCGGCGGCTACGGCAATACGGTGATCATCCAGCACGGCAATCGGTACAAGACCTTGTACGGTCACATGCAAGGCTTTGCCAAAGGCATCAAGACCGGGGGCTCGGTCAAGCAGGGCCAGATCATCGGCTATATCGGGACCACCGGCCTTTCCACCGGTCCCCACCTGCACTACGAGTTCCAGGTCAACGGCGTGCATGTTGATCCGCTGAGCCAGAAAGTGCCGATGTCCGACCCGATCGCCAAGAACGAGCGCCAGCGTTTCCTGCAGCAAAGCCAGCCGCTGATCGCACGCATGGACCAGGAAAAAGCCACGCTACTTGCCATGAACAAACGGTGAGCCCATGGGCCTTTACCTAGGTGTGATGTCAGGGACCAGCCTGGATGGGCTGGACATCGCCCTGATCGAGCAAGGCGAGCACATCGAACTGCTCGCCACCCATTATCTGCCCATGCCAACGGAACTGCGGCAAGCGCTGCTTGACCTGTGTACTTCTGGGCCGGATGAAGTAGCGCGGGTCGCCCTCGCTGAGAACCTGTGGGCGGCCTTGGCAGCCCGAGGCATACGGGATTTGCTCGACCACCATGCCTTGCAGCCCAAAGACATTCGCGCTATCGGCAGCCATGGCCAGACCATTCGCCATGAGCCTGCCCGAGGCTTCACCGTACAGATCGGCAACCCGGCGCTCCTGGCTGAACTGTCAGGCATCACGGTCGTGGCCGACTTTCGTCGCCGTGACGTAGCGGCCGGTGGTCAGGGCGCACCGCTCGTCCCGGCGTTCCACGAAACCCTGTTCGGCCACCTCGAACAGCCGCTGGCCATTCTGAACGTGGGCGGTTTCAGCAACCTCAGCCTAATTGCCAAAGACAAGCCGGTCCGAGGTTTCGATTGCGGACCGGGCAATGTCCTGATGGACGCCTGGATCGAGCGCAAGCGCGGCCAGGCATACGATGCCAACGGCGCCTGGGCGGCGTGTGGGGCTGTGCAACCTGCCCTGCTGGCCTCCCTCATGGCCGACCCATTCTTTGCCGGCAGTGGGCCCAAGAGTACAGGCCGTGAAGTCTTCAACCTGCGCTGGCTGGACAGCCATCTCGCTGCGCTGCCTGCCTACCGCGACGAGGACGTCCAGGCAACGCTGCTGGAAGTCAGCGCCCAAAGCATCATCGATTCGCTGAACACCGCACAGCAAGGCACCAGGACCCTTCTGGTATGTGGGGGTGGCGCACACAATGGCGCCTTGATGGCTCGCCTTGCAACAGGCCTGCCTGGCGTGAAGGTGTCCAGCACAGCCGAACAGGGGGTAGACCCTGATTGGGTTGAGGCCATGGCGTTCGCCTGGCTGGCGCATTGCTGCCTCGAAGGCATCCCTGCTAACCGTCCCAGCGTTACGGCCGCCAAAGGCCTGCGTGTTCTGGGCGCCATCTATCCGGCCTGAGCCATTGACCTGCCCAACGAAAAACGCCGCGCTGAAGCGCGGCGTTTTGACGAAGGCAAGGCTTCAGATCGAGAACGAAGAGCCACAGCCACAGGTGGTGGCAGCATTGGGGTTCTTGATAATGAAGCGCGAGCCTTCCAGGCCCTCCTGGTAATCCACTTCGGCACCGGCCAGGTACTGGAAGCTCATCGGGTCCACTACCAGCGAGACCCCCTCGCGCTCCACGATGGTATCGTCGTCGGCCACTTCCTCATCGAACGTGAAGCCATACTGGAAACCCGAGCAACCGCCACCGGTGACGAATACACGCAGTTTCAGGCGGTCATTGCCCTCTTCGGAAACCAGGTTCTTCACCTTCAGCGCAGCACCGTGGGTAAATTCCAAAACCGTAGGGGTGAAGGTTTCGACGCTCATGTTGATTCTCCCGGCCGACGGCCGTCATAAAACTCGATGACGGCCATTATCCGCTTTCCCGAGAAAATCGGTCAACAATAGGCGACGGGCAGGTCGCGATCAGCACAGCTCGCCGTAAGCCCTCGTCAGCTTACGGCAACAGGCCGGCATGGCTCAGCCCCATGCGCTCATCAAGCCCGAACACGATGTTCAGGTTCTGCACGGCCTGCCCGGAAGCGCCTTTGACCAGGTTGTCGATGACCGACAACACCACGACCAGATCACCCCCTTGTGGACGATGAACAGCAATGCGGCAGACGTTGGCGCCGCGCACGCTGCGGGTTTCGGGGTGGCTACCGGCGGGCATCACGTCCACGAAGGGTTCGTTGGCGTAGCGCTTCTCGTACAGCGCCTGGAGGTCGACCGATGTGTCGGCGACAGTCGCATACAAGGTGGCATGGATGCCGCGGATCATCGGCGTCAGGTGAGGGACGAAGGTCAGGCCAATGTCCTTGCCCGCAGCCAGACGCAGGCCCTGGCTGATTTCCGGAAGGTGGCGATGCCCCTTGACCGCGTAGGCTTTCATGCTCTCACCGGCCTCACAGAACAGCGACCCGACAGCCGCACCCCGTCCGGCACCGCTGACACCGGACTTGCAGTCGGCGATCAAGCGCGACGCGTCGGCCAAGCCAGCTTCGAGCAACGGCAGGAAACCCAGTTGAGTGGCGGTTGGGTAGCAGCCCGGAACCGCGATCAGGCGCGCCTGGCGGATCTTGTCGCGGTTGACCTCGGGCAAACCGTACACGGCACCGTCGAGCAGATCAGGCGCGCCGTGAGGCTGGCCGTACCACTTCGCCCACTCCACTGCGTCCTGCAGGCGGAAGTCGGCCGACAGGTCGATGACCTTGGTGCCCGCCGCCAGGAGTTCGCCCGCCAGGGCATGAGCGACACCATGGGGGGTGGCAAAAAACACCACATCACACGCGCCCAGGGTCTTGCTGTCAGGCACGCTGAATGCAAGGCCGTCGTAATGGCCGCGCAGGTTCGGATACATGTCGGCCACCGCCACACCGGCTTCCGAGCGCGAGGTGATGACCGCTACCTCGGCCTGTGGGTGCTGAGCCAGCAGACGCAACAGTTCGACGCCGGTGTAACCCGTGCCGCCGACGATACCGACCTTGATCATAACGCTTGCCCCTTATCAACGAGCCGTCTGGAAAACGCACGATGATAGGGGCGTGATGCGTCTGTCACAACACTTCAGGTGTCCCTGAGGGCGCCTGGGCACTACTATCTGACGACCGTGAATACCTGAAGGAATGCCCCGATGCTCTACCTATGGATCAAAGCGCTGCACATCGTCAGCGTCGTATGCTGGTTCGCCGGCCTGTTCTACTTGCCACGGCTGTTCGTCTACCATGCCCAGAGCCAGGACAGCATCAGCCAGGACCGGTTCGTGACCATGGAACGCAAGCTGTACCGAGGCATCATGAACCCGGCGATGATCGCCACGTATGTGTTCGGCGCCTGGATGCTCTACCTCACACCGGGGTGGCTGAGCCAGGGCTGGCTGCACGCCAAGCTGACACTGGTGCTTCTGCTGACCGGCTACCACCATGTGTGCGGGGCCCAGCGCAAACGCTTCGCCGCCGGCACCAACACCCGCAGCCATGTCTACTATCGCTGGTTCAACGAGGTACCTGTTCTGATCCTGCTGGCGGTCGTTATCCTGGTGGTGGTCAAACCGTTCTGAGAATGGTGCCCAGCACTGGGCCTGCCAGGACGGTGCAAAGCTACTCGCCGATCGTCATAAGCGCCACTGACAGCCCACGCAGCGGCGCACTCCCAGGCTTGGGCAGCCCAGCAAAACGCAGCACCCGCCACCGCCAAGCTGTACACTAGATGCCCTCTTCGGCCCCAGGAGCCCTGCATGACCCGTTACGCCATGATCACCGGCGCTTCCACCGGCTTGGGCCTGGCCCTGGCGGAGGCCCTGGCACGGCGCGGGCGCAACCTGATCCTGGTCGCACGCCACCGTGAAACCCTGGAGCCGGTCGCCATCGAGCTTGCCCAGCGTTTCGGCGTCGAAGTGCTGTTGCGTGCGTGCGATCTGAGCCAACCGCTTAGGCTGTCAGGGTTCGTCCTCGAGCTGGAAGAAGGCGAGCGGCGCATCGATTTGCTGGTCAACTGCGCCGGTCAGCGCACCTACGGCCCATTCCTGGCCCATGAATGGGCCGACGAACAGGACCTGCTCGAAGTCAACGTGCTGGCACTGAGCCGCTTGTGTCATGCCATCGGCAATCTGATGGCGGTACAGGGCGGCGGCCAGATCCTCAACGTTGCCGGGCTGGCCGGCGTGGCTCCCGGGCCATGGATGGCCACCTATGCCGCCAGCAAGGCATACGTGATGAATTTCTCCCAGGCCCTGCGCGAAGAGCTCAAACCCACAGGCATCAAAGTCTGCGTGCTGTGCCCGGGGCCGGTGCGTTCCTCACGGCGCCACATCGCCCGGCTCGAAGGCAAAAGCCGCTGCCTCAGCCCCGAGGAAGTGGCGCTGTACACCGTTCGCGCGCTCGCCCGCAACCGCGCCTTGATTCTGCCGGGGCGACGCAATCGCTGGCTGGCGTTCGCCCCGCGCCTGCTGCCGAACGGGTTAGTGCGCAAGCTGGCAGGTGTGATTCACCGGCGTTATTGTCCAGTCGGTATGGAATAGTCGCTGGGCGAGCGGCTTCGGCCTGAGTACACTCGGCCCGGACCCTCACCATGGAGCAAGTGCTGTGGACGATTTATTCCTCAAGATCATTAACCGGGAGATCCCGGCGAAGATCATCTACGAAGATGACCAGGTTCTGGCATTTCACGACATCGCCCCCCAGGCCCCGGTGCATTTTCTGGTCATTCCGAAGAAGCACATCCGCACCCTCAACGACCTGACCGAAGAAGACAAGGGCCTGGCTGGGCACATTCTGTTCACAGCCCAGCGTCTGGCCAGGGAACTGGGCTGCGAGGAAGGCTTTCGCGTGGTCATGAACTGCAATGAACAAGGTGGGCAGACGGTCTACCACATTCACATGCACGTGCTCGGCCAACGCCAGATGAACTGGCCACCGGGCTGATCCACCGCAAGCGACTCGAGCGCGATTGGGTTAGACTGTCGGGCACACTCTTGCGGAGGTGCCCGATGGCTACCGAACGTCACTATTCCCCGCTCGACCGCTTGTTGCTGCAGGCCGACACCGCCATGCGCACCTTGCTGCCGTTCAGCGGCCAACCCTCTCGTCCGTCCCCGGCCATCGTCAAGCCCGCCGTCGAACTCGAAGATCGGCAGGCACGTCACGTGGCAGGGCTGATGCGCATAAACCACACCGGTGAAGTCTGCGCCCAGGCGCTTTATCAAGGCCAGGCCTTGACGGCCAAACTGCCGTCAGTGCGCAAGGCCATGGAGCGCGCTGCGGATGAGGAAATCGATCATCTGGCCTGGTGCGAACAACGCATCCGCCAACTCAACAGCCACCCCAGCGTCCTGAACCCGCTGTTCTATGGCATGTCATTCGGCATCGGCGCTTTTGCCGGGCTGGTGAGTGACAAGGTGAGCCTGGGCTTCGTGGCAGCGACCGAGCACCAAGTCTGCAAGCACCTGGACGAGCACCTGGTGCAGATCCCTACTGAAGATGAAAAATCCCGAGCCATCCTCGAGCAGATGCGCGTCGACGAAGAACAGCACGCCGATACGGCACTGCAAGCCGGTGGCTACCGCTTCCCTGCGCCTGTGCGTTTTGGCATGAGCCTGCTGGCCAAGGTCATGACCAAGAGCACCTATCGCATCTGAAGGCTCGTCATGACAACACGTTTCGATGCCAGGGACCTGGCGCGAGCGGTCGAGGCGGGGATTCTCCAGCCAGGCCAGGACCAGGCCTTGCAAGCCTTTCTCAGCCAGCGTCAAGAGGCGACAGGCAGCCTTCAACTGGCCCACAGCGCGTTCTACTTCGGCGCACTGCTGGTCATGGGGGCCATGGGCTGGCTGCTCAACGAGGCATGGCTACGCCTCGGCGACACCGCGTTACTGGCCGTGGCCAGTGCCTACATCGGGTTGTTGACCCTGGTCGCACTCAGTCTTCAAAAGCGCAAGCAACCCATTGCGGCCGGCGTACTGGCCGCAGCCGCGGTCAGTATCGTGCCACTGGCCGTCTTCGCGCTGGAGCGGTTGCTCGGTTGGTGGCCGCTCGATGACGTGCAAGCTGATTACCACCAGTACTACACCCATGTACAGGGCGGTTGGCTGGCCATGGAGGCCGCTACCGTTGTTGCAGGTGTGGCGATGCTCCGCCTTGTCCCCTACCCGTTTATCGTCATGCCCATTGCCGTTGCCCTGTGGTTCATGTCGATGGACCTTACCGAGTGGGTATTCGGCGCGCCATTTAGTTGGGAACAACGCCGAGTGGTATCTCTGTGGTTCGGGTTGGCGACCTTGCTGGTGTTTCTGGTAGTCGATGGCAGGACGCGGCAAGACTATGCCCATTGGGGCTATCTGGCCGGCCTTGCAGCCTTCTGGGGTGGGTTGACGATGCTCGACAGCGGCAGTGAATGGGGGAAAGCCACCTACTGCCTGATAAACCTTGTGCTCATGGGGGTTGCAGTGTTGCTGCGCCGGCCCGTCTTCATGGTGTTCGGGGCACTTGGCGTTGCCGCCTACCTGGGGTACCTGGCGTATGACGTATTTGCCCAATCCCTGTTGTTCCCGGTGTTGGTCAGCTTGATCGGCTTGGGCGTCATAGGGCTGGGCCTGCTTTACCAAAAACACCGGGAGGCGTTGAGCCAGTCGGTCAGAAGCGCACTACCAGGCTGGCTATACGCGACACTGCCAGCACTGCGCCACTAAGCGCCGCCGGTACGCGCCGCGCAGCTCGCGCCCGTTGCTCAACCCAGTTCCACGATCTCGTAGCCATGGGTGATTTCGACCCCGGCACGCTCAAGCATGATCGACGCCGAGCAGTATTTTTCGGCCGAAAGCTCGACAGCACGCTTGACCTGGGCCTCTTTCAACCCGCGGCCCTTTACCACGAAATTCATGTGGATCTTGGTAAATACCTTTGGATCCTCGCCTGCCCGCTCGGCCTCGAGAAACGCTTCGCAGCTCTCCACCGCCTGGCGCGACTTTTTCAGGATGCTGACCACATCGAAACTGCTGCAACCGCCCAGGCCCAGCAACAACATTTCCATCGGCCTGACGCCCAGGTTGCGGCCGCCGGCCTCGGGTGGGCCATCCATCACCACGACGTGGCCGCTGCCGGACTCGCCAAGGAACATTGCCTCACCGGCCCACTGGATACGTGCCTTCATCACCCGAACTCCTGAATTTGCAAAAAGGGTGTCAGCTTAGTCGTTGTGCCGCTGTGGGAAAAGTATGTAAGGAGGCGCTTTAATGCCGAAACATTTTGTAGTGTCTGATAAGCTGGCGCCAATCGAATGGCGTTTTTCCAGCCAACAGCCATGGACGCCCATGGACTGCACAGAACAGGATTTCGCGATGGCAGCCTCTGCCCTAACCCCAAAGATCAAGAACATCGACAAATTGCTGGTGCACTGCCAACGCCGGCGCTACAGCGCCAAGAGCAACATCATCAGTGCAGGTGAACGCGCGCAGACGTTGTCGTTCATCATCAAGGGGTCGGTCACCATCCTCATCGAAGACGAAAATGGCCATGAAATGATCATCGCCTACCTCAACAGCGGTGACTTCTTCGGTGAGCTAGGGCTGTTCGAACCGGTTGAGGCGCAGCAGCATCGTAGCGCCTGGGTTCGGGCCAAGACTGAGTGCGAAGTGGCGGAAATCAGCTACGACAAGTTCCGCGAACTGGTACGACACGAGCCGGACATGCTCTACGCCGTCAGTAGCCAGATAGCCCAGCGCCTGCGCGACACTACCCGCAAGGTTGGGGACCTGGCCTTCTTCGATGTCACCGGCCGAGTTGCGCGGTGCTTGCTCGACTTGTGCAAGCAGCCCGACGCCATGACCCATCCAGACGGCATGCAGATCAAGATCACCCGTCAGGAAATCGGGCGAATCGTCGGTTGTTCACGGGAGATGGTCGGCCGCGTCCTGAAGGACCTGGAAGAACGCAGCCTGGTCCAGGTCAAGGGCAAGACCATGGTGGTACATGGCACGCGCTAGCTGACGGGCACCTCAGCCAGCACCTGCGCGTACGCTTGGGATAGCCGTGCGAACCACGGTGCCGCCGGTGCTACCTCATGCAAGGCGATGTGTGCATCGGCGCGGCATCGCTGTTCAAGGTTGCAGCACATATTGAAGTGGTTGACGGCAGCTACCATTGCCTCCCGGTCGTTATCCAGCAGCAATGCCCCATGCACCAGCACCACCGGGCCCTTGCCTGCGGCGGCCTGGCGCCAGCGCTGGGCGGTCCCCACCAACTTGCGACCATTGAGGTTGACGTTGTACCGGCCATCGCAGAATGCACCCTCGATCTCGCCCACCGAGGCGACACCGCCCCACTCCTGCAGCACCTCGCACAGTGGCAGGCACAAGCGCTGGTAGGCTTTTTCGATACGCCCTTGATCGCCCTCACTGCGCGGGGCCGCATAGACCAGGGCGATATTTACCGTCGAATGGGACTGCGGTACAGGTTCGCCGCCGGTTTCGCGCAGCAGCACTGGCCAGCCAGCGCCAGCCAATTGCGCACTCGCCGCTTCAAAGTGCTCCAGCCGGCTCATCCTGCGAGGCATCACCAGCGCCTGGTCAGTGGGGCGCCAGAACAACACACCGTTATCGCGCTCGCCCCGGCAAACGGCGGCCAGCAGGTCCTGTTCGGCAAGCAGCCCTTGCTCGACGGTAAGGGCCAGGGGCTGGTCAGTCATTGATTCACCTTCGATTGAGTTACGCAGCCTGTGGCCACTACCGTTAGCGTCACAGCCTCTGCATGACAGGCATCAGGGCGAAAGCGCCCTAAGCCAGATGGCAACCATGAAAAAGCCGGCAACATGGCCGGCTTGGTTCATTCAGTCCAGTTGCTGAATGGTCTTTTTCACTTGATCAGGGAAGAACAAACGCTGGAGCTCGAGCCCCGGGTTCTCAGCCCGCATGAATGCCTCACCCACCAGGAATGAATAGACGCGGTTGATCTTCATCAGCTGCACATCGGCCTGATTGAGAATGCCGCTCTCGGTAATGGCGAGCCGATCCGCGGGGATACGTGGCAGTAGGTCCAGCGTGGCCTCCAGGTTCACTTCGAAGGTATGAAGGTTACGGTTGTTGACACCCACCAATGGCGTGTCCAGCGTCTTGAGTGCGCGCTCAAGCTCAGCACCATCGTGCACCTCCACCAGCACATCGAGCCCGACCGACTTGGCCGTGGCCGCCAGCTCGGCCATTTTCACATCGTCGAGCGCCGACACGATCAGCAGCACGCAATCTGCGCCCAGAGCACGGGCCTCGACGATTTGATAAGGGTCGACCATGAAGTCCTTGCGGATCACCGGCAGCGACACGGCTGCTCGCGCCTCTTTGAGGTAGTCGTCCGCCCCCTGAAAATAATCGACATCCGTTAACACCGACAGGCAAGTTGCGCCGCCTTTCTCGTAGCTCACGGCAATGTCTGCAGGGACGAAATGCTCCCGGATCACACCTTTGCTAGGGGAGGCCTTCTTGATTTCAGCAATCACCGCTGGCTGCTTGCGCTCGGCCTGACGCAGCATGGCGTTGGCGAAACCACGGGGCGCGTCGGCCGCCTTGGCCAATTGCTCAAGTTCGGCAAGGCTTACGCGAGCACTGCGCTCGGCCACTTCCTCGAACTTGCGGGCGATGATCTTTTCCAGCACCGTTGGCACGCTCATGCTTCATTCTCCACCTTGAATACGGCCGTAAACGCACCCAGCTCCTGCAGTTTCTCCCAGGCCAACCCGGTGTGCAGCACGTCGTGGGCAAGTTCAACGCCGGCCTTCAGGCTCATGGCGTGATCTGCGGCATATAGGGCTGCACCGGCATTGAGCACGATCATCTCGGCGGCCTTCTGGCCGTTCTCGGTCTTGCGTCGACCCAGCGCATCACGAATCAGCGCCAGGGACGCTTGCGGGTCCTCGACCGCCAGGCCATGAAGGCTCTGGCTCTTCATGCCCAAGTCTTCCGGTTCAACCCAGTACTCGGCAATCTCGCCATTTTTCAATTCAGCCACGAAAGTGGGCGCTGCCAGGCTGAACTCGTCCAGCCCATCCTTGGAATGCACCACCAGCACATGCTTGCTGCCCAGGCGGTGCAGCACCTCGGCCAGAGGACGGCAGAGCGCCTGGGTGAACACCCCAACCACCTGATGCTTCACACCGGCCGGATTCGTAAGCGGGCCAAGCATGTTGAACAAGGTCCTGAGCCCTAGATCGCGACGCGGCCCAGCGGCATGTTTCATGGCGCTGTGGTGACTTTGGGCGAACATGAAGCCGATACCCAGGCTGTCGATGCAGCGGGCCACCTGAACGGGCGTCAGGTTCAGGTAGATGCCAGCCGCTTCCAGCAGGTCTGCGCTGCCACTTTTGCCGGACACCGCCCGGTTACCATGCTTGGCGACGGTGCAGCCGGCAGCAGCCAGTACGAAAGCGGATGCCGTGGACACGTTGAAGATATTGGCACCATCGCCCCCGGTACCCACGATGTCGACCACCCCATCAAGGGTGTTCAGCTCGACCTTGTCAGCCAACTCCCGCATGACCGACACCGCGCCAACGATTTCGTCGATGCTTTCACTTTTCATGCGCATGCCCATCAGAAATGCGCCAATCTGCGCTTCACTGCATTGGCCGGTCATGATCTGGCGCATCACGCCGCGCATTTCATCGGTGGAAAGGTCCAGATGGCCGACAATGCGACCCAGCGCGCTCTTGATATCCATATTCATTCCTTAGCGGTGGCCGCCAGTCTGCTGGAGGAAATTGGCGAACAGTTCATGGCCCTGCTCGGTGAGTATCGACTCGGGGTGAAATTGCACGCCCTCGATATTCAACGTCTTGTGCCGTACACCCATGATCTCGTCGACCGAGCCATCTTCGTGTGCGGTCCAGGCCGTCACTTCCAGGCACTCCGGCAGCGTCTGGCGCTTGATCACCAGCGAATGATAGCGGGTCACGGTCACCGGATTGTTCAGCCCGCTGAACACGCCGAGGTCACGATGGTGGACCGGGCTCGTCTTACCGTGCATCACCTGGCGTGCACGCACGACATCGCCACCGAACGCCTGGCCGATGGACTGATGGCCCAGGCACACCCCCAAAATCGGCAGTTTACCGGCGAAATGAAGAATGGCTTCGATGGACACACCGGCTTCGCTCGGCGTACAGGGCCCAGGCGAAACGACGATGCGCTCCGGCGCGAGGGCTTCGATCTGGGCGATGGTCATTTCGTCATTGCGAATGACCCGCACATCAGCCCCTAACTCGCCCAGGTACTGGACGACGTTGTAAGTGAATGAGTCGTAATTGTCGATCATCAGTAACATCGGATGAAACCTCTTGAACCTACTGACTTCATGATTCGAACCTTCCTGTAACTGTCGCAGGCGCAACTTTGCCGCTTAAAGACGTTGAGACAGGAAGGCAAACAGGGGCGGGCCGGATGGACCGGCAGAGGATAAAGTCAGGCGCGCCAACGCCAACGGGCGTGGGCCTTGATAACGCGCATCAAGAGTTTGCTGACGATCAACACAGGGTAGGTCTCGCTCATACGTCTCGGCACAGTAGCCTACCGGGGCGGCGGGCGCAATATGCCCGTAAACACTGGGAAACGAATGGCATCAGGTGCGATGCGCGGCGTTTTGCTAAGGTCGATGGAGTTGTCCTGATAAAAACAAAGAAAAGGATGTTTATCGATGCTCAACGTACCATTATTGCGCGTCACCGCCGCCTCACTGGCATTGGCCTGCGGCCAGGCATTTGCATCTGCTGACCCGTACGCTTCACTGATCGTATTCGGTGACAGCCTGAGCGACGCCGGCCAGTTCGCAGGCCTTCGCTTCACCAACCGCAATGCCGATGGCAGCTATGCACCTGTGTCGCCGATGATCCTGGGCGCTCGCCTGGGCCTGGACGCCAATGCGCTTGGGCCTTCCACATCGCCGGTCAATCCGGCGCTGGGCCTGCCCGATGGCAACAACTGGGCGGTTGGCGGCTATACCACCAAGCAGATCCTGGACTCCATCACCACTACCTCCAGCACGGTCATCCCACCCGGGCGCCTGGGCGCGGGCCTGGTGCTTCGGGAAAAACCTGGCTACCTGGCCACCGGGCTTCGCGCCGATCCCAATGCACTGTATTACGTGACAGGCGGCGGCAACGACTTCCTGCAAGGCCTGGTCAACAGCCCAGCCGACGCCGTGGCTGCCGGCACACGCCTGGCCGCCAGTGCTCAGGCCCTGCAACAAGGGGGTGCCCGCTACATCATGGTTTGGCTGTTGCCTGATCTTGGCCAGACGCCCAACTTCAGCGGTACGCCACAGCAAAACCCCCTTTCGTTGCTGTCCGGTGCCTTCAACCAGGCACTGCTCAGCCAGCTCAGGCAAATCGACGCGCAGGTCATCCCCCTGAATGTCCCCCTATTGCTGAGCGAGGCCCTGTCCCACCCCGCTCAGTTCGGACTGGCCAGCGACCAGAACCTCGTCGGTACGTGCTATAGCGGCGAAAGCTGCGTCGGCAACCCAGTGTATGGCGTCAACGGCATCACGCCAGACCCCACGAAGCTATTGTTCAACGACGCCGTGCACCCGACCATTGCTGGCCAGCAACTGATCGCCGATTACGCCTACTCCGTTCTGGCCGCGCCTTGGGAGCTTACCCTGCTTCCCGAAATGGCCCACGCCAGCGTCAGCGCTCATCAGGATGAACTGCGCAGCCAATGGCAGGCCCCTTGGCAAGCGGTCGGTCAGTGGCAGCCTTTCATCGCCGCTGGTGCGCAAGACCTGGACTTCGGCGGGCAACGCAGTGCCGCCAGCGGTGACGGCCACGGTTACAACCTGACTGTCGGCGGTAGCTACCGGGTCGACGATGCCTGGCGGCTGGGGCTGGCTGGCGGCGTGTACCGGCAGAAGCTGGAAGTGGGCAGCCATGATTCGGACTACACACTCGACAGCTACCTGGCCAGTGTCTTTGCGCAGTACCGCCAGCACCGCTGGTGGGCAGATGCGGCATTGACCGTCGGGCACCTGGATTATGACGATCTGAAACGCACCTTCGCGCTGGGGGTGAGCGAGCGCAGTGAAAAAGGCGATACCCAGGGCGAAACATGGGCCGTGTCTGGCCGACTGGGCTATAACCTGGCGCCGGAAAGTGCCCGCTGGCAGCTGGCGCCATTCCTGAGCGCTGACTATGCCAGGGTCAAGGTCGATGGCTATGACGAAAGGAGCGGTCGCGCGACGGCGCTGCGGTTCGATGACCAGGAGCGCACGTCACGACGGCTGGGCCTGGGCCTGCTGGGTAGCGTGCAGGTATTGCCTGCTACCCGAGTATTTGCCGAGGTGGCTCAGGAGCACGAGTTCGAGCATGACCAGCAGGACGTACGCCTGAAATTCACCGCTTTGCCAGCCAACGATTTCACGCTCGACGGCTATACCCCCCATAGCAACCTGACCCGAGCGAGCCTTGGGGTGAGCCATGAAGTGGTGGCAGGTGTGAATGTGCGTGCCGGCTACAACTGGCGCAAGAGCGATGAGCTCAAGCAACAAGGTGTGAGCCTTGGCGTTAGCGTGGATTTCTAGCAACGGGCCAGCCTGAAATTAACGGGGCCGCTTCGCGGCCCATCGCCGCACAAGACCGCTCCTACAAAACCCTTTGAGCCTACTAACTCAGGCATTACGCGGGCAGTGTAGGAGCGGTCTTGTGCCGCGATGGGCCGTGAAACGGCCCCAACGATCTTAAGTGAACAGCATTACGCTCATACAGGGGCTCGGACTGCGTCACCCCTCAAGCAACCGCCACCTACCGAGAAGTGGTCTGTTCGGCCAACGCCACCGCACGGAACATGGCCCGACGCTTGTTGATGGTCTCTTCCCACTCCAGCGCTGGCACCGAATCGGCAACAATGCCACCGCCGGCCTGTACGTGCAGCTCTCCATCCTTGATCACGGCCGTACGGATGGCGATCGCCGTATCCATGTTGCCGTTCCAGGCGAAGTACCCCACAGCGCCGCCATAAACCCCGCGCTTGACCGGTTCCAGCTCATCGATGATCTCCATCGCACGGATCTTGGGCGCCCCGGACAGCGTACCGGCAGGCAGGATGGCCCGCAGTGCATCCATCGCCGTCAACCCTTCGCGCAACTGGCCGGTGACGTTGGAAACGATGTGCATGACATTGGAATAACGCTCGATCACCATCTTCTCGGTCAGGCGCACACTGCCTGTAGACGATACGCGGCCGACGTCGTTGCGCCCCAGGTCGATCAGCATCAGGTGCTCTGCAATTTCCTTGTCGTCCGACAGCAAATCGTCTTCCAGCGCGCGATCGGCCTCCTCCGTCGCACCGCGTGGGCGTGTACCGGCGATGGGGCGCACCGTGACCAGGTTGTCCTCGACCCGTACCAGCACTTCGGGCGAGCTGCCGACGACATGAAAGTCCCCAAAGTTGAAGAAATACATGTACGGCGTCGGGTTGAAGCAACGCAAGGCGCGGTAGAGGTCGATGGGTGCTGCCTTGAAGTCGATGGACATGCGCTGCGACGGCACCACCTGCATGCAATCACCGGCCAGGATGTATTCCTTGATACGGCCGACGGCATGCTCATAATCGTCACGCGTGTAGCTCGACCGGAATGCAGGCTCGGCTGCCTGAGGCCCGCTCAGGTCCAGCCCGCGGCGTGGCGTGATGGGTTGGCGCAGCGTTTCGAGCAGGCTTTGCAGGCGCGCCTGGCCTTGCTCATAGGCCTGTTCCTGGGCAGGGTCTACCAGCACGATGGCGTGCATCTTGCCAGCCAGGTTGTCGAATACCACCACCGCATCAGAGACCATCAGCAGGATGTCCGGCACCCCGAGAGGGTCCGGGTTGGGGCTCGCGCCCAAGCGCTTTTCAACGTAACGCACGCAGTCGTAACCGAAATAGCCGACCAGTCCACCGTTGAAGCGTGGCAGGCCGGGTACGTCGGCCACGTTGTAGCGCTGCTTGAAGGTTTCAACGAACGCCAGGGGGTCCTCGACGTCATGGCTTTCGACCTCGACGCCGTCCTGCAGGATGGACACGTGGTAGCCATGCACACGCAGCACGGTCCGCGACGGCAGACCAATCATCGAGTACCGCCCCCATTTCTCGCCGCCCTGCACCGATTCGAGCAAGTAGGAATTGGGCTGGTCAGCCAGTTTCAGGTAGATCGACAGGGGCGTATCGAAGTCGGCCAGGGTTTCGCAGGCCAGGGGAATGCGGTTATAGCCGGCAGCGGCCAGGCGCAGGAATTCTTCGCGGATCATGAGTAGCCTCGTGGCAAACAGCATTGGTTCGGGCAAACGGATGGGCCGGCATACGCCGGCAGGCAGGCGTCAGGCGCGCCAACGCCATCGGGCCAGGGCCTTGATGACTTTCATCCAGAATTTGCCGGTAACCGCCACGTTGGACCCTTTTTGGTCTGAGGCTTGAAGGTCCGCCAACGTTATCCCAGTGGCAGGGTCTACGCAACCGGGCAACAAAGCCCGCAGGTCATCGATCACAAGGCTGGGCGATTCCTCTTCGATGGGCCGCCCGTGATTGTAGCCATAGGTCAGCCCGACGCATTGCACGCCGGCTGCCTTGGCTGCCAGCACGTCGCTGCGCGAATCGCCAACGAACAACGCTTGCTGCGGGGTTACGCCGGCCATCTGCATCACGAACAGCAACGCCGCTGGGTCCGGCTTCTTCTGGGCCAGGGTGTCTCCGCCGATGATCCAGCGGAAATAGCTGCCCAGCTTCATCTGGTCCAGCAAAGGCCCCACGAAGCGCTCCGGCTTGTTGGTGATCAAGGCCATTTCCACACCGCGCTTGCGCAGCCAGCGCAAGGTGTCCTGCACGCCTGGATACACGACTGTCAGGTCGTGACTTTCGGCGTAGGCGTCCATGAACAGTGCCAAGGCATGTTCGGCCAGGGCATCGTCCACCCCGGCGTGATCGATATCACCCGCCAGAGCACGGCGTACCAGCACCTGCGCGCCATTGCCCACCCACTGGCGCACGGCATCGAGGCCAGCGGCGGGTCGGCCGAGTTCGAGCAGCATACGGTCCACCGCTGCGGCCAGGTCCGGGACGGAGTCGACCAGGGTGCCATCCAGGTCGAACATCACCAGCCTGGGCAGCGCTCCTGGGAACAGCTGCTCGAAGCCGCTCATGGGCGGGCCTGTGCCAGTTCGCTGCGCATCTGGGCGATGACCTGCTGGTAGTCGGGGGCGTTGAAGATCGCCGACCCGGCCACGAAGGTATCGGCACCGGCGGCGGCGATCTCACGGATGTTCTTCACGTTCACACCACCGTCGATTTCCAGACGAATGTCGCGGCCGCTGGCGTCGATCAGCGCGCGCGCCTCACGCAGCTTGTCGAGCGTGCCCGGAATGAACTTCTGGCCACCGAAGCCTGGGTTGACGCTCATCAGCAGCACCATGTCGACCTTGTCCATCACGTATTTCAGTACGTCCAGGCTGGTGGCCGGGTTGAACACCAGGCCGGCCTTGCAGCCGCCGTCCTTGATCAGTTGCAACGAACGGTCGATGTGCTGGGTCGCTTCCGGGTGGAAGGTGATGTAGGTGGCGCCGGCCTCGATGAAGTCGCCGATGATGCGGTCCACGGGGCTGACCATCAGGTGCACGTCGATCGGCGCGGTCACGCCGTACTTGCGCAGCGCGCTGCAGACCATGGGGCCGATGGTCAGGTTGGGGACGTAGTGGTTGTCCATCACGTCGAAGTGGACGATATCGGCGCCTGCGGCCAGGACATTGTCGACCTCCTGGCCCAGGCGGGCGAAGTCGGCGGAAAGAATGGAGGGGGCAATAGCGTAGGGCTGCATGGCGCACCTGTTGGGCAGAATCACGGTGGCGCGCATTGTAACTCAGGCAAAGCGGTGAAGGCTGATTGGTATCAACGCATGTCGAGCAGCGGTTGCAACAGGTGCTGGCTTGTCTGCCGCCGCACGGGCTGACAAGCCAGCACAGACAGCGCTGTCAGGCCGGCTGCTGGGTGCGCAGTTTCTCGCTGCGCCCCCGCAGCCATTCCAGGGTCAGCAGCAACACCACCGAAAAACCGATCAGCAGGGTCGCCGCAGCCGCAATGGTCGGGCTCAGGTTCTCGCGAATGCCACTGAACATCTGCCTTGGCAGGGTCGCTTGCTCTGGTCCGGCCAGAAACAAGGTCACCACCACTTCGTCGAAGGATGTGGCGAAGGCAAACAACGCCCCGGAAATCACGCCGGGCGCGATCAACGGCAAAGTCACCCTGCGAAACGCCAGCAGCGGCGAAGCACCCAGGCTGGCAGCCGCGCGCACCAGGTTGTAGTTGAAGCCTTGCAGCGTCGCCGACACGGTGATGATCACGAACGGCACACCCAACACCGCGTGCACCAGAATCAGCGAGGTGAAGCTGTTGCCAAGGCCTAGGGGCGCGAAGAACAGGTAGCTGGCCACGCCGATGATCACCACCGGCACCACCATCGGTGATATCACCAAGGCCATTACCAGGGACTTGCCGGGGAAATCACCGCGGGTCAGCCCGATGGCCGCCAGCGTTCCGAAGACCATGGCCAGCACGGTCGCCGCCGGGGCGACGATGATGCTGTTCTTCAAGGCCCGCATCCATTCGGCCGAGCCGAAGAAGTCCTGGTACCACTGCAGGGAGAAGCCTTGCAGCGGGTAGACCAGGAAGCTGCCGCTGTTGAACGACAGGGGCACGATCACCAGCACCGGCAGGATCAGAAACAGCAATATCAGGCCACAGAGAATACGCAGGCTGTAGAACCAGACCCGCTCGATGGGCGACATGTAAGGGCTCAGCATGACAAGGCTCCTCAGCTCAGGCGCAGGCGGCTGGCGCCGACCAGCCAGCTATAGATCAGGTACAGCAGCACGGTGGCCAGCAGCAGCAGACCGCCCAGCGCGGTGGCCATGCCCCAGTTGATGCTGGTGTTGGTGTAGAACGCCACGAAATAACTGACCATCTGGTCGTTCGGGCTGCCAAGCAGCGCAGGCGTGATGTAGTAGCCGATGGCCAGAATGAATACCAGCAAGCACCCTGCACCTACCCCGGCATAGGTCTGCGGGAAGTACACTCGCCAGAAGCTGGCGAACGGATGGCAGCCCAGGGAAATGGCAGCGCGCATGTAACTCGGGGAAATGCCTTTCATCACGCTGTACAACGGCAGGATCATGAAGGGCAGCAGGATATGCACCATCGAGATGTACACGCCGGTGCGGTTGAAGACCAGCTCCAGCGGCTGATCGATGATGCCCATGGCCATCAGCGCACTGTTGATCAACCCGCCGGACTGCAGCAGCACGATCCACGCGGCCACCCGTACAAGGATCGAGGTCCAGAACGGCAGCAGGACCAGGATCATCAACAGGTTGCTCTGGCGTGTCGGCAAGTTGGCCAGCAGGTAAGCCAGCGGATAGGCCAGCACCAGGCAGATGGCGGTGATCACCACGCCCATCCACAGGGTGCGGGTGAAAATATCCAGGTAGATGGCCTGGTCCGGCGTGGCCTTGGCCAGTTCGCCCAGATCGTCGATACGGTGGTCCAGCGACGCCAACAGATAGAAAGGTGTCAGGGTGCTGGTATTGCGGCGAATCGCCTGCCAATAGGCGGGGTCGCCCCAGCGCTCGTCCAGTGCCTGCAAGCCGTCCTTGTAGGAGGCAGGCTCGGCCTTGAAGGGCAGCGCCCGTGCGGTCTTGGCCAACAGGCTGCGGTAGCCGGCCAGCTCCATGTTCAAACGCTTGGACAGGTCACCCAGGGTCTGGTTCTTGCGCGATTCGGCCAAGTCTTGGCTCAACGCCTTGTAGACGTCCTCGCCAGGCAGGCCCTTGCCATCCCACTGGGTGATGATATCGACCGTGCGCGGCAAGCCGGCGACAACTTCCGGGTTACCGACGCTCTTGTACAACAAGGCTGCGATCGGCACCAGAAACACCAGCAGCAGAAACAGCGCCAGGGGCGCGATCAGCGCCTGGGCCTTCCAGCGGTTGACCCGCTCGGCGTGTTTAAGGCGCTGTTTGAGATTGGGACCGGCGCCTTCGTTGAGGGGCACTGCAATGGCCATGGCGAACTCCACGATACACACTGAAAGAGGGGCCGCCGCGCGGCCCCTTGCACTGGACGTTTACTTCTTCGCCGCCCAGGCGTTGAAACGTTGCTCCAGCTGCTCGCTGTTGTCCGCCCAGAAGGCCACGTCGATCTGCACCTGATTGGCGATGTTCTCAGGTGTGGTCGGCATGTCTTTCTTTACCTCTTCGGACAGCAGGTCGACCGCCTTGCTGTTGGCCGGGCCATAGGCGATGTTTTCGGAATACACCTTCTGCTGTTCAGGCTGCACGCTGAAGGCGATGAATTTCTTCGCCTCGTCGCTGTTCTTGGCGCCCTTGGGAATGGCCCAGGCGTCGAAGTCATAAATGCCGCCGTTCCACACCACCTTCAGGTTGCTCTCCTTCTGCACGGCAGCGATGCGCCCGTTGTACGCCGAACTCATGACCACGTCGCCCGAGGCCAGGTACTGCGGCGGCTGGGCGCCGGCTTCCCACCACTGGATGCTCGGCTTGAGCTGGTCGAGCTTCTTGAAGGCGCGGTCCACCCCTTCTTTGGTACCCAGCACCTTGTACACGTCCTTGGGCGCCACACCATCGGCCATCAAGGCGAATTCCAGGGTGTACTTGGCGCCTTTGCGCAGGCCGCGCTTGCCTGGGAATTTCTCGGTGTCCCAGAAATCGGCCCAGCTGCTCGGGGCGGTCTTGAGCTTGTCGGCGTTGTAGGCCAGCACCGTCGACCAGACGAAGAAGCCGACACCACAAGGCTGTATCGCACCTGGCACGTAGTCGGCCTCGTTGCCGAACAGCGCAGGGTCGAGCTCTTCGAACATGCCCTCGTCGCAGCCTCGGGCCAGTTCGGGTGATTCCACCTCGACCAGGTTCCAGGAGACACTCTTGGTGTCGACCATGGCCTTGACCTTGGCCATTTCACCGTTGTACTCACCGGCGACGATCTTGCCCTTGCCGGCCTTTTCCCACGGCTCGTAGAACGCCTTCACCTGGGCGGCCTTGTTGGCGCCGCCGAACGACACCACGGTCAGGTCCGCAGCCATGCTCTGGCCAGCGGCGAACAGCCCAAGGGCCAGGGCGGTCAGTTTCAACTGCTTGCGCATTTATTATTCTCTCCACAGTTCAGGGTTGGTGCTGCAAACCATCAATGGGCTTCGGTGATCGGATCCAGTGCACGGGCGTGTTCTACTTCCCAACCCAGTGGCACCACATCGCCCACGGCCAGGGCCGGGTCGAGTTCGGCGATGGGCTGCTTGACGAAGAAGTCGGCCTTGCCACACACCTCCAGACGGACGCGCACGTGGTCGCCCAGGTAGATGAATTCGGCCACGCGGCCAGAAAAGCGGTTGACGCAGTGCTCGCTGTGGCCATTGAGCCGTACCCGCTCCGGACGGATCGATAGGGTCACCGCTTCGCCTGGCCGGCCCACGTTTACAGCCAAGGCCTCGACCCGCTCGCCGCGCGCCAACTGCACCTGGCAGCGGTTACCGTCATGGGTGAGCAAGGTGCCGTTGAGCCGGTTGTTCTCACCGATGAAGTTGGCGACGAACGTGTTGCTGGGTGCTTCATACAGGGTGCGTGGGTCGGCGATCTGCTGAATCTCCCCCTGGTGAAACACCGCCACCCGATCGGACATGGTCAGCGCTTCACCCTGATCGTGGGTCACGTACACCACGGTCACGCCCAGGCGCTGGTGGATGTGCTTGATCTCCATCTGCATGTGTTCACGCAGTTGCTTGTCCAGCGCGCCCAGTGGCTCGTCCATCAACACCAGTTGCGGCTCGAACACCAACGCCCGCGCCAAGGCCACGCGCTGTTGCTGCCCACCAGACAATTGGCCCGGGTAGCGCTTGGCGAAGCTGTCGAGCTGAACCATGTTCAATACCCGTTTGACCCGCTCGCTGATGTCGGTCTTGCTCAGGTTGCGCACGGTCAGGGGAAACGCGAGGTTCTCGGCCACGGTCATGTGCGGGAACAAGGCGTAGTTCTGGAACACCATGCCGATATCGCGCTTGTGCGGGGGTACGTTGTTGATGGAGCGACCGGCCAGCTGGATTTCCCCGGCGGTGGGGGTCTCGAAGCCGGCGAGCATCATCAGGCTGGTGGTCTTGCCGGACCCGGAAGGCCCCAGCAGGGTGAGGAACTCGCCCTTGCGGATGTCGAGGTTGAGGTTCTTGACGATCAGCGACTCGCCGTCGTAGCTCTTCTGCACACCACGGAAGCTGACCAGCGTTTCGCCGGTGGCAGCGTTCGACTTCGCCTCGCTCATGCCTGCACCTTATTGTTGGATGACTGCGTGGGGCAAAGCGTAGAAGAGCCGCATCCCCCCGCAAATCGGGCGCCCAGAGAGAATGCCATCGTCCGGATGGAAGATTTGTTGTAGGGAACGCCCTACAAGCATGGCGCTTTCAGAACACAGGCCAACACAGGTCCAGGCGCTTGACTGCCAGCCCTTGAGCGCAAGACCGCGCCTACGCAAGCAGCGGCGCTGCGGGCGGCGGAAGATGCATGCTGGCAGCCTTCGTCTACGCACCGGGTCACGGCAGCGATGGCGCGGCCGTGGATGTCGCAATCAGATCAGCTTGTGCTCCATCGCATACTTGACCAGCTCGGCCAGCGAATTCACTTTCAGCTTCTGCATCAGGCGCGCCTTGTGGGTGCTGATGGTCTTGCTCGACAACGCCAATTGCTGGGCGATGTCATTGACGTTGGCGCCCTGGGCCAGGCGTTCGAACACCGAAAACTCCCGTTCCGACAGCAAGGTGTGCAAAGGCCTGGATTCGGTCAGGCCCACTTCGAACACCATGCGGTCTGCCAGCGCCGGATCGATGTAACGCCCACCACCGGCTACCCGGCGTATCGCCGCCAGCAACAATGCCGGGTCGCTGTCCTTGGTCGCGTATCCGGCCGCCCCGGCCTTCAGGGCGCGGGCTGCCATCTGCGCCTCGTCATGCATCGACAGCATCAGGATCGCAGGCGCATCGTGCAGGGCACGGATGCGCGGGATCGCTTCCAGTCCACTCACGCCCGGCATCGAAATATCCAGCAGCACCACGTCGCACCGGGTGTGCCGCAGGCTGTCGAGCAACTGCTCGCCGTTTGCGGCTTCCCCTACCACCTGCATGTCCTTGGCCAGCCCGATCAACTGCTTGATCCCTTCCCGGACAATGGTGTGGTCCTCGGCCACCAGCACTCGAATCACGTTCGCTCCTCCTGCTCCAGGGCAATGGCTACGCTCAAGCGCGTGCCGTCGCCGGGCTCACTGTGCAGCACCATGCTGCCGCCCATCATCAATACCCGCTCGCGCATCCCGACCAGGCCAAACGAGCTGGGGCGCGGCTGGTCTGGGCAGAAACCCTGCCCGTCGTCACTGACCGTCATGCGCAACTGCCCGGCCTCGCGCACCAGCTCGATTTCCACGCTGTGCGCCTGGGCGTGGCGCATCACATTGGTGAGCGCTTCCTGAAGGATACGGAAAAGGCCCGTTGCCCGGGCGTCGCTCAACGCCGGCAGATGGTCAGGAACCTGCACCAGGCAAGGAATCTGGGTGCGCGCCTCGAAGCGCCGGGCTTGCCACTCGATGGCCGAGGCAATCCCGGCATCCAGAATGGGCGGGCGCAGCGCCGTGGCGACATCGCGTACCAGCTGAAACAACTGGCTGATCAGACGCTTCATGGTGGTCAGCCGCTCATTGAGGCCGGGGTCCAGTTCGGCAAAGGCCAGTTCGCACATGGATACTTCAAGCTTGAGTACAGTCAGCATCTGGCCCAGCTCATCGTGCACCTCGCGGGCGATTCGGGCTTTTTCCTCCTCGCGCACGCTTTCAAGGTGCGCCGAGAGTTCGCGCAGCTGCTCTTGGGAACGGGCCAGGGCCCGCTCGGCGCGCTTGCCCTGGGTGATGTCCCAGACCACCCCGTCCCAGACCAGCTGGCCGTTGCCCAGGCGCCGGGTGCTGGCCTTGATATCGGCCCAGCGTTGCTCGCCCTGACGCGTAAGGATGCGCCCCTGCCAGGCCCAGTCCTGCTCATTGGCCAGCGCCAGGTCTTGCACCCGGTGATAATCGGCGCGGTCGTCGGGATGTACCAGGTTGCGCAGCCCCATCTGTGGGTGCTGGATCTCGCCAGGCGTATAGCCCACCAATGCTTCACTTCCCTCGCTGACATAGGGAAATTCAAGTCCACCCTCAGCGGGGTCTCGTTCCAGGCGAAACACCAGCCCTGGTACGTTGCCAGCGATCCCCTTGAGCCGTGCCTCGCTTTCGCGCAAGGCAGCCGTGGCGCGATGGCGCTCGGTGACATCGGCCAGGTACACCACCAGGTATTCCGCATCGCGAAACCGCAGGAAACTCAAAGACAGCTCCACCGGCAGCAGACGACCGTCAGCGCGCAAACATCGGGTTTCGAACTGCCCCACACCGCTGTCGCCTGAACGCGCACCTTTCCACAGGTCCAGCCAGCGTTCCATGCTCAACGAGGGCTCGAAGTCCCCCAACGGCTTTTCCAGCAAGGCGCCTTCGCCATAACCCAACATGCGCTCGGCAGCCGGGTTGGCATAGCGCACATGGCTGTCCCAGTTGACCCAGAGAATACCCACGGTGCTCTGGTCGATGGCGAACTGGCTCAGGCGCGAGGCTTCATCGCGCGCATGCCGCTCTACCAGTCGCTCACGGGTGGCCAACAGGCTGCGCTCCAGCTGGCTCTGCTGGCGGCGCTGCCATACCAGGGTGATCAACGCGCAGATCAGCAACAGCCCCAGTAACAAGGCCATGTTTTGCCAGAACCCCGGCGACTCGCTGATCCTGGGATACCTGGGCTGCAACCAGCGCTGATGCAGCTGTTCCAGTTCTTTGGCCGGCAGCGCCTGCAAACCACGCTCCAGCACCTCGGCCAACAGTGGCCAGTCTGGCCGAGAACCCATGCGCAGCAGCTGCGGCAGGCCGATATCCCCCACCACCGCCAGTTCGCTGAACTCGCTTTCACGGGACAGACGACTGAGCTGGGCCTCGTCCATGACGGCGTAGCTGGCCTGCCCTCCGACCACCAGTTGCAGGGCCTCACGGTCGTTCGGTACGCCCTGCAGGTTCAGGTTGCCGTAGTTGGCGCGCAGGTAATTGGCCAGAACCCCGGGCATGCGCACGGCCACGCGCTGGGCGGCGTCCAGTTTTTCCAGCTCAACGCCCAGCGCCGCGTTGCGGGGGCCGACGATCAACTGCGGCACGCGCATGTAGGGGTCGCTGAATAACCATAGGCGCAAGGTGGCCGGCGTCTGGGTCAAACCTGGCGCGAAGTCGATCTCCCCTGCTTGCAAGGCCCTTTCGAGATTGGCCTGGTCTGGATAATGGCGCCACGTGAGGTCCAGATGCAGCACCTTGGCCAAGCTGCTCACCAGCTCCACGTTAGCCCCGTACAGCTGCTGCAGGCGGCGGTCGAACTGGGCGTAAGGGGCTTGCAATACCAACCCCACGCGCAAGCTGCGATGGGTCTCGAGCCATTGTTGCTGCGTCGGCTCCAGTGTGACGCCAGGCAACGTCTCAGGCCTTGCCATGACCATCAGCGGCAGCCACAGGCAGCCGATCATCAACAGGCGATGCACTCGCTTCATCTACACGTTCGTCCACACAGGGGCGGCCATCGACCGTGGCCGTAACGGGCAAATACCAGTACGCTGCCGGTATCATTCTGGCTTTGGGTTGAGACATGTTCACACTCTATCGCACGACGCTGGCAATGTGCTGCCTGGTCTCGCTCCTTCCTGTGGCGGCGCTGGCTGACGACGCACCGGCTACCCCGCCCGAGACACCGCCTGCAGCAGAAGCTACGCCCTCGCGCCCGCCCCTGATCGAGCGCAGCCAGGAGGACGCCCAGGCACTCGAACGCCGCGTGCCCAAGGCCGAACAGCAGACCCTGCAAGCCGGTGCCGACAGCTTCCTGGCGTTGTGGAAACCCGCCAACGACAGCGACCCGCAGGGCGCGGTGATCATCGTGCCAGGGGCCGGCGAAACGGCCGACTGGCCCAACGCCGTGGGGCCCCTGCGCCAGAAATTCCCGGATGTGGGCTGGCACAGCCTGAGCGTAAGCCTGCCTGACCTGCTGCTCGACAGCCCGTTGGCGCGTGTGGAGGCCAAGCCTGCCACGGCGCCTGTTCAGGCCGATGGGCAAACGGCGCCTGCCAAGGACGAACCTGCCGACGCCAACGCCAACGTGGCGCAAGCTACCGCTGCCGAGCCCGAGGCGGCACAAGGGACCGACGCCGAAGCTGCCAGCCAGCAGGCCGACCCCGCCGATGCCGAGCGCATTTTCGCCCGCCTGGACGCCGCCGTCGCGTTCGCCCAGCAACACAATGCCCGCAGCATCGTGCTGATCGGCCATGGCAGTGGCGCCTACTGGGCAGCCCGTTACCTGAGCGAAAAGCAGCCGCCAGAGGTGCAGAAGCTGGTCATGGTTGCCGCCCAGACACCGGCGCGTGTCGAGCATGACCTGGAGAGCCTGACGCCCACCCTGAAAGTGCCCACGGCCGACATCTACTACGTGACCCGCAGCGCTGATCGCAACGCTGCCATGCAGCGCCTGCAGGCCAGCAAGCGGCAGAAAGACAGTCAATACCGCCAGTTGTCCCTGATCGCCATGCCGGGCAATCAGGCCGCCGACCAGGAACAGTTGTTTCGTCGCGTGCGGGGCTGGATGCAGCCCTGATTGTGCGGGCAGGGCAGGATCACTGCCGACGCTCGGTCCCGGCTAGAAATCGCGGCGCTTACGGATCAGCGCGTAAGCCTGGTGCAGTTCGCGGGTTCGCTCGGTGGCTTCGCGTAGCTGCGCCTCGCTGGCGCCGGTGCCGGCCAGCTTGTCCGGGTGATGACGACTGACCAGTCGCCGATAAGCCTGTTTGACAAGCGCGCCCTCGGTGTCGGCGTCCACGCCAAGCAGGCGCATCGCGGCCGCATAGGTCATGCCGACCCCTGCCATGCCAGCCGTTCGACGAGGTTCGTACTCCTGGGACATGGCCTGCACCTGGCGCCGGCTCATGCCCAGTTTGTGCCCCCAGTCCAGCAGCAGCTCCCGCTCCTTGTTGCCCATCTTGCCGTCGGCCCAGACCATGCGCCAGCTGGCGCGCAAGGTGCCTTCCGCCCCATGGGGCTGCCGGCGGATCCGGCGCAGATAGCTGCCCAACCGCTCCTTGCCACCCTTGCCCCGATTGAAGGCATCGATCGCCCGCAACCTGGCCGCTTCATCCAGGTTCAGCCGGGCCATTTCCTGCCGAGCCTGCTGGATATGCTGCTCGACCACACGCCCATCGCTCTTGGCCAGGCGCCCGAGCAGCACGAACAGCAACTCTTCGTCCCTTGGCGCCGGACGCCCGCCCAAACGCTCGCGCACATCGTCCCAGCCTTGCAGGCGCAGGTGACGGTCCATCATCTGCCCCGCCAGCGCACCGAGCAGGGCACCAGGAATGCTGGCGATGGCAAACCCTGCTCCAGCCCCGATCAACGTGCCTGGCCACCACATCTCAGCGGTGCTCGCCCAGCAGACGCTCGGCCTCGGCCAGGCGCTCGACGGTGCCCACGTCGACCCAGTGCCCGGCAAAATGCTCACCGCTCACCTGGCCGCTGGCCATGGCCTGGCGCAGCAAGGGCGCCAACTTGAAGGCGCCGGGTTTGCAGCCTTCGAACAACGCCGGATGCAGCACCGAAATACCGCTGAAGGTCAACGTACCGGCTGCACCGTCCCCATCGACCACTTGGGTACCGGCCAGGCGAAAGTCGCCTTGGCCGTGATGCCCGGGGTTGTCCACCAGCACCAGGTGGGCCTGCCCTTGCAGCGGCGCCTGCAAACGCGAGAAGTCGTAATCGGTCCAGATGTCACCGTTGATCAACAGGAACGGCGCATCTCCCAGCAAAGGCAAGGCCTTGAAGATACCGCCTCCGGTCTCCAGCGGTTCGCCTTCCGGGGAATAGGCAATACGCAAGCCGTAACGGCTGCCATCGCCCAAGTGGTCCTCGATCTGCTGACCCAGCCAGGCGTGGTTGATCACGACGTCGGTGACCCCTGCCGCCGCAAGGGCCATCAGGTGGTATTCGATCAGCGGGCGCCCCGCCAGCGGTATCAGCGGCTTGGGCGTGTGCAGGGTCAGCGGGCGCATGCGCTCGCCTTTGCCTGCTGCCAGAATCATCGCCTTCATGCACGCGCTCCCGCTTGCAGGCCAGCAATCAGCTCGCCCAGCTCGGCAAGCTCCGGCCGCCGGCCGATCACTTCTTCTATATAGGCGAAGAAGCGCGGTACGTCGGCCAGATAACGGGGCTTGCCGTCACGGTGGCGGATACGGGCAAAGATGCCGATCACCTTGAGGTGGCGCTGTACGCCCATCAGGTCGCTGGCACGCTGGAAGGCTTCGAACGTGCCCTGCACCGGTACGCCTGCGGCCTTGGCCTTGTGCCAGTAATCACGTAGCCAACCTTCGACCCTCGCTTGCGGCCAACTGAGGAACGCATCCTTGAACAGGCAGGTGATGTCGTAGGTGACCGGGCCGTAAACGGCATCCTGGAAATCCAGCACGCCGGGGTTAGGGGCGCTCTGCATCAGGTTGCGCGGCATGTAGTCGCGGTGTACCAGCACCTGCGGCTGGGCCAGGGCGCTGTCGATCAGCAACTGGCTGGACCGCTGCCACGCTGCCGCCTGGGCCTCGTCGAACGCCAGGCCAAGCGCATGCTTCACGTACCACTGGGGGAACAGTTCCACTTCTCGGCGCAGCAGTGCCTCGTCATAGCGGGGCAACGCTGCGTCCATGGGCAGCGCCTGCAGGGCCAGCAAGGCATCGATGGCATCGGCGAACAGGGCATCGGCGTTGTCGGCGTTGATGACGTCCAGATAGGTGTGGCGGCCCAGATCGCCCAGTAACAGGAAACCGCGTTCAAGGTCCTGGGCATGAATCACGGGCACATGCACACCGCCACTGGCCAGCAGGTGATCGATGGCGACGAACGGTCGGCAATCTTCCTGTGGCGGCGGTGCATCCATGATCACGAAACTGTGCCCTGCGCCCTCCCAGCGAAAATAGCGGCGAAAGCTCGCATCGCTGCTGGCAGGCGTCAGGCTGCCGGCCGGCACCGGGCCCCAGGCCTGGCGCAGGAAAAGGTCTTGGAGTTGCTGGTCGAGCCACGCGGACAGTTGCTGCAGGCGTACATCGTGTTCAGGCATTACAAGGGTCTCCGACGGCCCTAGCCGTCAAGCGGGTCATGCTTTATTATCCAGCATCTTTTTCAGACCATCGAGAGGCGTGCGGCCCCACACGCGGGCAGATGGCACGCAGGAAGCCCGGACTAATAAGATGGCATTGAAATCCCCCGCGTTTCGTAGAAAGTTTCCGTTGCTCGTCACCGGCAGTCTGCTGGCCCTGCAACCTCTGGCCATGTCGCACGTCATGGCAGCCGAACAATTCGACTGCCAAGTGTCCGCCTCCGGTGGTTGGGACTGCAAGCCCAAAACCGCCGTCACCAACCTGCCACCGCGCCCGGTGCACGAGGGTGCCGCCGCTGCTGGCGGTACCGGCACCGAAGCGGCGGGCGAAGCCGAGGCCGACCGGCCGGTGCTGGTCACCGAGGCCAAGGGCCGTGGGCTGAAGTCGCGCAGCGAGGACTACAGCCACCTGGACTGGGTCCCGCGTGACAAGCTGACCGCCGCGCAACTGGCCGAAACCGGCCCGTACTGCGGCGGTGCCTATGTCGAGCCGCTACGCCCCGGCATGGCTGACACCACGCCCAAGGACGAGTCGCCGACCTACATCAATGCCAAGGTATCCAAGTACCAGCAGGAGCAGCAGATTGCGACCCTGGCCGGTGACGTGGTCATGCGCCAGGGCAGCATGCAGGCCCAGGCCGACGAGGCCAACCTGTACCAGGCCGAGAACCGTGGCGAGCTCAAGGGCAACGTCAAGATCCGCGACAACGGCTCGCTGGTCGTCGGTGACCAGGCGCAGATCCAGCTCGACACTGGCGAAGCCCAGGTCGACAACGCCGAATACGTGATGCACAAGTCGCACATTCGCGGCAGTGCCCTGTACGCCAAGCGCGGTGAGAACGCCATCATCCGCCTCAAGGACGGTACGTACACCACCTGCGAACCGGGCAGCAACGCCTGGCAGCTCAAGGGCAACAACATCACCCTCAACCCGGCGACCGGGTTCGGTACCGCCACCAACGTCACGCTGCGGGTCAAGGATTTCCCGGTGTTCTACACACCGTACATCTACTTCCCGATCGACGACCGCCGCCAGTCCGGCTTCCTGCCGCCGTCGTTCAGCACCAGCAGCGACACCGGCTTCATGCTGGTGACCCCGTACTACTTCAACCTGGCGCCCAACTACGACGCCACCTTGTACCCGCGCTACATGACCAAGCGTGGCCTGTTGATGGAAGGCGAGTTCCGCTACCTGACGCCTTCGAGCGAAGGCCAGTTCGGCGGCGCCTACCTCAACGACAAGAGCGACGAGCGCAAGGACCAGACCGACTACAAAGACCAGCGCTACATGGTCAACTGGCAGCACAAGGGTGGCCTGAACGAGCGCCTGATGACCGAGGTGAACTACACCGACATCAGCGACCCGTTCTACTTCCAGGACCTGGAGTCGGACCAGATTGGCGTCGAGAACAAGGACTTCCTCGACCAGCAGGGTGCCCTGACCTACCGCGGCGACAGCTACACCGCGCGGTTGAACGTGCATGCCTACGAGGCGGCGACCATCTCGCAGATCACGCCTTACGACCGCCTGCCGCAGATCACCCTCAACGGTGTGCTGCCGTATCAGCCGGGCGGCTTGACCATGGGCTACGAAACCGAAGCGGTACGTTTCGATCGTGACCTTAAGAGCGACTTCGTCCGCGACAAGGATGGCAACCCAGATCTGTCTGCAGGGTTCCCTGGCCGCCGTCTGGATCAGAATATCTTCGGCGTGGCGCGCGCCAACGGCACGCGCTTGAACGTGGCACCGTCCATCAGCCTGCCGATGACGGCCAGCTACGGTTACCTCACCCCCAAGCTCAAGTATGCATACACCAAGTACGACTTGGATCTAGACAGCGAAGGCAAACGCAACCTTATCGAAGACCCGAGCCGCATTGCGCTCGAAGGTGACTTCAAGAGCAGCCAAAGCCGCGACGTCCCGATCTTCAGCGTAGACAGCGGCCTGTATTTCGATCGCAACACTTCACTGTTCGGTACGAACTACAAGCAAACACTCGAGCCGCGCCTGTTCTACCTCTACGTCCCCTACAAGGACCAGAAGGACATCCCGCTGTTCGATACCAGCGAAACCCTGTTCAGCTACGACTCGCTGTTCCGCGACAACCGTTTCAGCGGTTCGGACCGCATTGGCGACGAGAACAAGCTCTCGCTGGGGGTCACCACTCGCTGGATCGAAGACGACGGCTTCGAGCGTCAGAACTTCAGCATCGGCCAGGCGTACTACTTCAAGGACCGCAAGGTTCAGCTGCCGGGTATCGATTACAAGAACCGCAGCTATGCCCAGTCCGACACTTCGCCTTACGCGTTGGTGTACAACTACTACTTCAACCGCGATTGGCGCTTCAATTCGGATTTCAACTGGGACCAGGACAGCCACAGCACTCGCTCGGCCAGCGCCATGTTCCACTACCAGCCTGAGGCCAATCCGAACAAGATCGTCAACCTGGGCTATCGCTACCGGAACGACACGGTCGCCTTCGATTCCAGCACGGGTCGCTGGAAAGTGGACGGTGGCGACTACGGCACCCCAGGTAGCCCGAACTACATCAAGGACTACTACAAGATCCAGCAGCACGACTTCTCGGTCATCTGGCCGATCGTCCCGCAGTGGAGCGTCATCGCTCGCTGGCAGCATGACTACAACCGCAACCGCACCCTGGAAGCCATGGGCGGTTTCGAGTACGACAACTGCTGCTGGAAGCTGCGCTTGATCAACCGTTACTGGCTCGACTTCGACGACTACAGCCAGGCACTGCCGCAGAACGAAAAAGGCGACCATGGCGTATTCCTGCAGGTCGTTCTCAAGGGCCTCGGCGGCGTCGTTGGCAACAAGGTCGAATCCTTCCTCGGCCAAGGCATTCAAGGTTACCGTGAACGTGAAGAACAAGCTTATTGATCGACTGCGCCCAGTGCTGCTGGGCGTCGCTTTGCTGAGTGGCGCGGTGCATGCCGCGGTGCAACCGCTTGATCGGGTGGTGGCCATCGTCGACAACGACGTGGTCATGCAAAGCCAATTGGACCAGCGCGTGCGTGAAGTTCAGCAGACCATCGCCAAGCGCGGCGGCAGCGTGCCGCCAAGCGGCGCCCTGCAGCAGCAGGTGCTGGAACGCCTGATCGTCGAAAACCTGCAACTGCAGATCGGCGAGCGCTCGGGCATCCGCATCACCGATGAGGAGCTGAACCAGGCGATCGGCACCATTGCCCAGCGCAACGGCATGTCCATTGACCAGTTCCGCGCGGCCCTGGCCCACGACGGCCTGTCGTTCGACGATGCTCGCGAGCAGGTCAAGCGCGAGATGATCATCAGCCGCGTGCGCCAACGCCGGGTGGCAGAACGCATCCAGGTGTCGGAGCAGGAAGTGAAGAACTTCCTGAATTCGGACATGGGCAAGATGCAGATGTCCGAAGAATACCGTCTGGCCAACATCCTGATCCCAACGCCGGAAGCGGCCAACTCCAGCGACATCCAGAAGGCTGCGCGCAAAGTGGGCGATGTCTACCAGCAGCTCAAGCAAGGCGCGGACTTCGGTCAGATGGCAATCGCCAACTCGGCCAGCGAGAACGCGCTCGAGGGCGGCGAGATGGGCTGGCGCAAAGCCGGTCAACTGCCCCCAGACTTTGCCAAGATGCTGAGCAGCATGCCGGTGGGTGAGATCACCCAGCCCATTCGCATCCCCAACGGCTTCATCATCCTCAAACTCGAGGAGAAGCGTGGTGGCAGCGAGAACGTGCTGCGCGACGAGGTGCACGTACGCCACATCCTGATCAAGCCAAGTGAAGTGCGCAGCGAAGCCGCCACCCAGCAACTGGCTGAAAAGATCTACGAGCGCATCGAAAATGGTGAAGACTTTGCCACCCTGGCCAAGAGCTTCTCGGAAGATCCGGGCTCGGCGCTCAACGGCGGCGACCTCAATTGGGTAGACCCGAACACCCTGGTGCCGGAGTTCCGCGAGCAGATGGCCAACGCACAGCAAGGCGTGGTGACCAAGCCGTTCAAGACCCAATATGGCTGGCATGTGATGGAAGTGCTGGGCCGCCGCGCCACTGACAGCACCGAACAGGCCCGTGAACAGCAAGCCCTGAGCGTGCTGCGCAACCGCAAGTACGACGAAGAGCTGCAAACCTGGCTGCGCCAGATTCGCGACGAAGCCTACGTTGAAATCAAGCTGCCTGGCGCTGACCAGGCCGCTCAGTGAAGCCCCTGCGCTTCGCCGTCACACCCGGCGAGCCAGCGGGGATAGGTCCCGACCTATGCCTGCTGCTCGCTGCCGACGCCCAGCCCCACCCCCTGATTGCCATCTCCAGCCGTGACCTGCTCGCCGAGCGGGCCACCCAGCTGGGGCTGGACATCACCTTGCTGCCTGTCATGCCAGGTCAATGGCCGAGTCAACCGGCACCCGCTGGCAGCCTGTATGTGTGGGACACGCCGCTGTCTGCCCCAGTGGTCGCCGGTCAGCTGGACAAGGCCAATGCGCCGTTCGTGCTGCAGACCTTGACCCGTGCCGGACAAGGCTGCCTGGACGGCGATTTCGACGGCATGATCACAGCGCCCGTGCACAAGGGCGTTATTAACGAAAGCGGTATTTCTTTTTCGGGGCATACCGAGTTTCTCGCTGAGCTGACCCATACCGCCCAAGTGGTGATGATGCTGGCCACCCATGGCCTGCGCGTCGCCCTGGTCACCACCCACCTGCCCCTGCGTGACATCGCCGAGGCCATTACTGCCGAGCGCATCGAGCGCGTGACACGCATTCTGCATGCCGACATGCGCGACAAATTCGGCATCGCCAACCCTCGCATCCTGGTATGCGGCCTGAACCCCCATGCGGGGGAAGGTGGCCACCTGGGCCGCGAGGAAATCGACATCATCGAGCCTACCCTGACCCGCCTGCGTGCCGAAGGCATGGACCTGCGCGGGCCACTGCCGGCCGATACCCTGTTTACCCCCAAATATCTGGAGCACTGCGACGCGGTGCTGGCGATGTACCACGACCAAGGGCTTCCCGTACTCAAGTACAAGGGCTTCGGCGCTGCCGTCAATGTCACGCTGGGCCTGCCGATCATCCGTACCTCGGTTGATCATGGCACGGCCTTGGACCTGGCCGGCACCGGCAAAGTCGATACCGGCAGCCTGCGCGTTGCCTTGGACACCGCCTACCAGATGGCCGAGAACCGACCATGAACGAGCAATACCAACACCGGGCGCGTAAGCGTTTCGGGCAGAACTTCCTGCACGATGCAGGCATCATCGACCGCATCCTGCGCGCCATCAATGCCAAGCCAGGCGAACACTTGCTTGAAATCGGCCCGGGCCAGGGCGCATTGACCGAAGGCTTGCTGAGCAGCGGCGCGCAACTGGATGTGGTGGAGCTGGACAAGGACTTGGTGCCGATCCTGCAACACAAGTTTGCAGGCAATGGCAATTTCCGCCTGCACCAAGGTGACGCCCTGAAGTTCGACTTCAACCAGCTCGGCGTACCGGCACGTAGCCTCAAGGTGGTGGGCAACCTGCCCTACAACATCTCTACACCTTTGATTTTCCACCTGCTCAGCCACGCCGGCCTGATCCGGGACATGCACTTCATGCTGCAGAAGGAAGTGGTCGAGCGTATGGCCGCAGGGCCTGGGGGCGGTGATTGGGGTCGGCTGTCGATCATGGTCCAGTATCACTGCCGTGTCGAACACTTGTTCAACGTAGGCCCCGGCGCCTTCAACCCGCCGCCGAAAGTGGACTCAGCCATCGTCCGGCTGGTGCCGCACGACGTGCTGCCTCACCCGGCCAAGGACCCGCAGTTGCTTGAGCGGGTGGTTCGCGATGCGTTCAACCAGCGTCGCAAGACGTTGCGTAATACCCTCAAAGGCTTGCTCGACAGCGCCGCCATCGAGGCCGCTGGCGTGGATGGCAGCCTGCGCCCCGAGCAGCTGGATCTGGCGGCTTTCGTGCGCCTGGCCGACCAGTTGGCTGATCAACCGGCCTGACCGACCCCCAGCTCCTGCCCCGCTGACCGCAGTCAGCACCAGCAAGCTGATCGCCGCCCCGATGCTTGGGGCTTGCTTGCCGGGCCAGCCTGCCATCGCGCCGCTG
The DNA here is from genome assembly GCF_007680745.1 of Pseudomonas sp. DE0010. NCBI lineage: Bacteria > Pseudomonadati > Pseudomonadota > Gammaproteobacteria > Pseudomonadales > Pseudomonadaceae > Pseudomonas > Pseudomonas sp. DE0010. The sequence goes on from NZ_VEJQ01000002.1 coordinate 37,010, forward strand.
GCCCTCTCCCCTCCCTATGGCCTAGACTGCATCATTGCGTCAGTTCCCCAAGGCCCTTGCATGACCGACCCTCGCTATCAGATCGACGTCAGCGTCGTGACCCGTTACCTCAAAGAGCAATCCGACCCTGAGAGCAGCCGCTTCGCTTTCGCCTACACCATCACGATCCATAACAATGGCTCGCTCAAGGCCAGGCTGCTGTCCCGGCACTGGCTGATCACCAACGGTGATGGCGAGGTTGAAGAGGTGCAAGGCTCTGGCGTGGTCGGTCAACAACCTACGATCGAGCCAGGCCAGAGCCATACCTACAGCAGTGGCGCTGTTATCACTACCCGCGTGGGAACCATGCAGGGCAGCTACGAAATGTTTGCCGAGGACGGCAAGCGCTTCGACGCACAGATCGCGCCGTTCCGCCTGGCAGTACCTGGGGCGCTGCACTGATGGCCACGTACGCCGTCGGTGACTTGCAAGGATGCCTGCAGCCGCTCAAATGCCTGCTTGAACGTGTGCGCTTCGACCCGGCGGTGGACAAGTTGTGGCTGGTCGGCGACCTGGTGAACCGTGGCCCCGAGTCGCTAGAGACGCTGCGCTATCTGTATTCGATTCGCCAGTCGCTCATCTGCGTGCTGGGCAACCATGACCTGCACCTGCTTGCGGCCTGGCGCAACGTCGAACGCCTCAAGAAGAGCGACACGTTGCGCGAAATCATCGAGGCCCCTGACGCCGACCAGCTGCTCGACTGGCTGCGTCAGCAAAAGCTGCTGCATTACGATGAACCGCGCGGCATCGCCTTGGTACACGCGGGCATTCCACCGCAATGGACACTGGGCAAAGCCCTGGAGCTGGCTGCCGAAGTCGAAGAAGTACTGCGCGATGACAGCCGTCTGCCGCTGTACCTGGACGGTATGTACGGCAACGAGCCCGCCAAGTGGAGCAAGCGTCTGGCGGGTGTCGAACGCCTGAGGGTCATTACCAATTACCTGACGCGCATGCGCTTCTGCACCGCAGAAGGCAAACTCGAATTCAAGAGCAAGGAAGGGCTGGACAGCGCTCCCAAAGGGTACAAGCCCTGGTTCGCCCACAAAGGTCGGCGTTCGCGTCACGTGAAGATCATCTTCGGGCACTGGGCCGCCTTGCAGGGCCAGGTCGAGGAACCCGGAGTCATCGCGCTGGATACAGGCTGCGTATGGGGTGGATCCATGACCCTGTACAACGTCGATGACGGTCAGTACCACCACTGCGATTGTGCCGATGACGGCACCCTGCGCCCTGCGGCGCTAACTACTCCAACCTTCAACGATCAACCCGGAACAGAGCCAACTCCATGAGCGAATTCAAGCGCATCCCTCCCGAACAGGCCCTGGCCCTACGTGCGCAAGGTGCCGTCGTGGTCGACATTCGCGACCCGCAGGCCTACGCAGCAGGTCACATCACTGGTGCCCGCCACCTGGACAACCACTCGGTCGCCGACTTCATTCGCAATGCCGACCTGGACGCACCGACGCTGGTCGTCTGCTACCACGGCAATTCGAGCCAGAGCGCGGCTGCCTACCTGGTAGGGCAAGGCTTTTCCGACGTGTACAGCGTCGATGGTGGCTTTGAGCTGTGGCGCTCGACCTACCCTGCCGAAACCGCCCAAGGCACTGATGAATAAATTTTTCATCGTCACTGCAGCCCGCGCCATGTGCGGGCTGGAGACCGTTCTGACGAACGGTCGCTAGCAACTTCCGTCACCCGTGCCCTTGACCTTGCCGATTACCAACTATCCTTAAGCGCAGGCCATCCGGAAAAAGGGGAGAGCCGGTACACCGGCGTGCGGGTCATCGGTAGCGCTATAGGGTGTTTGGGGGGTATATGGCAACCGGCAATGCCGCTTGCATACCAGCATCAGCTGACTGATCCGGCGTCGTCTCAACGTATCGAGCGAGGTGACGTCATGAGTATTTTTAGCCACTTCCAACAACGCTTCGAGTCCACGCGCCAGGAAGAACTCTCGCTGCAGGAGTACCTGGAACTGTGCAAGGAGGATCGTAGCGCCTACGCATCGGCTTCCGAGCGCCTGTTACTGGCCATCGGTGAGCCAGAGCTGATCGACACCTCCACCAACTCCAGGCTGTCGCGCATCTTTTCCAACAAGGTGATCCGGCGCTATCCGGCCTTTGCCGACTTCCATGGCATGGAAGAGTGCATCGACCAGATCGTGTCGTACTTCCGCCATGCCGCCCAAGGCCTGGAAGAGAAGAAACAGATTCTTTACCTGCTTGGCCCGGTGGGTGGCGGTAAATCCTCCCTGGCCGAAAAGCTCAAGCAACTCATGGAGCGGGTGCCCTTCTACGCCATCAAGGGGTCGCCGGTCTTCGAGTCGCCGCTGGGGTTGTTCAACGCCACCGAAGACGGGGCCATTCTCGAGGAAGAGTACGGCATCCCGCGGCGCTACCTGAACACCATCATGTCGCCGTGGGCCACCAAGCGCTTGCAGGAATTCGGCGGCGATATCAGCAAGTTCAAGGTGGTCAAGCTCTACCCCTCCATCCTCAACCAGATTGCCATCGCCAAGACCGAGCCTGGCGACGAGAACAACCAGGACATCTCTGCACTCGTGGGCAAGGTGGATATCCGCAAGCTTGAAGAATTCCCGCAGAACGACGCCGACGCCTACAGTTATTCGGGCGCGCTTTGCCGAGCCAACCAAGGCCTGATGGAATTCGTCGAGATGTTCAAGGCGCCCATCAAGGTGCTTCACCCGCTGCTGACGGCCACCCAGGAAGGCAACTACAACAGCACCGAAGGCCTAGGCGCTATTCCCTACTCCGGGATCCTGCTGGCGCACTCCAACGAGTCCGAATGGCACACCTTCCGCAACAACAAGAACAACGAAGCTTTCATCGACCGTATCTACATCGTGAAGGTGCCTTACTGCCTGCGCGTCAGCGACGAGATCCGCATCTACGACAAGCTCCTGATCAACAGCTCGCTGTCCAAGGCCCACTGCGCCCCGGACACGCTGAAAATGTTGGCCCAGTTCACCGTTCTCTCGCGCCTCAAGGAGCCTGACAACTCCAACATCTATTCGAAGATGCGGGTGTACGACGGCGAAAACCTCAAAGACACCGACCCCAAGGCCAAGTCCATCCAGGAATACCGCGACTCGGCAGGCGTCGATGAAGGCATGAACGGCCTGTCGACCCGCTTTGCCTTCAAGATCCTGTCCAAGGTGTTCAACTTCGACCCCCACGAAGTGGCGGCCAACCCGGTTCACCTGCTGTACGTGCTCGAACAGCAGATCGAGCAGGAACAATTCCCGGCCGAGGTGCGCGAACGCTACCTGCGCTACCTGAAGGAATACCTGGCCCCCCGGTACATCGAGTTCATCGGCAAGGAAATCCAGACGGCTTATCTGGAGTCCTACAGCGAGTACGGCCAGAACATCTTCGACCGTTATGTGCTGTACGCCGACTTCTGGATTCAGGACCAGGAGTACCGCGATCCGGAAACCGGCGAGATTCTCAACCGCATCGCCCTGAACGAAGAGCTGGAGAAGATCGAGAAACCGGCCGGTATCAGCAACCCCAAAGACTTCCGCAACGAGATCGTCAACTTCGTGCTGCGCGCCCGGGCCAACAACAACGGCAAGAACCCAAGCTGGCTCAGCTACGAGAAGCTGCGGGTGGTCATCGAGAAGAAAATGTTCTCCAACACCGAAGACTTGCTGCCTGTCATCAGCTTCAACGCCAAGGCCAGCAAGGAGGATCAACAGAAACACAACGACTTCGTCACGCGCATGGTGGAGCGTGGCTACACCGACAAGCAGGTACGTCTGCTGTCGGAATGGTACCTGCGGGTCAGGAAATCGCAATAAAGCGGCAAGCGACAAGCCGCAGGCTTCACGCTGGCCGGCGCCGTGCACCCCTTCGGCGCCAGCGCCCGCAGCTGCGGCGGCTGCTCTTTCTTGCAGCTTGAAGCTTATGGCTTGCAGCTGCTCCCCGCAGGAGGAACCATGAGCTACGTTATCGACCGACGCCTGAATGGCAAGAACAAGAGCACGGTCAACCGCCAGCGCTTTTTGCGCCGGTACCGTGATCACATCAAGAAGGCCGTGGAAGAAGCGGTTAGTCGCCGCTCCATCACGGACATGGAGCACGGTGAGCAGATCAGCATCCCTGGCCGTGATATCGACGAGCCAGTGCTGCACCATGGCCGTGGCGGCAAGCAAACCGTCGTACACCCAGGCAACAAGGAATTCACCGCAGGCGAGCATATCCCCCGTCCGCAGGGTGGTGGTGGCGGCAGTGGCCGTGGCAAGGCCGGCAATGCCGGTGACGGCATGGACGACTTCGTTTTCCAGATCACCCAGGAGGAGTTCCTGGAGTTCATGTTCGAGGATCTGGAGTTGCCCAACCTGGTCAAGCGTCACCTGACGGGTGCAGACACTTTCAAGAACGTGCGCGCCGGGATCGCAAGCGAGGGCAACCCGTCACGTATCAATATCGTACGTACACTGCGCTCGGCCCATGCTCGGCGCATCGCATTGACCGGCAGCAGCCGCGCCCTGCTTCGCGAAGCCCAGAAGGAGCTTGCCCGCCTGCGCGTCGAGGAGCCTGACAACTTTACCGACATCCAGGAAACCGAGCAGGAGATCGAGCGGTTGAAGGCGCGTATCAATCGACTGCCCTTCCTCGACACCTTCGACCTCAAGTACAACCTGCTGGTGAAGCAACCGAACCCCAGTTCCAAGGCCGTCATGTTCTGCCTGATGGACGTTTCGGGCTCGATGACCCAGGCCACCAAGGACATCGCCAAGCGCTTCTTCATCCTGCTGTATCTGTTCCTCAAGCGTAACTACGACCGGATCGAAGTCGTGTTCATACGGCACCACACCAGCGCGCGCGAGGTGGATGAAGAAGAGTTCTTCTACAGTCGCGAAACCGGCGGCACCATCGTCTCCAGTGCCTTGAAGCTGATGCAGGAAATCATGGCCGAACGCTACCCAGCCAGTGACTGGAACATCTACGCGGCCCAGGCGTCGGATGGCGACAACTGGAACGACGACTCACCGATCTGCCGCGACATCCTCACCCGGCAGATCATGCCGCACGTTCAGTACTACACTTACGTGGAAATCACCCCACGTGAACATCAGGCGCTCTGGTACGAGTACGAACGTATCGGCGATGCCTTCCCCGATACGTTCGCGCAACAGCAATTGGTATCGGCCGGCGATATCTACCCGGTCTTCCGTGAACTCTTCCAGCGCAGGTTAGCCACATGACCGCCAGAGCACAGAGACGCCAGCCCATCTCCACCGGCTCAGAGTGGACGTTCGACCTGATCCGAACCTACGACCGGGAAATCGGCCGCCTGGCCGAACGTTACGCCCTGGACACCTACCCCAACCAGATCGAGGTGATCACTGCCGAGCAGATGATGGACGCCTACGCCTCGGTCGGCATGCCGCTAGGTTATCACCACTGGTCCTACGGCAAGCAATTCCTCAGTACCGAGAAATCCTACAGCCGCGGGCAAATGGGGCTTGCCTACGAAATCGTCATCAACTCCGACCCCTGCATCGCCTATCTCATGGAAGAGAACACCATGTGCATGCAGGCCCTGGTAATCGCTCATGCGTGCTATGGGCACAACAGTTTCTTCAAGGGCAACTACCTGTTCCGCACCTGGACCGATGCCAGCTCGATCATCGATTACCTGGTCTTTGCCAAGCAGTACATTGCCCAGTGCGAGGAGCGTCACGGGATCGATGCGGTGGAAGACCTCATCGACTCTTGCCACGCCCTGATGAATTACGGGGTGGACCGCTACAAGCGCCCCTACCCCATTTCCGCCGAAGAAGAGCGTCGCCGGCAGAAGGATCGGGAGGAACACCTCCAACGGCAGATCAACGACCTGTGGCGCACCATTCCCAAAAGTGCCGACAAGGCCAGTGAACGGGACGACGTGCGCTTCCCCGCCGAACCTCAGGAAAACATCCTCTACTTCATCGAGAAGAACGCACCGCTACTCGAACCCTGGCAGCGCGAGGTGGTGCGGATCGTGCGCAAGATCGCCCAGTATTTCTATCCACAGCGCCAGACCCAGGTGATGAACGAAGGCTGGGCGACCTTCTGGCACTACACGCTGATGAACGATCTGTATGACGAGGGGCTGATCACCGAAGGCTTCATGATGGAGTTCCTTCAGTCCCATACCAGCGTGGTCTTCCAGCCGGGTTTCGATAGCCCCTATTACAACGGCATCAACCCTTACGCACTGGGCTTTGCCATGTATACCGACATTCGGCGCATGTGTGAGGCACCCACTGACGAAGATCGCCACTGGTTCCCGGACATTGCCGGCAGCGATTGGCTTTCAACCCTCAAGTTCGCCATGAGCAGCTTCAAGGACGAAAGCTTCATCCTTCAATACCTGTCGCCCAAGGTGATGCGTGATCTGAAACTGTTCAGCATCCTGGACGATGACCAGCGGGACGAACTGTACGTGCCTGCCATCCACGATGATGCAGGCTATCGCACCATCCGCGAACAATTGGCCGCCCAGTACAACCTCGGCAATCGCGAGCCGAACGTGCAGATATGGAGCGTCGATCGTCGCGGAGATCGGTCGCTGACGCTTCGTCACCAGCAACACAACCGCAAGCCCTTGGGGGATTCGACCGAAGAGGTGCTCAAGCACCTGCATCGGTTGTGGGGGTTCGATATTCACCTGGAAACCGTGCAAGGCGACCAGGTGATGAAAACCCATCACATGCCCCCTCGTGGCGAGCACGGCGAAGGCGCTGACTACGGGCGCCTGGACATGGCGGTCATTCACCACCTGTGATGCGCCCCCTGGCGGTCGGCAGGTTATGCTGTCGGCAATCAGGGGGAGTTACCTATGCACATTTACAAAGTGGGGGGCGCAGTACGCGACCGCCTACTCGGCCGTCCGGTCACTGATATCGACTGGCTCGTGGTAGGCGCCACGGTTGAAGACATGCTCGCCAAAGGGTTCCGCCCGGTTGGCGCCGACTTTCCGGTGTTCCTGCACCCCGAGACCGGCCAGGAATATGCGTTGGCCCGTACCGAGCGCAAGAGCGGCAGGGGCTATGGCGGGTTCACCTTTCACGCAAGCCCGGACGTCACACTCGAGGAAGACCTGATACGCCGCGACCTGACCATTAACGCGATGGCGGAGGACGCGGACGGCACCCTCTACGACCCTTATCAGGGCAAGGCCGACCTTGATCGGCGCTTGCTTCGCCACGTTTCGCCCGCGTTTGCCGAAGATCCACTGCGTGTGCTGCGCGTCGCTCGTTTTGCAGCGCGTTATGCGCCGTTGGGCTTCAAGGTGGCCGACGACACGCTGGGTTTGATGCAGCACATCAGCGCTTCGGGTGAACTGCTGGCGTTGACGGCAGAACGCACCTGGAAGGAAATCGAGCGGGCATTGATGGAGGCGCACCCCCAGGTGTTCTTCGAAGTCCTGCGAGCATGCAATGCCCTGCACGTGCTGCTGCCGGAACTGGAGCCTCATCCCCAGGCCCTGGTCGCACTGGAACAGGCAGCCCGGCATCAGCGTGCGTTGCCCGTACGCTGGGCCTGTCTGCTGCATCCTTTACCAACCGCGTCGATCAAGGCGCTCAATCAGCGCCTGAAGACCCCGCGGGAATGCCAGGACCTGTCGATGCTGACCAGCCAGTGCCTGGAGCAGGCCAACCAGGCCTTAGAGCTGCCTGCCCAGACGCTGTTGGATCTGTTGCAAACGTTCGACGTTTACCGCAGGCCGCAACGTTTCGAGGACTTTCTAGCAGCCTGTCGGGCGATCGCGCAGGGCAACGGGCAGACAGACTACCGGCAGGCAGACTACCTGCAAGGGGCTATGGCCGCTGCCCGGGCCGTGGATGTAAAGCCGCTGGTTCAGGCTGGTTTCACCGGCCAGGCGCTGGGTGAGGCCTTGAAAAATGAGCGCTTGCAGGCGCTTGATGCCTATAAGGGCAGCTAGCTACGATGCCGCGCAGCTCACGCTCGACCTGCGCGGCAACCGCAGCAGCAACCTGCTGGGCATTGTGTGCGACGGTATGAGCCTCAGGCAGGCGTCAGTTGCAACCCGCGCCACTCGAAGGCGACGGGCGCCAGGACCTGATCGATCTGCGACTCTTGCCACACCTGCGCCATGGTTTTGCCTACACCCGGGTGCACCAGATCAGGCGCCAGCAGCGACAACGGCCACAGCACGAAGGCATTTTTCAGAATCTCTGCCCGGGGCAGCACCAGCCCGTCGAAAGTGCCATGCAGGTCGTCATACATCAGCACGTCGATATCCAGCGGCAAGCCGAGTCGATCAGGGGCATACCGGCCATTGTCGGCCTCGATGAATTTCAGCCGCCGGTCCAGTTCGATCAACGGTAACGTCGTCTGTCCGGTCACCACGAAATTGATGAACGGCCCGCTCTTGATGCCCACCGCCTGGCTTTCGAACGCGGGCGAGCAACGCATGTCGGTCAGAATGGCCGCCAGCGCATCGAGGCCGGCACACAGGTGGGTGTGCCGATCGACGTTGCTGCCAAGGCCCAGGTATACCGTGCTCAGAGACATCCGCGCTCGATCTCCACGCCAACACCACCGCGCGCTGCCGGCACTGCGCCTGGCTTGGTGAGCTTCAAGCGCACCCAGGGGATGCCGAACTCGTCCATCAACACGGCAACCAGGCGCTCGGCGAAGGTTTCGACCAACTCGAAGCGTGCCTGCTCGGCGAACCCTTGGATGCGCGTCGAAACGCTCGCGTAATCGAGTGCCAGGGCGAGGTCGTCGCCTGCGGCCGCAGGCCTGTTATCCCAGGCGAAGCTCAGGTCAAGACGCAGGCACTGGCGAATATCCCGCTCCCAGTCATAGGCACCGATCACGGTATCGACTTCCAGGCCTTCGATGAACACTCTGTCCAAGCACTTCTCTCCACAGCACGACAAGGGCGACTGGCGCCGTTAGAATCAGGGCGTCCTCGCCCGGAATAGTTAGCATGTTTTGGTTACTGGCGCTGCTCGCCTACCTGCTCGGCTCGCTGTCCTTCGCCATTGTCCTGAGCCGCCTTGCGGGCAGCCCGGACCCGCGTTGCAGTGGTTCGGGCAATGCCGGCGCTACCAACATGCTGCGCCTGGCAGGGCGCAAGATGGCGATCCTGACCCTGCTTGGCGACCTGTGCAAGGGGCTGTTGCCGGTAATGCTCGCCCGCCTTGCCGGGCTGGACCTGCACGCGCAGGCCTGGATCGGTATCTGTGCAGTGCTGGGCCACCTGTTCCCCGTGTACTTTCGCTTTCGCGGTGGCAAGGGCGTGGCGACCGCGGCTGGCATGCTGGTCGGCCTGTACTTGCCTGCCGCGTTGCTGGCCATCGTTGCCTGGGTGCTGACCCTGTACCTCACCCGTACCAGCTCCCTGGCTGCGCTGATCGCTACACCGCTGACCCTGCCATTGCTGGCCTGGCGCCAGCCCGAGGCCCTGCTGCCGATGACGGTACTGACCGTCCTGATCGTATGGCGCCATCGCAGTAACCTGCGCGACCTGTTTGCAGGCCGCGAGCGGCACTTCTGACCCCTACAGGGGCGGCAACTGCTCCATCGGCCAGCGCGCCTGCACGCTGATCCCCAGGTCTTGCTGCTGCCCCGCCAGCAGCCGCTGGCAGCCGGCATAGGCGATCATGGCCCCATTGTCGGTGCAGAACTGCGGACGGGCGTAATAGACATTGCCCTTGAGGTTGCCGAGCATGTCTTCCAGCGAAGCGCGCAGGGCCTTGTTGGCGCTGACCCCCCCGGCAATGACCAACCGCTTGAGGCCCGTCTGCTTGAGTGCCCGCTTGCACTTGATGGTCAAAGTCTCTACCACCGCCTGCTGGAACGCCAGGGACACGTCGCAACGGGTTTGTTCGTTGTCGTCACCAGCCTCCCGGCACTGCTGCCAGGTATTGAGGGCGAAGGTTTTCAGTCCACTGAAGCTCATTGCCAGGCCTGGCCGATCGGTCATCGGCCGAGGAAACACGAACCGGCCCGGTGTGCCGCGCTCGGCAAGCCGGGCAATTTCCGGCCCACCAGGGTAGTTCAGGCCGATGAGCTTGGCGGTCTTATCGAACGCCTCGCCGGCCGCATCGTCCAGGCTCTCGCCCAGCAATTCGTACTGACCGATGCCATCGACGCGCACCAGCTGGGTATGACCGCCGGAAACCAACAAGGCGACGAACGGAAAAGCCGGCGGGTTTTCTTCCAGCATGGGCGCCAGCAAGTGGCCTTCCATGTGGTGTACACCGATGGCCGGGATGTCCCAGGCAAAGGCCAGGGCCTGGGCGCAGGAGGCACCGACCAGGAGTGCGCCGACCAGCCCGGGGCCTGCGGTATAGGCGATGGCATCGATTTCGGTGGCCACGCAACCCGCTTCGTCCAGCACCTGGCGAATCAGCGGCAGCATGCGCTTGACGTGGTCGCGCGACGCAAGTTCGGGCACCACGCCGCCAAACACGCGGTGCAGGTCGATCTGACTGAACAGCGCATCGGCCAGCAGGCCCCGTTCACTGTCGTATAATGCGACGCCGGTTTCGTCGCAGGATGTTTCCAATCCCAGTACTAGCATGGGCTCGTCCCTTGTGGGGGCTGAATTCGAAGGCGCGCATGATAGTCCCCGTGCAAGGTGCCGACCAGCGGTTTTCGATCAGAGGCTTTGCATTCCGGCTTGCTAAGGGTTAACATCCGCAACCCTTGAAAACCGACGTTCTCCAGCACACCTTTGTTTTGCCAGGAGCGCGTCTACCCCGGTAATGAATTAAGGTAGCCCTGGATGCCAGCCGTCAAAGTTAAAGAGAACGAACCCTTCGACGTAGCTCTGCGTCGTTTCAAGCGCTCCTGCGAAAAAGCCGGTGTACTGGCTGAAGTTCGTAGCCGCGAGTTTTACGAGAAGCCGACCGCAGAGCGTAAGCGTAAGGCAGCTGCCGCTGTCAAACGTCACGCCAAGAAAGTTCAGCGCGAACAGCGCCGCGCCGTTCGTCTGTACTAATACAGACGTTCATCGCAAAGCTTCTGCCCTGCCCGGTTAACCACCGGGCGATGGCAGTGGTCGTTTCAAACTTGAGCAGCTTGCTCAAGGCTCCATGCACATGTTCAAGCACCGTGCATGCGGGCAACCTGCCTGAAACGTCAGAACTGGTCATTGTGTTGTAGGCCAGGCGTGCACGTCCGACTGACGGGCCTCATGGGCCGGCGACGGGCACTTATTCCCCGCATAGCTTCAAGCATCACCCGCTGCATTCGGCGCGTGAGCGATTAGACTTGCCAGTTGCCAGATTGACGAGACTGCCATGGCCGGGCTGATTCCCCAGAGTTTCATCGACGACCTCATCAACCGCCTCGACATCGTCGACGTGGTCAGCTCCCGTGTCCAACTGAAAAAAACCGGCAAGAATTATTCTGCCTGTTGCCCGTTCCACAAGGAAAAGACCCCCTCCTTCACCGTGAGCCCCGACAAGCAGTTCTATTACTGCTTTGGTTGCGGCGCCGGTGGCAACGCCCTTGGCTTCGTCATGGACCACGACAACCTGGATTTCCCCCAGGCGGTCGAGGAACTGGCACGAGCGGCAGGCATGGAGGTCCCGCGCGAGCAAGGCCGGCGCGACCAGAAACCGCGCCAGCCGACCGACTCACCGTTGTATCCGCTGCTGGACGCCGCCTCGGAGTTCTACCGCCAAGCCCTGCGCAGTCACCCGACCCGCAAGGCAGCGGTGGAGTACCTCAAAGGCCGCGGTTTATCCGGCGAAGTGGCGCGCGACTTCGGCCTGGGTTTCGCGCCGCCTGGCTGGGACAACCTGCTCAAGCACCTGGGTGCCGACACGCTGCAGCAGAAGGTCATGATCGATGCCGGCCTGCTGATCGAGAATGCCGAAACCGGCAAACGCTACGACCGCTTCCGCGATCGGGTGATGTTTCCGATTCGCGACAGCCGTGGCCGCATCATCGCCTTCGGCGGCAGGGTGCTAGGTGACGACAAGCCCAAGTACCTGAACTCTCCCGAAACGCCTGTGTTCCACAAGGGCCAGGAGCTGTACGGGCTGTACGAGGCCCGCAAGCACAACCGCAACCTCGACGAAATCATCGTGGTCGAGGGCTACATGGACGTGATTGCCCTGGCCCAGCAGGGCTTGCGCAACGCCGTGGCCACCCTGGGCACCGCCACCAGCGAAGAGCATCTCAAGCGCTTGTTTCGCGTGGTACCGAGCGTACTGTTCTGCTTCGACGGCGACCAGGCCGGGCGCAAGGCGGCCTGGCGAGCGCTGGAGTCCGCCCTGTCGAACCTGCAGGACGGCCGTCGCGCGCGTTTTCTGTTCCTGCCTGAAGGTGAAGACCCGGACAGCCTGGTCCGCGCCGAAGGCACCGATGCCTTCATGGCCCGCATCAACCAGCACGCGCAACCATTGGCTGACTACTTTTTCGAGCAGCTGAGCATCGAGGCAGACCCTCGCTCGCTCGAAGGCAAGGCGCACATGGCCACCCTGGCTGCGCCGTTGATCGAAAAAATCCCGGGCGCCAACCTGCGTCAACTGATGCGCAACCGCTTGCGGGAAATCACCGGGCTCGATCCGCAGCAGGTTGAGCAACTGGCGCAGCAGGCCCCCGCGGCGCCCAGCGCAGACTACGACCCAGGCTATGACTACGATGCCATGGTCAGCTACACGCCTGATTACGCCGACATGCCGCAGCCCGATTATGCTGGCGCTCATCAGGAACAGGCCTGGGCGCCCAAAAAGGCCGGCGGCAAGAAAGCCTGGAGCGACAAACCCTGGGACAAGCATCGCAAGGGCGGCAAGCCGTGGCAGCGTGACGAGCCCCCGCCCCGCGTGCCGGCACCGGTCGAACCGCCTACGCTGGCGGCGCTGCGCACGCTGTTGCACCACCCGCTCCTGGCCGGCAAGGTGGAAGACGCCAGCCATTTTGCCGACGAAGAACAGCTCTACAGCCAACTGCTGGTGGCATTGATCGAAGCTGCACAGAAAAATCCTGGGCTAAGCTCAATGCAGTTGATTGCACGCTGGCATGGCACTGAACAAGGTCGCCTGCTGCGGGCGTTGGCGGAGAAGGAATGGCTGATCGTGGCCGACAACCTTGAACAACAGTTTTTCGACACCATTACTAGCTTGTCCGCTCGCCAACGTGAGCGAAGCCTGGAACAACTGCTCAGGAAATCCCGTCAAAGCGAATTGACCAGCGAGGAAAAAACCCAGCTTCTCGCCTTGTTGAGCCGGAATGTTCCCGCACAAAACCCGACCTCATCTGGCGCGTGAGGTCCATGCTCGGGTATAATCCTCGGCTTGTTTTTTGCCCGCCAAGACCTTCAGTGGATAGGGTGTTATGTCCGGAAAAGCGCAACAGCAGTCTCGTATCAAAGAGTTGATCACCCGCGGTCGTGAGCAGGGCTACCTGACTTACGCGGAGGTCAACGACCACCTGCCTGAGGATATTTCAGATCCTGAACAGGTGGAAGACATCATCCGCATGATCAACGACATGGGGATCAACGTATTCGAGAGTGCTCCGGATGCGGATGCCCTTCTGTTGGCGGAAGCCGACACCGACGAAGCCGCGGCCGAAGAAGCCGCTGCTGCGTTGGCGGCAGTTGAGACCGATATCGGCCGCACGACCGACCCAGTACGCATGTACATGCGTGAAATGGGTACTGTCGAGCTGCTGACCCGTGAAGGCGAGATCGAAATCGCCAAGCGGATCGAGGAAGGCATTCGTGAAGTCATGGGCGCCATCGCCCACTTCCCGGGCACTGTCGATTACATTCTCGGCGAGTACGACCGCGTCACCACCGAAGGTGGCCGCCTGTCGGACGTCCTCAGTGGTTACATCGATCCCGATGACAACATCGCTGCACCGACAGAGGAAGTGCCGATTCCAGGCGCCAAGACTGCCGCTGCGAAGGAAGAGTCCGAGGACGAGGAAGAAGAGTCTGACAGCGACGACGAGGAAGAGACCGAAAGCGGTCCGGACCCTGTCGTTGCAGCTCAACGCTTCGGCGCGGTCTCCGATCAGCTTCAGGCCACCAACAAGGTCCTGAAGAAGAACGGCCGTGATCACAAGGAAAGCATTGCTGCCCTGCAGGCACTGGCCGATCTGTTCATGCCGATCAAGCTGGTCCCCAAGCAGTTCGAAGTGCTGGTCGAGCGTGTTCGCAGCGCACTGAGCCGCCTGCGTCAGCAAGAACGCGCCATCATGCAGCTGTGCGTGCGTGATGCCCGTATGCCGCGTGCCGACTTCCTGCGCATGTTCCCCAGCAACGAAACCGACCAGACATGGAGCGGCGACCTTGCCAAGCGCAACACCAAATGGGCTGCGGCCCTGGGTGAAAAGGACGCAGCCATCGTTGCGTGCCAGCAGAAACTGATCGACCTTGAGACCGAAACCGGCCTGACCGTTTCCGAGATCAAGGAAATCAACCGTCGCATGTCGATTGGCGAAGCCAAGGCTCGCCGCGCCAAGAAAGAAATGGTCGAGGCCAACCTGCGTCTGGTGATCTCCATCGCCAAGAAGTACACCAACCGTGGCTTGCAGTTCCTGGACCTGATCCAGGAAGGCAACATCGGCTTGATGAAGGCTGTGGACAAGTTCGAATACCGTCGCGGTTACAAGTTCTCGACCTATGCTACCTGGTGGATTCGTCAGGCGATCACCCGCTCCATCGCCGACCAGGCACGCACCATTCGTATTCCGGTGCACATGATCGAAACGATCAACAAGCTCAACCGCATTTCCCGGCAGATGCTGCAGGAAATGGGTCGTGAGCCGACCCCGGAAGAGTTGGGCGAGCGCATGGAAATGCCTGAGGACAAGATCCGCAAGGTACTGAAGATCGCCAAAGAGCCGATCTCCATGGAAACCCCGATCGGTGACGATGAAGATTCGCACCTGGGTGACTTCATCGAGGACTCGACCATGCAGTCCCCGATCGACGTGGCGACGGTCGAAAGCCTCAAGGAAGCGACCCGCGATGTGTTGTCGGGCCTCACTGCACGTGAAGCCAAGGTGCTGCGCATGCGTTTCGGCATCGACATGAACACCGACCACACCCTTGAAGAAGTGGGCAAGCAGTTCGACGTGACCCGCGAGCGGATCCGTCAGATCGAGGCGAAGGCGCTGCGCAAGCTGCGTCACCCGACTCGAAGCGAGCACCTGCGCTCCTTCCTTGACGAGTGATGACCAACCCCGGCTAGGCCGTAATGCTGTTCATTTAGGGCCGCTGCGCGGCCCATCGCGGCACAAGGCCGCTCCCACAAATCCCTGTGAGCCTGCTAACTCAAGCATCACACGGTCAGTGTAGGAGCGGCCTTGTGCCGCGATGGGTCGCGAAGCGACCCCAGCGATCTTAAGTAAACAGCACTACGGCTCAGGCCGGGTTTTTTCCTGGACTTCGACACCGCCGCCCATCCGTCTCCAAGGCCCTGTTTAGCCTGAAAAAATCTCCCTGACACCCATCCCAGAGCTTATTGGCCGTCTACACTCGACTCAGACCATTTGAATGCGAGAGGCCGCTATGCCCCTGATGCCGGCCATCCTGCTGGTGGCCCTGAGCCTGTGGACCACAACGGGCGTTGCGCAAGTGCAACAGCCAGGTCCGGTCGCCGAGTACGTCGCTGCAGCGATGCCCGGCCAAACCACGGCGCAAACCTTCTCCCCGGAAGCCTCTACACAGCACGGCACTGCCCGCATGTTCTGGTCCGATCTGGTGGTGTATGGCGTACCCACCGTATTGTTGCTGGTACTGGTACTGGCCACGGTCATGCGTATCAACCGGCGCCTGAGTTCCGAAATCTCCCGGCGCATCGCATTGGAGCAGGAGCTGCGCAGCAGCGAATACCACTACCGTGGCTTGGTCGAGAGCCTTTCAGCCATCGCCTGGGAAGCGGACGTAAACGATTTCACGTACAGCTATGTATCGCCCCATGCCGAGGACCTGCTCGGCTATCCGCTGAGCAACTGGCTAAAGCCCGGCTTCTGGCGCAGCATCGTGCACCCTGACGATGCGCTATGGGCCCAGGCCTACTGCGAAAGCGAAACTGCTGCCGGGCGCGACCACAGCCTGGATTACCGGGTAATTCGTGCCGATGGCCAAGCGTTGTGGGTACGCAACATCGTCAGCATGATCAAGCATGGCCACCAGCCCGTCATGCGCGGCCTGATGATCGACATCAGCGAAACCAAGCGCACCGAAGACGCGCTGCGTCTGTCCGAGCAGAAGTTTGCCTCGGTGTTCCAGCAGTGCCCGGACATCTTGCTGATCGCTCGCCACAGCGACGGCTGCCTGCTGGAGGTCAACGAAGCGTTCGAAGAGCAGATAGGCCTGACGCCTGGTCAGGTCATCGGCCGGACGGCGACCGAGCTCAATCTATGGGCAGTCGAGGGTTCAGGGCCTCGCCTACTGGAGCGCCTGCACCTGGGCGGCATCCGCAACCTGGAAATGAGCTTCAGACGCAGCAACGGCCAGTTGTTCACAGGGCTTACGTCCGCTGAAACCTTCGAACTCGACGGCACGCCTGCGCTGGTGGTCGCCGTACGCGATATCAGCCAGCTCAAGGAAACCCAGCAGCAGCTGCAGATTTCCGAGGAAAAGTTCGCCAAGGCGTTTCATGCCTCCCCAGACGGCCTGTTGCTGTCCCGTCAGCACGATGGCTTGCTGCTAGAGGTCAACGACGGGTTTTGCCGCCTTACCGGCTACGCCCTGCATCCCACCCTGGACCAGACGTCGCTCGACCTTGGCATCTGGGTAGACCTCAACGAGCGCAAGCGCCTGCTCGACCAGCTCAACCGAGAGGGCTTCGTACGCGACTTCACCTGCCATATCCGCCGTAGCGACGGGCAGATTCGCCTATGCGAATTGTCTGCGCGCCCGCTGCCAATCGCCGGCACCGACTGCATGTTGACCATCGCCCGGGACATCACCGAGCGCCACCTGATGCAGGAAAAACTGCAACTGGCCGCCACGGTGTTTGAAAACACCGCCGAGGGCGTGTTGATTACCGACATCGACCAGCGCATCAGTGCGGTGAACCGTGCTTTCAGCGAAATCACCGGGTACAGCGAGATCGAAGCGCTGGGCCAAACCCCTCGCCTGCTCGCCTCGGGCCAGCATGACAGCGCCTTCTACGCTGCCCTGTGGCATCAATTGACCGATGAAGGACACTGGCAGGGCGAGATCTACAATAAACGCAAGAACGGCGAGCTGTACCCCAGCTGGCTGACCATCAGTGCCGTGCGCAATGCCGAGCGCGAGATCACGCACTTCGTGGCGGTGTTCGCCGACATCTCCAGCATCAAGCATGCCCAAGCCGAACTGGACTACCAGGCACATCACGACCCTCTCACTGGCCTGCCCAACCGTACCCTGTTCGAAAACCGCCTCCAGGCCGTGCTGACCTGTGGACAACTGTCCAACCGCCAGGGCGCCGTGCTGTTCCTGGACCTGGACCGTTTCAAGCATATCAACGACAGCCTTGGCCATCCGGTAGGCGACCTGCTGCTCAAGGGCATTGCGCAGCGTCTCAAAGAGCAGGTGCGCGATGTGGACACCGTGGCGCGCTTGGGGGGCGACGAGTTCATTATCCTGCTGCCCGGCCTGCACAAGCCTAGCGACGCGAGCACCATCGCCAACAAGCTGCTGGCGTGTTTCAACGCCCCCTTCCAGGCCGGCGAGCATGAGTTCTTCACCAGCGCCAGCATCGGCATAAGCCTCTACCCACACGACGGCAGCGATGTCGCCACGCTCATCCGCAACGCCGATGCCGCCATGTACCGCTCCAAGGCCAAGGGACGCAACCGGGTGGAAGTCTATACCCGCGACCTGACCGCCCAGGCCAGTGAGCGTGTCGCCTTGGAGCACGAACTGCGCCGGGCCATCGAACGCAACGAGATGAGCCTGTGCTTCCAGCCCAAGCTCAGCCTGCAAACCCAGACCCTGGTCGGTGCCGAAGCCTTGATCCGCTGGAGCCACCCGACGTTTGGCGAAGTGCCACCGGAGCATTTCATTCACCTGGCAGAGGAAAACGGCACCATCCTGCAACTGGGTGAATGGGTACTGGAACAAGCCTGCCGCCAGATGCAGGCCTGGAAACAGCGATACGAACCCTTTGGTCCGCTGTCGATCAACCTGGCCGGCGCGCAACTGCGCCAACCCAACCTCGCACGGCGCATCGAGGTACTGCTCAGGCAACACCAACTCAAGGCCGGCGACCTGCAGCTGGAGATCACCGAGAACTTCATCATGAGCCAGGCCGAAGAAGCCCTGGCGGTGCTGCACCAGTTGAAGAAATTGGGCGTGCAACTGGCGATCGACGATTTCGGCACCGGTTATTCGTCGTTGAGCTACCTCAAGCGGCTGCCGCTGGACATCCTCAAGATCGACAAATCCTTCATCCGCGGCTTGCCCGACGACCCCCACGATGCCGCCATCGCACGCGCCATCATTGCGCTTGGCCGCAGCATGCAACTGACCATCATTGCCGAAGGCGTCGAGAACCAGGCCCAGCAGCGTTTTCTGGCTACCGAAGGCTGCGAGCAGATCCAAGGCTACATCGTCAGCCTGCCCTTGCTGCCGGAGGAATTCGCTGCGCGGTTTCTTCGTATAGCACTAACGGATCTTTCGGATGGCACAGGTGCGAAACCCTCGTTATAATCGCGCCTCCTACTGAGGGCCTATAGCTCAGTTGGTTAGAGCAGAGGACTCATAATCCTTTGGTCCACGGTTCGAGTCCGTGTGGGCCCACCATATCAAAGCCGCGCTTAGCGCGGCTTTCGGCTTTTTGGGTCGGCGGCGCGAGCAGCAAGGTCATCGTGGCTCAGGCCAGCAACCGGTCGATCAACGCCTGCTCGTAATCATCGAGAGGCTGATCCTCGTAGAGCTTGTCGGAGGCCGCGACCAGCGCCTGGCCCTCGACCTCACGCCCAGTATCACCATATACATGCCCAAGGTTCTCCAGCGACTGCAAGTTGCCGTGCAGAGAGAACGAAACCAGGTACCAGCGCTCTGCCGCCTCGAGCTCGCCTAAACGGTGATAGGCCACAGCCAGGTTGTGCTGGGCGTAGACGTGGTCGGATTGCAGGGCCTGCAACAATGCCTGCTTGGCCTGCTGATAGTCTTCGAGCTGCAAATACAGAAGGCCAAGATTGTTGTAGCCGTCGACATTGCCCAACTCGGCCGCACGCCGGTACGCCTGCTCAGCCTGCGGATAACGCTCGGCATGCAGATGGACGTCGCCGAGCAGGTTCAGCGCTTCTGGATGATCGTGGCGCACGGCGTTGTTGAGGTGCTCGACGGCGGCATCGTGATCGCCATCCTGGTAGGCCATGCTGCCAAGGTAGAAGTGGCTGCGGGGACAATCGTACTCGGCGGCTTTCTGGAAGTACTGGCGGGCAGCGTCGTGATCACCCTCCTGAAAGGCCATGCTGCCGAGGTTGTAGTGGCTGCCCGGATAATCGTGCTCGGCCGCCCTCAGGAAGTGTCGGCTGGCGACCTCGTGATTACCGTCCTGGTAGGCCATGATGCCCAAGTTGTAGTGGCTGCCGGGATAGTCACGATCAGCGGCCCTCTGAAAGTGTCGATGGGCATCGGCGCGATCGTCACGCGCCAGGCTCACCGCGCCAACGCCATTCATCCAGCGCGGGTCGTCGGGACACGCTTTGGCAAGGTTTTCGAAGCACCCCTGCGCGGTGTCCAGATCCTGCTCTCGGAACGCCGCCCAGCCTTGGTCATTGAGCGCAGTCGCCTGCTCGGCACTGAGCGTTTTCTTGTTCATGAACCACATAGGGTTTCCTGCCTTGCGAGGGCCTCCCATTCTAGAGGCGTGTATGGAAGCCAACAAGACAATGGCCCTGCTGGGCAGGTTTGAACCACCCTCTGCGAAATCGCGCAGTTGTGCGGCTTTTTTTCATCTTCATATCGGCGTTATGGACACGATGCCCGCGTTGAAACCGCTCATCAGGCCGCTTTTTCCCTCCATTCATTAGACAGTGAGCCGAATCGCAGGCATTATCGGCTCACTGAATGAGCCGAATAGGCTCGCTAATCGGCTCACGTGAACGCTACCCATGAACGACCCGCAATGGATCTGGCAGCAGCCCGATTGGCCAGCGTTTACCTGGCAAACTGAAACACTTGCCCCGCTGCTGCGCGCCTGCGGCCAGGTACAAGGCCGTCTATTGGGGATGCTCGATACCGTAGGGCATGACACTGAAGTGCAAAGCAGCCTGGATGCCCTGCTGCAGAACATCGTCACGTCTTGCGCCATCGAGGGCGAGCAACTGAATGTGGGTTCCGTGCGCTCATCGCTGGCGCGGCGCTTAGGGTTAAACGAAGAAAGCCAATCGACCACACCACGCTCCGAAGGCTTGGCAGCATTGCTGCTCGATGCCACTCAGGGGTATCAACAAACGCTGGACACAGAACGGCTCTTCATTTGGCACCGTTGGTTGTTTCCAAGCGATGACCCGTTGCTGGCGAGACCTCTGCATATCAGCACACTGCGCGGCGATGAGCCCATGCAGGTGGTGTCCGGCCGGATCGACCGCCCGACGGTCCATTTCGAAGCGCCTCCGCGGACGGGATTGGAAACACAACTGGCGGACTTTCTAGCGTGGTTCGAGCGCAGTCGCAGCGATGCGAACCTGGATCCTTTCTTGCGTGCAGGTATCGCGCACCTCTGGTTCGTTACCCTACACCCGTTCGATGACGGTAACGGCCGTCTTACCCGTGCGCTCACCGACTTGGCACTGGCGCAGGGTGAACGACAAACCATCCGTTTCTATGCGATGTCCGCGAGCATTCTCGACGACCGCGCCGGTTATTACCGTATCCTGGAAGCCAGTCAGAAAAGCGGACTGGATATCACCCATTGGCTGTACTGGTTCCTCACCACCTTGCTCAACAGCCTGGAAAAGGCTCTTGTACGTATTGATCGAGTACTGGCAAAGGCGCGATTCTGGCAGGTGAACCGCGGCCAGGGGTTATCAGCAGAGCAGGTAAAAGTACTCAACCGTCTGCTCGACGGTGGCGAGCGCGGCTTCGAGCAAGGCATCAGCGCGGCGCAATACCAAGCCGTGGCGAAGGTATCCAAAGCCACTGCGACTCGCCACCTCAGTGACCTCCTGGAAAAAGGCTGTATCGAACGCCTGCCCGGAGGCGGCCGCAGTACCCGTTATCAAATAGCACAGCGAGCCCCAAGAAAAGGCTGAGCGCACTCGTGCACGCCTCCTTGCCCCCACCCACCCAGGCTAGCTAGGCTACCTCCCCACTTCCCGTCGCCGAGCCACGCCACGCCATGCCAGACCTTCGCCCATTTGCCCTGGATGAAATCGACCGCCAGCTGATCGCCCTGTTACAGATCAATGCCCGTGAAAGCGTGGCCATGCTCGCGCGCCAGCTGGGCATCGCTCGCACTACGGTCAACTCACGGCTCGAGCGGTTGGAGAAGAACAAGGTGATCTCCGGTTACGGCGTGCGCTTGGGGCAGCAGGTGATGGGCGGTGGGCTACAAGCGTATGTGGGCATCAAGGTGCAGCCACGCTCGGGCAAAGAGGTCGTCAAACGGCTAAGCGCGATGGCCGCTGTGCGGCAGTTGTGCGCGGTGAGCGGCGAATTCGACTACGTGGCCTGGCTGCACACGGAGTCACCGGAACTACTGGACCAGTTGCTGGACCGCATCGGCAACGTCGAGGGCGTCGAAAAAACCACCACGTCGATCATCCTCAGCAGCAAGGTGGATCGCGGTCAGGCGCTTTGAAACCTGTGTTCACAAACATGAATTCGTCAAAATGCTCATAAACCACGTCACTATGACCAAAGAGGAGACATTTCGACCTCATTCTGCTTCTTAATAACGAAATGCCCCCTCTCTAAAATGACCGCCAGACGTCTCCTATACTCAGGCTCAGCACATCGCGCAGCCGCTCTGGCAAGGTCCTTCAATGAACAAGAACAACCGGCACCCTGACGACGGCAAGAAACCCATCACCATTTTCGGCCCGGACTTCCCATTCGCCTTCGATGACTGGCTGGAGCATCCGGCGGGCCTGGGCACGATTCCGGCGCAACGCCACGGCGAGGAAGTCGCGATCATCGGCGCCGGAATCGCCGGCCTGGTGGCCGCCTACGAGCTCATGAAACTGGGGCTCAAGCCGGTGGTGTACGAAGCCTCGAAGCTGGGTGGCCGGCTGCGCTCGCAAGCCTTCAATGGCACCGATGGCATCGTCGCCGAGTTGGGTGGCATGCGCTTTCCGGTGTCGTCCACGGCGTTCTATCACTACGTGGACAAACTGGGGTTGCAGACCAAGCCCTTTCCCAACCCATTGAGCTCGGCCTCCAGCAGCACGGTGATCGACCTCGAAGGGCAGACCTACTACGCCGAAACCCCTGCCGATCTTCCCAAGCTGTTCCATGAGGTGGCCGATGCCTGGGCTGACGCGTTGGAAAGCGGTGCGCAATTCGCCGATATCCAGCAAGCCATCCGTGATCGCGATGTACCACGCCTAAAGGCGCTGTGGAACAAACTCGTACCGCTGTGGGACGACCGCACCTTTTACGACTTCGTCGCCACCTCGCGCTCGTTCGCCAAGCTCAGTTTCCTGCACCGGGAAGTATTCGGCCAAGTGGGCTTCGGCACAGGCGGTTGGGACTCGGACTTCCCCAACTCGATGCTGGAGATCTTCCGGGTGGTCATGACCAACTGCGACGACCACCAGCATCTGATCGTGGGCGGCGTGGAGCAGGTACCGCAGGGTATCTGGCGCCATCGCCCCGAGCGCTGCGCCCATTGGCCCGAGGGCACCAGCTTGCGTTCCCTGCATGGCGGCGCACCCCGCACCGGGGTCAAGCGGATCCAGCGCGCTGCCGATGGCCGCCTGGCCGTCACCGACAACTGGGGGGACACCCGCCAGTACGGCGCCGTGCTCGCCACCTGCCAGACGTGGTTGCTGACCACCCAGATCGACTGCGAAGAATCGCTGTTTTCCCAGAAAATGTGGATGGCACTGGACCGTACCCGCTACATGCAGTCGTCGAAAACCTTCGTCATGGTCGACAGGCCGTTCTGGAAGGACAAGGACCCGGAAACCGGCCGCGACCTGCTGAGCATGACCCTGACCGACCGCCTGACCCGCGGCACGTACCTGTTCGACAACGGCGACGACAAGCCGGGGGTGATCTGCCTGTCCTATGCCTGGATGAGCGATGCCTTGAAGATGCTGCCGCACCCGGTGGAAAAACGCGTGCAGCTGGCCTTGGACGCGCTGAAGAAGATCTATCCGAAGACCGACATTGCCGGCCACATCATTGGCGACCCGATCACCGTGTCGTGGGAAGCGGACCCGTATTTCCTCGGTGCCTTCAAGGGCGCCCTGCCGGGTCATTACCGCTACAACCAACGCATGTACGCCCACTTCATGCAAAAGGACATGCCCGCCGAGCAACGCGGCATCTTCATTGCCGGCGACGATGTGTCGTGGACGCCTGCCTGGGTGGAGGGCGCCGTGCAGACTTCGCTCAATGCAGTGTGGGGTATCATCAATCACTTTGGCGGGCATACCCACCCCGAGAACCCGGGGCCGGGCGATGTGTTCGACGAGATCGGCCCCATCGCGCTGGCCGACTGACCCAGGAGCTGTCATGCGCATAGCCTTGTTCCAAGCCCTGCCTAGCCCGCTGGATGTGCCCGGCAACCTGCAGCGGTTGCGCGATCAGGCTCAGTTGGCAGCCGGCCAGGGCGCGTCATTGCTGGTTTGCCCTGAAATGTTCCTGACCGGCTACAACATCGGCTCGGCTCAGGTGCAGCAACTGGCCGAAGCCTGCGATGGCCCGTCAGCACAGCACATCATGCAGACAGCGCGCACCTGCGGTATCGCCATCGCCTACGGCTATCCGGAACGGGATCCGAACGGTGCCGTTTTCAACAGTGTGCAATTGATCGCTGCCGATGGCCGCCGCCTTTGCAACTACCGCAAGACGCACCTGTTCGGCGAGCTCGATCGCACGATGTTCGAGCAGGGGCCGGATCACTTTCCGGTCGTCGAGCTGGACGGCTGGAAAGTCGGCCTGCTGATTTGCTACGACATCGAGTTCCCGGAAAATGCCCGTCGGCTGGCCTTGGCCGGCGCCGAACTGATCCTGGTCCCGACGGCCAACATGCAGCCCTACGACTTCGTTTGCCAGGTGACGGTGCGGGCACGGGCCCAGGAAAACCAGTGTTACCTGGTGTATGCCAACTACTGCGGCGCGGAAGACGCCATCGCCTATTGTGGACAAAGCAGCATCGTCGGCCCGGATGGCGGCGTATTGCGCACGGCAGGCCATGAAGAGTGCCTGCTGCTGGCCGAGCTGGAACAGCAAGCCGTGGTGCAGGGCCGTCGGGCCTTCCCCTACCTCACCGACCTGCGTCAGGCCTTACACGGACGAACGCCCCAGCAGGATCACTGACAGCGCACCGCTTGCAGGCTAGCATGGTCGGACCACACGGAGCCCCCATGCCTGACACCATCCGCCAGCTCACCCTTGCCAACGGCCTGCAGCTCACCCTGCGCCACGCCCCTCGTCTCAAGCGCGCGGCGGCGGCGCTCCGGGTGCACGCGGGCAGCCATGATGCCCCTGCCAAATGGCCTGGCCTGGCGCATTTTCTCGAGCACCTGTTCTTTCTGGGCACAACGCGTTATCCCCTGGAAGATGGCCTGATGCGCTACGTGCAGGCGCTCGGCGGCCAGGTCAATGCCAGTACCCGCGAGCGGGCGACGGACTTTTTCTTCGAAACCCCGCCCACAGCCTTGGCGGGCGGTTTGATGCGGCTTTGCCAGATGCTGGCCGAGCCGGACCTGGCCATCGCCCGCCAACGCGACGAGCGCGAAGTGATCCACGCCGAATTCATCGCCTGGTCGCGTAGCCGCCAGGCCCAGGCGCATCATGCCTTACTGCAATCCGTGGCGCCGGGGCATCCGTTGCGGGCCTTCCAGGCCGGTAACCGTTATACCTTGCCGCTGAAAGACCCCGCCTTCCAGCGAGCGCTGAGCGAGTTTCACCGACGCTATTATCAGGGCGGCCAGATGGTGCTGGCGGTGAGCGGCCCTCAGTCCCTGGATGAGCTGGAACAGTTGGCCGTACAACCCGCTCGACTGTTCGCCAGCGGCACGCGCGTGCTACAGCGCCCTCCACCCCCACTGGGCACAAGCTGCAACCGGCAACTGTTCGCCCATGAACAGATGCCGGCCGGCGCTGAACAGGCCCTGGCGCTGCTGATCAGTTGTCTGAACGACAGTCGCCCCGGCATGTGGCTCGCGGCCGCGCGCCAGCACTGCGGATTGCAGGCCATCAAGGTGGAAACGCTCTATGCCTTTGCCGGGCAGCTGCTCTGGCACATCGACCTGACGCCGGGCGCCGGTATGCCAACTGGGCAGGCCATGGCCCTGCTGCACGGCTGGTTCGGATACATGCAGAACGCGGATTTTGCGCAGCTCAATCGAGAATTCGGGGGTTTGCAAAAGCGCCGTGAGCACAGCGCCAGCGCCATGGAGCTGGCACGCAGGGACAGCGCAGGGCTTCCCTTCACCGCGCTTGATACACAAGGGCAGCACGCCTTTACTGCGCTTCTGGCAAGCTTGCCACGTTCCGACCTGGGCCGTTGGCAGTTCCCTTTGAGCGAGCCATTGCTGCACACGCGGTTGCCTGAAACCGGTGAGTGTTCGTTACCCGGCGGGCTGAGCATCAGCGACGCCTTGCCCACCGCGCGCCAGCACGCCGCCCTGCTTGTACGCTGGCATGTGCCCCTTGCTTTGAAGGAATCACTGCATGCTGTTCTGGACCAAGCCCTTGCCCCACTCAAAGCGCGCTGTGAGCGCGCCTCGGTACAGCTACAGTTCAGCAGAGCGGGCCAGGGATGGGAACTGCGCTGTGCAGGCGTAGCCTCGGCCGTGGTCACCGCCATCGGAATTGCCCTGCCCTTGTTGAAGGCCCCGCCGGCCGACTGTTGGTCTGACTGTGCTGGACCACCCAGTGAACCCATGCCCATCAGGGCATTGCTCGAACAGTTGCCAAACGCCGTGGCAGGCCTCGACGTGCAAGCGGTGGCCGGGTCACGACAGAGCCAGCCCCAACTCGACAGGCTCTGGCAGCAGGCCACCTGGCACGGGCTGGCCGTCGGTTTCGATGCAGATGCACAGCAGGCACTGTCAGCCGTCCTGCAAGGCCTGCCCGGCCATGGCAGCGCGCCTGTTCCCGTTCCGCCGCTCACCCGTCGTTGGTACACGGTGGGCGGGTACGGCAGCGAACATGCCTTGCTGGTGTTCTGCCCTCTGCCAGCGGGCATGGAGGCAGCGGGCAGGCTGCTGGCTCACCTGCTGCAAGGCCCTGTCTATCAACGTCTGCGGGTCGAGCTGCAACTGGGCTATGCGGTGTTCAGCGCCTTGCGCCAGGTGGAGGGGGTGCACGGGCTGATGATCGGCGTTCAATCGCCTCACGCCAGCCCGGACATGATTCTGGAACAGGTGGTCACGCTATTGCGCGAGCGCGTTACGCTGGACGTTCCCTCGCAGCAACTGCTGGCTGATCAGTTCGATGAAGTGGTCATGAGCAATGCCGAGGTTGTGGAGTGGGCCTGGCAGACACACCTGGCTACACAACCCCGGACGCTAGATGACGTACGCAAGGCTATCCTCAACGTGCGGCAGCATGATCTGGAAAGGCTGCAGGATGCATTGCTCGATGGGCAGGCGCCCTGGACCTGTCTGGCCAACGCTGCCGCGCCACCTGACTTTCAGGCGCAGCAGCGCGAGATTGTTGCACCTGGTGCAACGCTACTTTCCTGATACACAGTCTTCGGATGAACGGTTTTCTTGTAAGATAGCGCAACCCTGATTCAGGGAACCTCCTGCCTATGGCGGTACCCAAGTAGTAGTCAAGCGTTCCTCAAACCCATTCGGAAGGAGTAATCCCATGTGGACCAAACCTGCATACACTGACCTGCGTATCGGCTTCGAAGTCACCATGTACTTCGCCAACCGCTAAGCACGGCTTAGGGTACGACGCCTCGGCCTGCCGGGGCGTTTTCGTTTTTTGGACATGACTTTCCGCACAGCATAGAGAGCACCCATGTATATCCAGGTTCTCGGCTCGGCCGCCGGTGGCGGGTTTCCGCAGTGGAACTGCAACTGCGTCAACTGCAAGGGCTTCAGGGACGGTACCCTGCGGGCCACCGCCCGCACCCAGTCATCCATCGCCCTATCCGATGACGGTGTGCATTGGGTGTTGTGCAACGCTTCGCCAGACATTCGTGCACAGCTCCAGGCCTTCGCGCCCATGCAACCTGCCCGAGGTCTGCGCGATACCGGCATAGACGCGATCATCCTGCTGGACAGCCAGATCGATCACACCACTGGCCTGCTCAGCCTGCGCGAAGGTTGCCCGCACCCGGTGTGGTGCACGGACATGGTCCACCAGGACCTGACCACCGGCTTTCCGCTGTTCACCATGCTCAGCCACTGGAACGGCGGCCTGCAATGGAACCGAATCGAGCTTGAAGGCAGTTTCGTCATCCAGGCCTGCCCTAATCTGCGGTTCACCCCTTTCCCGCTGCGCAGTGCGGCACCGCCCTATTCCCCACACCGCTTCGACCCGCACCCAGGCGACAACCTTGGCCTGCTGGTCGAGGACACCCGCACCGGTGGCAAGCTGTTCTATGCCCCGGGCCTTGGCCAGGTGGACGAGCAGTTGCTGGAGATGATGCAAGGCGCCGATTGTCTGCTGGTCGATGGCACCTTGTGGGAGGACGACGAGATGCAGCGCCGCGGGGTGGGCACGCGTACCGGCCGTGAAATGGGGCACCTGGCCCAGAACGGCGCCGGCGGCATGCTCGAAGTGCTCGACGGCTTTGCGCGCCAGCGCAAAGTGCTTATCCACATCAACAACACCAACCCGATTCTCGACGAAGACTCACCCGAGCGCGCCGAAGTGCTGCGCCGCGGTGTGGAAGTGGCCTTCGACGGCATGAGCATCGAGTTGTAACGGGCCTGCCCGCCACCCCAGCCTTCCAGGAGCCAGCCGAATGAGCGATGCACTGCCAATGTCCCCTGCCGAGTTCGAGCAGGCCCTGCGCGCCAAGGGCGCCTACTATCACATTCACCATCCCTACCACGTCGCCATGTATGAAGGCCGTGCTACCCGCGAACAGATCCAGGGTTGGGTAGCCAACCGCTTCTATTACCAGGTCAACATCCCGATGAAGGACGCCGCCATCCTGGCCAATTGCCCGGATCGCGAGGTACGCCGGGAGTGGATACAGCGCTTGCTCGACCACGATGGCGCACCTGGTGAGGACGGCGGCATCGAAGCCTGGCTGCGCCTGGGCCAGGCGGTTGGCCTTGACCCTGAGCAGTTGCGCTCACAGGAATTGGTATTGCCGGGGGTGCGCTTTGCCGTGGATGCCTACGTGAATTTTGCCCGTCGCGCCAGTTGGCAGGAAGCGGCCAGCAGCTCGCTGACCGAACTCTTCGCCCCGCAGATCCACCAATCACGCCTGGACAGCTGGCCGCAGCACTACCCCTGGATCGACCCGGCAGGCTACGCGTATTTCCGCACGCGCCTTGGCCAGGCTCGCCGCGACGTTGAGCATGGCCTGGCCATTACCTTGCAGTACTACACCACCTGGGCTGGGCAGCAGCGTATGCTGGAAATCCTCCAGTTCAAGCTGGACATCCTGTGGAGCATGCTTGATGCCATGAGCATGGCCTATGAGCTGAACCGGCCGCCCTATCACTCCGTCACCCAGGAGCGGGTGTGGCATAAAGGAATCACTCTATGAAATTCGATCGTCAGCAAGTGCCCAGGTGGCGCCAGGGTTACCGCTTCCAGTACGAGCCTGCCCAGAAAGGCCATGTACTGCTCTACCCTGAAGGCATGATCAAGCTCAACGAAAGCGCCAGCCTGATCGGAGGGTTGATCGACGGCCAGCGCGATGTGGCAGCCATCATCGACGCACTCCAGCAGCAATTCCCCGATGTGCCGGAAGTGGCCGACGATATCGAGCAGTTCATGGAGGTGGCCCGTGCCGAACACTGGATCGAGCTTGCCTGAGCTACCACCCACGCCCGAGGTCGGCCTGCCGCTGTGGCTGCTGGCCGAGTTGACCTACCGCTGCCCGCTGCAGTGCCCCTATTGCTCCAACCCCCTTGATTTCGCAGCCCAGGGCCAGGAGTTGAGCACTGCGCAGTGGTTCAAGGTCATGGCCCAGGCCCGCGAGATGGGCGCCGCGCAGATTGGGTTTTCCGGGGGCGAGCCGCTGGTTCGCCAGGACCTCGCCGAGCTGATCGCCGAGGCCCGCCGACTGGGGTACTACACCAACCTGATTACCTCGGGTATCGGCTTGACCGAGGCGCGCATCGCCGCCTTCAAGCAGGCCGGCCTGGACCATATCCAGATCAGCTTCCAGGCCAGCGACGAGCAGGTGAACAACCTGTTGGCCGGTTCCAGAAAAGCCTTCGCACAGAAGTTGGAAATGGCCCGCGCCGTGAAGGCCCATGGTTACCCCATGGTGCTCAACTTCGTCACCCACCGGCACAACATCGACAAGATCGACCGCATCATCGAGTTGTGCATCGCCCTGGATGCGGATTTCGTCGAACTGGCCACGTGCCAGTTCTACGGTTGGGCGCACCTGAACCGGGTCGGGCTTTTGCCCACCCGTGATCAGCTGGAGCGAGCCGAGCGGATTACCAACGAGTACCGCGACAAGCTCAAGGCCGAAGGCAACCCGTGCAAGCTGATCTTCGTCACGCCGGACTACTACGAAGAGCGGCCCAAGGCCTGCATGAACGGCTGGGGTAACCTGTTCCTGACCATCACCCCCGATGGCACCGCCCTGCCATGCCATGGGGCCCGTCAGTTGCCGGTGCAGTTCCCCAACGTGCGTGAGCATGACCTGCGACACATCTGGTATGAGTCGTTCGGTTTCAACCGCTTCCGTGGCTACCAGTGGATGCCGGAACCCTGCCGCTCCTGCGATGAAAAGCAGAAGGACTTTGGTGGCTGCCGCTGCCAGGCCTTCATGCTCACCGGTGATGCCAGCAATGCCGACCCGGTATGTGCCAAGTCGCCCGACCATGGCTTGATCCTCAAGGCCCGCGAGCAGGCGCAAAGCGCCGACCTCGCCATAGATCAGATGACTTTCCGAAATGAACGAAACTCCCGTGTCATCGCCCGAGGCTGAGTTCACCGCCGCCCAGGCCGTCGCCGCCGGCACCGATTTCGCCGAACTCAAGGTCGGTGATGCCGGCCTGTTTTGGGTCGAATTTCGGCCGGCCGACGACGCTTGCCGCATCTGGCACTGGCATCATCACCAGGCACGTTGCCTGACCCCGGACGGCTTCAGTGTACGCAGCCGTGTCTACGAATATGGTGGGGGCAGTTTCTGCCTGGGCGGGGACGGACTCGTGTTCGTCAACGAAAAGGACCAGCAGGTTTACACCCAGCCCTTGGACAACGCGCCGCCGCGCCCCCTTACCCATGACCCCGCCTGCCGCTATGGCGATGTGCAATGGCATGACGGGCAGGCCCTGGCTGTGGAGGAGCGTCATGGCGAAACCGTGGAGCACCGCCTGGTGGCTTTGGCCGAGGGCACGCGTCAGGTGCTGGCCGAAGGCGCCGATTTCTACGCCTCGCCCACGGTCAGCCCGGACGGACAGCGCCTGGCCTGGATCGAATGGGACCGCCCGGCGCAGCCGTGGACGGTAACGCGGCTGATGACCTGCCATCGCGAGGCCAGCGGCCAATGGGGGGCAGTGCAAACGGTAGCAGCGGGCGATGAATCGCTGCAGCAACCTCGCTTCGATACGGCTAACCGTCTGTACTGCCTGTCCGATTGCAACGGTTTCTGGCAGCCGTGGGGTGAGCTTGATGGCAGCTGGCAAGCGTTGGCAAGCGAGCCTGCCGACCATGCCGCAGCACCGTGGCAACTGGGCGCCAGTACCTGGCTGGCACTCGGGCCACAGCATTACCTGGCCACTTGGTTCGAAGCAGGTTGCGGGCAACTGGGCCTGCGCACGCCCGATGGTCGCAGCGAGCGATTCGCCAGCGCCTACACCCGCTTTCGCCACCTGGCCATGGACGCCACCTGCGTGTATGCCATCGCCGCCTCGCCCATCAGCCCTGCGGCAGTCATTGCGATTGCCCGTGACACCCATGAGGTGAGCGTACTGGCCGGGGGCGCCGAGGTATTGCCGGCGCATCGGATCAGCTTGCCCCAGTCATTTCATTGCGGGGCTGGAGAGGCGCTGGCCCATGGCTTTTTCTATCCGGCTGTCGGCAGTATCACGCCATCGCCGCTGATCGTCTTCATTCATGGCGGCCCGACCTCGGCCTGCTATCCCGTGCTCGACCCGAGAATCCAGTTCTGGACTCACCGAGGTTTCGCCGTTGCCGACCTCAACTACCGCGGCAGTAGTGGCTATGGCCGTGAGTACCGCCATGCTCTGCACCTGCGTTGGGGCCAAAGCGATGTGGAAGATGCCTGCTCAGCCGTCGAGCGTCTGGCGGCCGATGGCCTGATCGACAGGACCCAGGTGTTCATCCGGGGCGGCAGCGCCGGCGGCTACACCGCTCTTTGCGCACTGGCGTTCACGGACGTATTCCGGGCAGGCGCGAGCCTGTATGGCGTCAGCGACCCGGTGGCACTGGCGCGTGCCACGCACAAGTTCGAGGGTGACTACCTGGACTGGCTGATCGGCGATCCGGACCAGGATGCCGAGCGCTACCGGCAGCGCACGCCGCTGCTGCACGCCGAACGAATCAAGGTGCCGGTGGTGTTCTTTCAAGGGGAACTGGATGCGGTCGTGGTGCCAGAGCAGACCCGCGCCATGCTCGCAGCGCTCAATGCCAATGGCATCGAAGCCCAGGCACATTTCTACGAGGGCGAGCGGCATGGGTTTCGCAAGGCCCGTAACCTTGAGCATGCGCTCGATCAGGAATGGCGATTCTACTGCAAGGTGCTTGAGCAGCATTGAGCCGGCGGCTCACGGCCATCCGTGAGCCGCACGGAATTCAGCGCCTGGCGATGATGTACACCGCGTGCACGATGCCTGGGATATAGCCAAGCAAGGTCAGCAGAATGTTCAGCCAGAAGGCTCCACCAAACCCCACCTGCAGAAACACGCCCAAGGGCGGCAGAATGATTGCGATGATAATCCGAATAATGTCCATGCGAGTCTCTCCGTAAGGGGTTACATCACAGACTCGCCGCCGCTTGCAGAGGTTCCACAGGCAAAAAAAACGCCCAGGGCCGAATGTGACAGGCCCGGGGCGGTGCGCAGAAACGCCAGACGGTTCGGTTTTACGTGGGTGGACTAGGCGGGCATCTTTCGTCCCGAGGCTTGGACAGCGTGCAGTCGCGCGAACGCGCGCGAAAGCCTCAACAGCATTTCGTCGACATTGCCGCGGGTCACCGTTAGCGCCGGTGAGAACCGCAGCACATCGGCCTGGGGCGCACCGACCAACAGGCACTCTTGCAATGCCGCACGCTCCAGCGCCCGTGCCAGGGGATCATTGAGCTGCAACGTCCACAACAGTCCACTCCCGCAGACCTGGCCCTGGCCAAAGCGGCCCGCCAGGCGGCTAAGTCCCTCACGTAGATGACGGCCAGTGTCCTGCACGTGCTCAAGGAAGCCTGCATCCAGCACCGTCTTCAGAACTGCCAGGCCTGCTGCGGCCGTCACCGCATTGCTGTACCGGGCATCCGGTAGCCCTGCCAACGGCGCGCAGCAAGCGCTGTTGCGCACCAGCACGGCGGCCAGTGGCACACCCCCACCAAGGCCGGCACCCAGCGCCAAGATGTCGGCTTGCACGCCGTACAGGGTTTCGGCCAGCAACGCACCGCAGCGGCCCATGCCTGTGCGTGCTTCATCAAGGATCAGCAGAATGCCCAGCTCGCGGCAAAGGGCCTCAGCGCCCTTGAGGTATTCAGCGGTTGCAAGAACGATCGCACCCTGGCTTTGCAATGGTTCCAACACGATGGCTACCGTGCGCGACTCGACTGCGGCGTGAAGTGCAGCCAGGTCATTGAACGGCACATGGCTCAGATGGGCGTGTTCCGTTTTGCTATGGCTTGCACTGCTGGCCACAGGCGCACCGTACACGTCTTCCCCGCCCTGGCGGGCAACGATGATATGGCCCGCGCCGTGGCGGTGGCGTTCACCCCAGTGGCGAGCCAGGCGAATAGCGGCTTCATGTGCCTGTGCCGCGCTGTCGAAAAGCAGGGCACGTTCACTCCCGGTCGCTTGGCAGAGCTGGTCGCTCAATGCCAGAACGCCCTCGTGCGAGCGCCCCACACCCGGATTGATCAAAGCCTGAGCCTGGTTCGCCACCGCCTTGACGATCGACTCGGGGCTGTGCCCCAGCGTGTTGACCCCGTCGCCTTGGTTGAAGTCCAGACAGGCTTGGCCTTGGTCGTCCCAAAGCCACGCGCCTTGCCCTCTGATGAAAACAGGTGAGTCAGGGGCCTTGGCATTAATACGAGGCCGAGCGCGTGCTGGCTCAGGCAACGTTTCAATCCCGATAGCACGCGCTGGACGGCGAAGGTTGAACAGGTTCATCGAAGTTATGCACGCTTGGATGATGGGCAGGGCTGGAACGGCCTTGGTGTAACTGAAATGCCGTGCCTATGGATAGGGAGTCAGACCATGGTAAGGATGAGGTCCTTGTGAAGCCTGTAACCCGTTGTTATACCGCGATAGACTAGGCGCCGAATGCCGATTCCGACATTTCGATTTAGCAGTATTTTCAATAAGTAGAACTTATGGATTTTCGCCAACTGCGTTATTTCGTCGCGGTCTACGAAGAAGGCCATGTCGGGCGTGCCGCCGAGCGCCTGTCATTGTCTCAACCGGCCCTGTCCCAGCAGATTCGCCAGCTCGAGCATGGCCTGGACCTGAGCCTGTTCGAGCGCAGTAACAAGCGCCTGCTGCCTACACTGGCGGCGCACACCTTGTACAACCATGCCCTGCCCTTGCTCGATGGCTTGCAAAGGGCCCACGAGGCGATGCGAAACTTCAAGGGGCAGGCACTGCGAACCCTGGCGATCGGCGTCTTGCAAACGGTTCGGCCGAGCCTGGTACCGCAGCTTCTGGAACGACTGCGCAAGGCCCAGCCGCACCTGGTAGTGCAGATCTATGAGTTGTCGGGGTTGGAAATCGAGAAGCGCCTGATCAGCGGCACGCTGGACATCGGCATTAGCTACCTGCCCGCGCGCCAACCTGGGCTGCATGGCGTGTTGCTGTACGAGGACGAATTGCAGTTGGTCATCCCAACGACCCACCCGCTCAAGGACTTCAAGAAGGTGTCGATCCGCCAGGCGGCGGAACTGCCCATGCTGATGCTGGGCGAGGAATTCCAGATGCGTCAGATCTGGCAGGCACAGCTGGCCAGCCAAGGTCGTCGCCCGCAGGTTCAGGCAGAAATGAATAACATGGCAGGCATTCTCGACAGCCTGTCGCACACCTCACTGGCGACCATCCTGCCGGGGCGGGCCAAGGAAGCCGAACAGGCGCAGCAAGGGCTGCTGTGGAAGCCGTTGAGTGAGCCCAGGGTGCCCTTGAAGGTAGGCCTGGTGTTCCGTGACGCTCAGCGTCAGCAGGCCTCAATAGAACTTCTGCGTGGCCTGCTCGAAGAAGAGACTGACTTGCGTGGACCGGCGGCTTCGCCACTCGATGCACTGGGCTGAACGTGACGCACAAGAAAAACCCCGCCGAGGCGGGGTTCTTCAGACTGTTTCCCTGTGACATCCGTATCGCCCCACCATCCTGGCAGGAAATCCTTCGTCGTCTTCCGTGATCTGTCCTATGCGCTTCCTGCGCAACGTCCATGGAATAAAGATAACCCTGGATCCAATCTGAGAACAGTGGTGAAAAGTCACCACGTGCTGTAGGAAAAGGCTTACAAAGGGTAATCATTCCTATCTGCACCCTTTGTAATGGCGCCCACCCTGAAGCGGGCGCCCTTAGCTACGGCCGTATCAACGTCTGCGCCAGTCCTAGAACTGCTCCGCATCCAGCAGGTACAGTGTTTCGCTACCCGCCTTGACCGAGGCGATGAGCGAGTCGACGCGCGGCAGCAAGCGAGCAAAATAGAAGCGTGCCGTGCCGAGCTTGCCTTGGTAGAACGCTTCATCACCCTCGCCTGCCAGGGCAGCCTGGGCCATCAGTGCCCACATGTAGGCATAGGCGACATAGCCGAAGGCATGCAGGTATTCAACCGACGCTGCCCCGATCTCGTTCGGATTACCCTTGGCTTGTTGCAGCACCCAGTCGGTCACACCGTCCAGCTGGTCGAGCGCAGCGCCTAGGGGAGTGGTAAACGCAGCCATGTCAGCCGCGGCACCAGCAATGAACTGACGCACTTCGTCGGAGAACAACTGGTAGTACGCGCCACCACTGGCCACCACCTTGCGGCCCATCAAGTCCAGCGCCTGGATACCATTGGTGCCTTCGTAGATTTGGGTAATGCGCACATCGCGCACCAGCTGCTCCTGCCCCCATTCGCGGATATACCCGTGCCCACCGAACACTTGCTGGCCGTGAAGGGTGCACTCAAGGCCCAGGTCCGTCAGAAATGCCTTGGCCACAGGGGTCAACAGCGCGACCAATTCTTCGCTGCGCTTGCGTACGGCACTGTCTTGCGCGTATTTGGCGCTGTCCAGTTGCATGGCCACGTAGCTGGAAAACGCCCGTCCGCCCTCGGTCAGCGCCTTCATGGTCAACAGCATGCGCCGCACATCCGGGTGCACGATGATCGGGTCAGCAGGCTTTTCCTTGGCTTGCGGCCCAGTGGGCGCACGGCTTTGCAGGCGATCGCGGGCGTATTCGACAGCGTTCTGATAAGAGCGCTCGGCCGAGGCGAGCCCCTGTATACCAACCCCAAGCCGCTCGTAGTTCATCATGGTGAACATCGCGGCCAGGCCCTTGTTGGGCTCCCCGACGATATAGCCGACCGCCTCGTCGAAATTCATCACGCAGGTGGCCGAGGCCTGGATACCCATCTTGTGCTCGATGGACCCGCAGGTCGCCGGGTTGCGAGCACCCAGGCTGCCGTCGTCGTTGACCAGGAATTTGGGGACCAGAAACAGGGAGATCCCCTTGGGGCCGGCCGGTGCGTCCGGTAGCTTGGCCAGGACCAGATGAATGATGTTCTCGGTCAGGTCGTGCTCGCCACCGGTGATGAAGATCTTGGTGCCGGTCACCCGGTAGCTGCCGTCAGCCTGAGGCTCGGCCTTGGTTCGGATCATGCCAAGGTCAGTGCCCGCATGGGGTTCGGTCAGGCACATGGAGCCTGCCCACACACCTGAATACATGTTCGGCAAATACGTATGCTTGAGCGCCTCGTCGGCGTGCGCGTTGATCGACAGGCAGGCGCCTGCGGTGAGCATGGGGTACAAGCCAAACGACAGGCTGGCTGCGTTGACCATCTCCTCGACCTGGGCCGATACCGCCTTGGGCATGCCCATGCCGCCGAAGGCTGGGTCACCACCCACGCCTACCCAGCCACCTTGAGCATAGGTGTCATAGGCTTCGATGAACCCTGCGGGCGTATGCACCGCGCCATTGTCCCAGCGGCAGCCTTCCTCGTCGGCAGCGCGGCTGAGCGGTGCGATGCTGCGTGCAGTGACCTTGCCCGCCTCTTCAAGCACCGCCATGGCCGTTTCGGCATCGACCAACTCGGCCAGGCCCGGCAGTTGCGCCCACTGCTGGCCCACGTTGAAGACTTCATTCAGTACGAAGCGCATGTCGCGCAGGGGCGCTTTATATTCAGCCATGACAACCTCTCGCTGGTCAGGACGGGCGGCGATGAGCACCGCAGCACGGGTAGTGGGACCAGTGTAACCGAACAACTTTTACGACACATAGGGTCATCAAAAGACTGTAGAGTCAGCAATGGTCACGCTTCCCGCACCGCTCCTCGACGGTTTCTCAGGCCGTGCACCATCAAGCAGTTGCGCCCTGCGGCCTTGGCAGCGTACAGCGCCTGGTCGGCAGCCTTGAGCACCTCATCAACGCTACGGTTGTCGCCCTGCCGCTCGGCCACACCCAGGCTGATGGTCACCGTAACCGTGTCGCCACTGCTGCCCGCGCGGCGCTGGCGCCCGGTATTGTCATCCAGCGGACGCGCACTTTGGTCACGCAAGTGCATGCCATAGCCGGCGATCGCCTCTCGAACCGCTTCCAGATGCGGCGCGCACTGCTCGGCCGTCTTGCCCGCGAACACCACGGCGAACTCTTCGCCGCCGTAGCGATAGGCGCGGCCTCCCCCTTTGACCTTGCCAAGCCGGCTGGCAACCAGGCGCAATACCTGGTCGCCGACATCATGCCCGTGGGTATCGTTGAAGCGCTTGAAATGGTCCACGTCGGCCATGGCAATCACATAGGAGCGCCCTAGTCGCTGCAGGCGCTCATTGAGCGCGCGACGGCCCGGCAACCCGGTAAGCTCGTCACGAAACGCCATCTGGTACGCTTCATGGGCGACTGCCGTGGCAATCATCAGCATGACCTGACTGCACATGATGTTAAGCGTGAAGGGCAACACGAATGTTTTGGGCAGCATCCAGAAAATACCGACCAGGCCCACGATCAAGGCGCCATGCAGGGGCCTGGGCGCACGCAGGTACTGTACGACGAGTAACGCCAGCATGCCCATGAACACCGGGTAGGCCAGCTGGATCAGGCTCATCCACTGGCCGTGCAGGACTGGCCAGCGGATTTCCGCCAGGCTGGCCAGCAACGCCTCGGGAAAGCTTTGCTCGAAGCCTGCCGCCACCGCGGCCGTGGCCACCAGCACCGCACACCGGGCGACCAGG
Organism: Pseudomonas sp. DE0010; assembly: GCF_007680745.1. Taxonomy (NCBI): domain Bacteria; kingdom Pseudomonadati; phylum Pseudomonadota; class Gammaproteobacteria; order Pseudomonadales; family Pseudomonadaceae; genus Pseudomonas; species Pseudomonas sp. DE0010. The sequence goes on from NZ_VEJQ01000002.1 coordinate 74,892, forward strand.
TCCTGGAGCGGATGCGTGCGCTCCTGCCAGATGCCATAAAGGCCATACAACGCCGGTAGTAACAGGCACACCAGATGGAAGATCACGGCAGCATCTTCACGAACGCGGCCGTTGTCCCGGTAGAAGTCGGTCTGGGTATCGAGCAGGAAATAGGCGATGTACACCGTGAGCATCAGAAACAGCTCCCGCTGGCGCCTGTATACCGCGCAATAGGCGCCCCCCATCAACAGCACGAGAGTTGGCAAAACATTGAAAAGCGACGTGAAGAAAACGCTGAGGTCCTTGACGTAAGCCGCAGCCAAGCCTGCCCCCAGCAAGACGAGAGAGGGTACGAAATGGCTTGCGCGAACAGCGTCAAGGCGAAGCAAAGGCAATTCCAACCTGGCAGACCAATAGTGGCATTGTGCCCTTAGTTGATCGGCCATTCACCTGTACACTTGAGCACCTTTGCTATTGGCTTGCGCCAGACATAAAAAAACCGTCTGCCGGAGCAGACGGTTCGCGTACAACCTGAGGTGAATCAGTAAGCCAGGCCGAAGTGTTCTTCGTCCATGGCCATCAGGTTGTCCGCACCGGACAGCATGGCAGCCACATGCGTGCGGGTGCGCGGCAGGATGCGCTGGAAGTAGAAGCGTGCCGTCTGCAGCTTGGCGGTGTAGAACGCCGCTTCACTGGTACCTGCTGCCAGCTTCTCGGCAGCCAAGCGGGCAATGTCGGCCCAGAAGTAAGCCAGGCAGGCGTAGCCGGAGTACATGAGGTAGTCCACCGAGGCCGCGCCCACTTCCTCACGGTCCTTCATGGCGGCCATACCTACCTTCATGGTCAGCTCACCCCATTCCTTGTTCAACGCAGCCAGGGGCTGAACGAACTCGTTGACGGCCTCGTTGCCTTCCTGCGACTGGCAGAACTTGTGCACGATCTTGGTGAAGCCCTTGAGGGCCTCGCCTTGGGTCATCAGCACCTTGCGGCCCAGCAAGTCCAGGGCCTGGATGCCTGTGGTGCCCTCGTACAGCATGGAAATACGGCTGTCACGAACGTTCTGCTCCATGCCCCACTCGGCGATGAAGCCATGCCCACCGTAGACCTGAACCCCATGGTTGGCAGCCTCGAAGCCTACTTCGGTCATGAAGGCCTTGGCGATTGGGGTCAGGAACGCCAGCAAGGCATCGGCCTTCTTGCGCTCTTCCTCGTCCTGGCTGTACTTGACGATGTCCACCTGCTTGGCGGTGAAGTACACCATCGCACGGGTACCCTCAGCGAAGGCCTTCATGGTCAAGAGCATACGACGCACATCCGGGTGGACAATGATCGGGTCGGCGGCCTTCTCAGGCGCCTTGGGCCCGGTCAGCGAGCGCATTTGCAGGCGCTCGCGGGCATACTTCAAGCCACCCTGGAAGGCCACTTCGGCATGGGCCAGGCCCTGCAGCGCAGTACCCAGGCGTGCCGTGTTCATGAAGGTGAACATGCAGTTCAGGCCTTTGTTGGCCGGGCCAATGAGGTAACCAGTGGCTGCGTCGAAGTTCATCACACAGGTGGCATTGCCATGGATGCCCATCTTGTGCTCAAGGGAGCCGCAGCTCACACCGTTGCGCTCACCCGCTGCGCCTTCGGCGTTAGGCAGGAACTTCGGCACGATGAACAGGGAAATGCCCTTGGTACCAGCCGGTGCATCGGGCAGGCGTGCCAGCACGATGTGCACGATGTTCTCGGCCATGTCGTGCTCACCGGCCGAAATGAATATCTTGGTACCGCTGACTTTGTAGCTGCCGTCGGCCTGGGGTTCGGCCTTGGTGCGCAGCATGCCCAGGTCGGTGCCGCAATGGGGTTCGGTCAGGCACATGGTGCCGGTCCACTCACCCGAAACCAGCTTGGTCAGGTAAGTGTGCTGCTGTTCGGGAGTACCGTGGGCCGAGATCGTGTTCATCGCGCCGTGGGACAAGCCTGGGTACATGCCCCACGACCAGTTGGCACCGCCTACCATTTCGCTCAGGGCCAGGCCCAGCGACTCGGGCAGGCCCTGACCACCATGCTCCACATCGTGCGCCAGGCTTGGCCAGCCGCCTTCGACGAACTGCTGGTAGGCTTCCTTGAAACCGGTCGGCGTCTTCACGCCCACCTCGCTCCAGGTGCAACCTTCCTGATCGCCTACGCGGTTAAGCGGCGACAGTACCTGCTCACAGAACTTCGCACCTTCCTCGAGGATCGCGTCCACCATGTCGGGCGTGGCGTCCTGACAGCCTGGCAGGCTTTGATAGTGCGCCTCGTAGCCGAGCAGCTCGTCACGCACGAAGCGAATATCACGCAGGGGGGCTTTGTAGTCAGGCATGGCGATGAACCTCTAGGTGAGTTCTGTGGGGGACCGGCACACGCGGCAGGGTCTATCAAACAGTTGTTTGAAACTTACGTTTACCGCTGCCGGATGTCAAGAAGGCCCCAAGATGCCATTTACGCCACGAAAAATGGCGAATCTGCCATCCGCACACATGCCCGCGTCCCCGCAGGGACGAGGACGCTTCGAGCGAAGAAGAGAAAACGAGGCAGTGCAAGCTTCTGAGCGTTGCGTGTCAGGCGAGAAAGCGCTATCGACCGTCAGGCATAGGTGTCGATGATACGACCCAGCATTTCGTCGGATGCCTTGACGACTTTGGCGCCAAGTTCGACTTCGGTTCTGCCCAAGGCCATTTGCACGGTGCTGGTGGCCAGGTCCATTTGCTGACTTCTGTCGACGGCACGCAGCCGCTCGGCCTGAAAATCACTCGATTGACTGGTGGCGGAACGTTCGGCGGTGGTGTTGGCGATCTGGCTGGCGGCCTGGTCGACGCGATTCTGACCAGTGTGAATGGCGCCTAGGCCGGCGTAGAAGGCGGAGCTACCGGTGATTTCCATGTCAGGACTCCATCGACACTGGATGACGGTGAGGCCCCATTAAAGCAGGCCAGCCACAAAAAAACCCGTTTAAATCGCTAATGGCTCGGTGCCACTTGATAGACCTTGACCATGCCAGCATCGGGTAACCTTCATATGCTCGACCCTATCCGCAGCGCAGGTACGCGCAGGTTATGCCAGCAAGTCCAGTTGCAAATGCTCGGCCACCTTGTCCGCCGTGGCTTGCTTGAGCTTGGGCACACGGCCCAGACAAGGCGCCGGCAGCCGTTCGGCCAAGCTGGCCAGGTTATCTTCGAGCCGCGACGTTCTTGGCTCGATGATGTTCGCCACCCATCCGGCGAGCTGTAGTCCGTCACGCTCGATGGCTTCGGCACTGAGCAGCGCGTGGCTGATGCAACCCAGCCTTACCCCTACCACCAGGATGACCGGCAGCTTCAATGCAACCGCCAGGTCCGACAGGTTCTCCAGACCCGAGAGCGGCACCCGCCAGCCACCGGCACCCTCGATCAAGGTGAAATCGGCCTGGTGCTCCAATACCGTGCGCATGTCTGCCAGCAACTGCGCCACCGCCAGCGTCACACCGGCCTCTCGCGCGGCGACATGGGGGGCGATGGCTGGCTCGAAGGCGAATGGGTTGACCTGCTCGTAGGCGAGCTTGATGGTGCTTTCGTCGATGAGCGCCAGGGCGTCGCTGTTGCGCAGGCCCTTGGCTGTCATGTTGCAGCCCGATGCCACCGGCTTGGCGCCCAGGGTGCTCAACCCCTGCAGCTTCGCTGCATGCAGAAGACCGGCGGCAATGGTGGTCTTGCCAACATCGGTGTCAGTTCCGGCAATGAAATACGCCTGACTCATGAAGTACTCCTATGCCACAGGTTTGCGCAGCACGCCGTAGACCACTTGATAAGTGGCAGGCAGCCCTTGTGGCTGGCGATAGGCTTCGTATGCCTGGAGCATACCCTGTACGCGGGCGCGCCCGGTGAGCCCGGCGGGACGACCCGGGTTGAGGTTGTGTGCCCCCAGTGCTTTGAGCTCATGGGTCAATGTGCGCACGTCCGCATAATGCAATACATGCGGCAACTGTTGCAGGGTCAGCGTCTCGAGCGTGCTGGCTGCACATGAGTGTTGGTATTCGTCGAAGCGCCTGAAGCGGTTGACATGCACTTGGCCATCCACGGTCTGCCAACTGCCGCGCAATTCATCGAGCGTACCTGCGCACAGGCTGCTGAAGGCCAGAACACCGCCCGGACGCAAGATACGCCAAGCTTCATCCAGCACTTGGGCGAAATGACTGCACCACTGGACGGCCAGGCTGGAAAAGACGAGATCGACGCAACCCTCGCCCAGCGGCAGGCGCTCGGCATCGCCGACGATGTAGCACTGGGCGCCATCGGCTCGACCGCGAGCATGGCGCAGCATGCCTTCGGCGATGTCCACGGCGATACCGCTTGCAGGCCCGTAACGCTCGGCAAGCGCCCGGCTGAAATGACCCGTGCCACTGCCCAGGTCCAGCCAGCGAGCCGATTCGAGGTCAGATGGCAGCATCGTCAACAGGTTCATGCCGACCGCACGCTGCAGGGCTGCCACGCTGTCATAGCTAGCGGCCGCACGCGAAAACGACGCGGCCACCTGGCGTTTGTCGGGCAAGGCGCCAGGCAAACCTGGCTGGGATAGATCAGTCATCGCCACTCTCATGCAGAAAACTTTTGATACCGCTGGCCAGCTCTTGTGGATACTCGAGCACAAACGCATGGGAACTGTCTTCCACAAGGCCGACTTCCACGTCGGGCAACAGCTCGCTCAACCCCTGCGCAGCTTCGGCTGGCACCAAGGCATCTGCGCCGGCAAAAAGGTGAAGCTGCGGGCCGGCGAATGCCTCGAGGGCTGCGCGGGTATCCAGCTGCGCCAGTACCTGCAGCGCCGTGGCCAGGTACAGCGGGTCAGTGTCTGGAACGCCTACGCCCAGCTGCCGAAGCAACGTGCGCGGTTGCATCGCCCCATCGCTGCACAGGGTGCGAAAGCGCTTGAGCGTGACCGAAGGGTGGCTGCGACAACCATCCAGAAACGTTCCGAAGGTGTCTTCGGCCATCCCGTGAGGCCAATCGGCACGGGCCACGAAACTGGGGTTGCTGGCCAGGGTGAGCAAGCCGCAGCAGTGGTCGCCGCGCTTGTCGGCCAGGGCACTGGCCAGCATGCCGCCCAATGACCATCCCCCAAGCCACACATCGTGGGGTACCTTGCGATCCAGGTGGTCGACCCACCCCTGCACATCATCGTGATCCAGCTCCGGCAAAGGCATCAGCGTCACCTGAAGCCCGGGGTCCTGGGCGCGCAGGCTGGCTGCAAGGGGCTCAAGGGAAGCGGTTCCCAGGCCCCAGCCTGGTAGCAGTACGAGTCGGTTACGCATCGGCGCGCTCCAGTTGTGGATAACACTCTGCCAATGCATTCAACAATAGCTGCACCTGGGCTGCCGTGTGGGCGGCGCTCAAGGTAACGCGCAATCGCGCACTACCGACCGCCACCGTAGGTGGCCGGATAGCGGTCACCAACAGGCCTCGCTCGCGCAGTAGACGCGACAGGCGAAGCGCTTGCGCGCTGTCACCGATGACAATCGGCTGGATCGGCGTCTGGCTCTCCATCAGGCGCAAGCCCAGTTGTTCTGCGCCCTCGCGAAATTGTTGTATCAGTGCCGCCAGGTGCTCGCGCCGCCAGGCCTGTGTCCGCACCAGCTCAAGGCTCTTGAGGGTGGCGCAGGCCAAAGCGGGCGGCTGGCTGGTGGTGTAGATGTAGGGTCGGGCGAACTGGATCAGCGCCTCGATCAGCGCTTCACTGCCTGCCACGAACGCACCCGCCGTACCGCACGCCTTGCCCAACGTACCGACCAGTACCGGGACATCGTCCACGCCAAGGCCATAGTGCTCGACGACCCCACCGCCGCCCGCACCCAGGGTGCCCAGGCCGTGGGCATCGTCCACCATCAGCCAGGCGTCGCGCGCGCGCGCCGCCTGGGCCAGCGCCGGCAAATCGGCTACATCACCGTCCATGCTGAACACGCCATCGGTCACGACCAGCGCATTGCCTGTAGCCTTGGCCAGACGGTCACTCAGGCTGCCAACATCATTGTGCAGGTAACGGCTGAAGCGCGCGCCGCTAAGCAGGCCACCGTCGAGCAGCGAGGCATGGTTCAGGCGGTCCTGCAACACCGTATCGCCCTTGCCCACCAAAGCGGTGATCACCCCCAGGTTGGCCATGTAGCCGGTGGAGAACAGCAGCGCTCGCGGCCGCCCGGTCAGTTCGGCCAATGCTTCCTCAAGTTGGTTGTGCGCCGTGGTATGGCCTATGACCAGGTGCGAAGCACCCCCACCCACACCCCAGCGATCGGCACCGGCCTGCCAGGCAGCGACCACGTCGGGGTGATTCGCCAGGCCCAGGTAATCGTTGCTGCAGAAGGCCAGCAGCGGCTGGCCATCGACCACCACCCTTGGCCCTTGTGGGCCTTCCAGCAAGGGGCGCTGTCGGTAAAGGTCCGCCGCGCGCCGTTCGGCCAGCCGCGCAGCCAGGTCGAAGGCCATGTCAGGCCGACGCTGCGTCGTAGAACAACGCGTCGTTGCGCTGCTCGACCAGCGCCTGCTCGATCGCAGCCTGGTGCACTTCGTCGGCGTGCTCTTCACGGGCTTCAGGCTGGATCCCCAGGCGTGCGAACAGCTGCATGTCCTTGTCGGCCTGGGGGTTGGCCGTTGTCAGCAACTTTTCACCGTAGAAGATCGAGTTGGCACCGGCCAGGAAGGCCAAGGCCTGCATTTGTTCGTTCATCTGCTCACGGCCTGCCGAAAGGCGCACGTGCGACTTGGGCATGAGGATACGGGCCACCGCCAGCATGCGGATGAAGTCGAACGGATCGACGTCGGCCTCGTCGGCCAGCGGCGTACCGGCCACCTTGACCAGCATGTTGATCGGCACGGACTCCGGATGCTCGGGCAGGTTGGCCAGTTGGATCAGCAGGCCTGCGCGGTCATCGAGTGTCTCGCCCATGCCGAGGATGCCGCCAGAGCAGATTTTCATGCCGGCATCGCGCACATAGGCCAGGGTCTGCAAGCGCTCGGCGTAGGTGCGAGTGGTGATGATGCTGCCGTAGAACTCGGGGGAGGTATCGAGGTTGTGGTTGTAATAGTCCAGGCCCGCCTGGGCCAGCGCCTGGGTCTGCTCCTGGTCGAGCTTGCCGAGGGTCATGCAGGTTTCCAGGCCCATGGCTTTGACACCTTTGACCATCTCCAGCACATAGGGCATGTCCTTGGCCGAAGGGTGCTTCCACGCAGCGCCCATGCAAAAGCGCGTAGAACCAATCGCCTTGGCGCGCGCGGCCTCCTCGAGCACCTTCTGCACCTCCATCAGCTTCTGCTTTTCCAGGCCGGTGTTGTAGTGGCCGGACTGCGGGCAGTACTTGCAGTCTTCAGGGCAGGCACCGGTCTTGATCGACAGCAACGTGGAGACTTGCACCCGGTTGGCATCGAAATGCGCACGGTGTACGGCCTGTGCGTTGAAGATGAGGTCGTTGAACGGCTGTTGGAACAGCGCCTTGACCTCGGCCAGGGACCAGTCGTGACGTGTTGTTGCAGTTGTGCTGGCGCTCATCGGCGTTTCCTTGTTTAGGCTCTAGCAGGCGCCGGGCAAGGAGAACGCCCGCGCTTCACGGATAGCCGAAATAGTCAGGGAAGGCCCATGAACTGTCAACTTAAGCTTAAAAGACTGGTTTACAAATGGTCATTAATTAACCAGACATGTAGTCTATGCAGTGCACCTGCGCTGCAACCTTATGCACTGTGCGAGCCATGTGAACAACAATTGCCCTGGCTGGATGACGACCACTGCATACGCTGCGCCCTGCCTCTGGCCATGGCAGGCATGGAGTGCGGGCAGTGCAACCGCAGGCCGCCAGCATTCGAACGGGTGCTTGCACCCTGGCATTTCACCTTTCCGGTGGACACCCTGATCAGTCGGGTCAAGCACAACCGCCAGTGGCCGCTGGGTCGCCTGATGGCTGAGATTGCCGGTAATGCATTGAGCCATCACTACGCCGAGGGCCTGCCCCGCCCCGACGTGCTGGTTCCCGTACCCATGGCACGGCGCCGGCTGCGTGAACGGGGGTTCAACCAGGCCGCGATGCTGGCGCGTTGGTGGTCCAGGCAATTGGCAGTGCCCTGCGTCGAACATCTGCTGGTACGCACCCGCCACACCACGGCCCAACAGCATCTGAGCGCCAAGGCTCGATGGCGCAACCTGCGCCAGGCGTTCGCCGTGTGCGATGGCCTGCACGGCCAACATGTCGCGCTCGTCGACGATGTACTGACCACCGGTGCGACGGCGCAGGCTATTGCACAGGTCCTGCGCAAGGCAGGTGCCGCACGTGTGGACGTCTATTGCCTGGCACGTACACCCAAGCCCGGCCATGCATGAGCGTGCAGCCCAGTGATGGCGACGCAGTGGTACGCTACGCCCACCCGTACACTGGCCCATCACCGAACCGGTCGGATGCCCATGCCCTTACCTGCCCCACTGACCCACCACATTACCCGCCGCCCACAGCGCGTGGCCCTCTTGCAGCATATTGCCGAGCAGGGTTCCATTACGCGCGCCGCCAAGGCTGCCGGCATGAGCTACAAGGCTGCCTGGGATGCGATCGATGAACTCAACAACCTGGCCAGCAGCCCCCTGGTGGAGCGCAGCACTGGCGGTCGCGGTGGCGGGGGGGCACGCCTGTCTGCCGAAGGCGAACGGGTGCTGCGGCTGTATCAGCGCCTGCAAGCCCTGCAGGCTCAGTTGCTCGAAGCCACCGATGATGTGAGCGACCTTGACCTGCTCGGTCGCCTGATGCTGCGCACCAGCGCCCGAAACCAGCTGCAAGGGCAGGTCAGCGCCCTGCATCGCGTGGGATGGCATGACCGGGTCGGGCTCGCACTGAGTGGGGGGTTACAGATCCAAGCCTTGATCACCCATGACAGCACCGAGCGCCTGGGGCTGACCCTGGGCACGACGGTGGTGGCCTTGCTCAAGGCAGGCTGGGTGCGCCTGCTGGGCCACAGCGACCAGGCGGATCAACAGCACAATTGCCTGCAGGTGACCGTGGACTCGATTCTCACGGGCACCGACGGCCCCCACGAAGTGCGCCTTGTGCTTGGCAATGGTCAGATCCTGTGCGCCTTCGCCGAACCGGCCTGGCTGGCAGAGCACCAGGTGACAATGGGTAGCGCCCTGCGCGTGCAGTTCTCTGCCGCTGATGTGGTGATTGGCATCCCGGCCTGACCTGTCGCGGCCCTGGCAAATGGCCGAGTCCCCTGCGGCGCCTGGCTGGCCAACGCGGTAACATGACGACCACGCTGCCTACCGCCGGAGTCATCATGTCCCACCCGTTCGCCACACTTACCCCCGACTTGGTGCTCGACGCCGTGGAATCCCTGGGGTTTCTCAGCGATGCGCGGGTATTGGCGCTGAACAGCTATGAAAACCGCGTTTACCAGGTGGGTATCGAGGGCGAGCAGCCCTTGATCGCCAAGTTCTACCGGCCCGGGCGCTGGAGCGATGCAGCCATCGTCGAGGAGCACCGCTTCACGGCCGAGTTGGCCGCCTGCGAAGTGCCGGTGGTAGCGCCCCTGCAGCATCAAGGCAACACGCTGTTCGAACACGGTGGCTTTCGCTTTACGCTGTTTCCGCGACGTGGTGGCCATGCCCCGGAACCCGGCAACCTCGATCAGCTGTATCGCCTTGGCCAGTTGATCGGTCGTCTGCATGCCGTGGCTGCCAGCAGACCGTTCGAACATCGGGAGGCGCTGGCTGTGGATAACTTCGGGCATGCCTCGCTGGACACACTGCTCAAGGGCGGTTTCGTTCCCCGAGAATTGCTGCCCGCATTCGAATCGGTTGCGCGCGATGTGCTGGCTCGCGTGGAAGCCGCCTATGCCCGCACCCCGCACCAGACCATCCGCCTGCACGGTGACCTGCACCCGGGCAACCTGATGCACCGCGACGAGGTCTACCATGTGGTTGACCTGGACGACTGCCGCATGGGCCCTGCGGTGCAGGATTTGTGGATGATGCTGGCAGGCAACCGTGATGAACGTCAGGGCCAGCTGGCCGAACTGGTCGAGGGCTACAACGAATTTCACGACTTCGACCCGCGCGAACTGGCGTTGATCGAGCCGCTGCGTGCCCTGCGTCAACTGCACTACAGTGCCTGGCTGGCGCGTCGCTGGGATGACCCGGCATTCCCACCCAGCTTCCCCTGGTTTGGTCAGCCGCGGTACTGGGGCGATCAGATTCTGGCGCTGCGTGAGCAAATGGCCGCCCTTGATGAGGCCCCACTCAAGTTGTTCTAGATCGACCGTCGGCTCTGTCTACAATAACTGCCGTTAATCAGCACCTTAAGCAAGGACTCTGCATGCACGCTGCAAACCCGCGTCGCGGGTATCTCCTGGGCCTGAGCGCCTACATCATCTGGGGCCTGTTCCCCCTGTACTTCAAAGCCATCCAAAGCGTGCCCGCCGTGGAGATCATCGTCCACCGCGTGCTGTGGTCAGCGCTGTTCGGCTCTGTACTGCTCGCCTTCTGGAAGCACCCCGGCTGGTGGCGCGACCTGCGCGACAACCCGCGGCGCCTGGCCATCCTGGCGTTGAGCGGCACATTGATCGCAGCCAATTGGCTTACGTATGTCTGGTCGGTAAACAATGGACGGATGCTCGAAGCCAGCCTTGGCTACTACATCAACCCGCTGATCAATGTCCTGCTCGGCATGCTCATTCTCGGCGAACGGCTGCGCCGCCTGCAGTGGCTGGCGGTGGGCCTGGCCGCGCTCGGCGTGATGCAACAGGTCTGGCAAGTGGGCAGCTTGCCCTGGGTGTCCTTGGCACTGGCGCTGACCTTCGGGTTTTACGGGCTGATTCGCAAACAAGCCCCCGTGGCGGCCCTGCCCGGGCTGGTGGTCGAGACCTGGATGCTGGTACCGCTGGCGCTTGGGTGGCTACTGCTGCACCCTGCCGCCATGAGCGCGCAAGGCACGTTCTACACCACAAGCGAGGCCTTGTGGCTGATGGCTGCAGGCCCCGTGACGCTGGTGCCGCTGGTGTGCTTCAACGCTGCCGCACGGCATCTGCCCTACACCACGCTGGGCTTTCTGCAATACCTGGCGCCAACGCTGGTCTTGCTCCAGGCCATATGGCTGTTTGACGAGCATCTGTCCCCAAGCACGCTCACGGCATTCATGTTCATCTGGGCGGGGCTGGCGCTGTACAGCGTCGATGCGTGGTGGAGTTTGCGTAAAAGCCGCTGATCAAAAAACGATCATGTCTCTGTATACCTTGATTTCCAAGGGCTGCAGAGACATCTCCAGAGCTTATCCACACCCTCTTCCCCGTCGTTTGTGAACAACCCCTCTGCATTGATCAATTTTCGATCAAATCTCCGCAGCCCTTGCAGGCCGGGCGCTCGGGCGCGATAGCCCCAGCTTATCCACAAGGCCGTCCCCTTTAAATAGGGATAACCCCTGCAAGCTTTACTGCAAGCGCGATCGGCATTCACTCATCCGCGCGTAGTCGCAACTCCACCATCAAATCATCGGCCAAGGCCTCCAGACGTTGCTGCAGTTGCTCCAGAGGAAGGGACGCGGGCAATGCCAGAAGGGCCTCGGCATGGAACAGCGGTTCGTTGCTCATCGGTGCCGGACGTACCTCCGTGGCGATGCGTTCGACGTTCACGTTCAGCTCGGCCAGCACGCGGGTGATATCGCGCACGATCCCTGGCCGGTCGTTACCAACCAGGTCCATGCCAAAGGGTTTGGATGCATGGGTAGGCTCGCCGCCACTTTCTGCCAATTGCAAGCGAATGCCGTGTGCGGACAACGCCCCCAGCGCATCTACCAACGCGTCATACCGATCCGCCGGCACCGCTACCCGCAGGATGCCGGCAAATTGCCCAGCCATGCGCGACATGCTGCTTTCCAGCCAATTGCCCTCGAAATCAGCGATGCACTGGGCGATCCGCTCGACTTGGCCGGCCTTGTCCGGGGCGATCACGGTAAGCACAAGATGTTCCACGGGATGTTCCTTGAGTAGGGTTCAGGCCATGCAGGGGCCAGGGTGTCGCCACAGTATAGGCACGGCGCGTCAACCTGCCGCAGGGCAATCTCCTTTATAAATCGTGTACTGTTTTTAGATTTATCTGGAACAATCACTCCGTTTTTTGCGAACATGGCGTTTCCTTGCATGATCCTGTGCGACCAACAGGTCGCCTGACGCCGCTTTTAGTCTGATAGTGCCCAGCCAGCTGCTTCATGTAGTATCCGTGGGCGCGGACTACACAACGTCGTTTGAAGGTCTGTCGAGGCGCCTGTGAAGAATGCACGCTGCTTGCCGCCAGGCAGGCAAACCGCACCCAGCCGCGTCCGGGCTCCTACCGGAGGCATGCACTGGTGCCGTGCGAGGAGAAGCGCTACAGGCTCAATACAAAAGAGCGAAATAGCTGAGCAGAGTGAGGCAAGCAATGACTGGATACGTTCAAGTCGGTGGCCTTCAGGTCGCCAAGGTCCTGTACGACTTCGTGAACAACGAAGCCATCCCCGGAACCGGCATCGTCGCCGAGCAGTTCTGGGCAGGTGCTGAAAAGATCATCAATGACCTCGCTCCAAAGAACAAAGCCCTCCTCGCCAAGCGCGACGAGCTGCAAGCCCAGATCGACGCCTGGCATCAGGCCCGCAAAGGCCAGGCCCACGACGCCCCGGCTTACAAGGCTTTCCTTCAGGAAATCGGTTACCTGCTGCCACAAGCCGACGATTTCCAGGCCACCACGCAAAATGTGGACGAAGAAATCGCCCACATGGCCGGTCCGCAGTTGGTGGTACCGGTCATGAACGCACGCTTTGCCCTGAACGCCGCCAATGCCCGCTGGGGCTCGCTGTACGACGCGCTCTACGGCACCGACGCGATCAGCGACGAAGGCGGTGCCGAAAAGGGGCAAGGCTACAACAAGGTACGTGGCGACAAAGTGATCGCTTTCGCCCGTGCCTTCCTCGATGAAGCGGCACCGCTGGCGGCAGGTTCGCACGTCGATTCCACGGCTTATCGCATCGAGGCCGGCCAATTGGTCGTCACCCTCAAAGGCGGTAGCAACACCGGCCTGCGCGACGATGCCCAACTGGTTGGGTTCCACGGCGACAGCAACGCCCCGACTGCTGTGTTGCTCAAGCACAACGGCCTGCACTTCGAAATCCAGATCGATGCCAGTACCCCGGTGGGCAGCACCGATGCCGCAGGCGTCAAGGACATCCTGATGGAATCGGCACTGACCACCATCATGGACTGCGAAGACTCCGTGGCGGCCGTCGACGCCGACGACAAGGTGATCGTGTATCGCAACTGGCTGGGGCTGATGAAAGGTGACCTGGCCGAAAGCGTCAGCAAAGGCGGCAAGACGTTCACCCGCACCATGAACCCTGATCGCGAGTACGCAGCGCCTAACGGGGGCAGCGTCACCCTGCATGGTCGCTCGCTGCTGTTCGTGCGCAACGTGGGTCACCTGATGACCAACCCGGCCATCCTCGACGCCCAAGGCAACGAAGTCCCGGAAGGTATCCAGGACGGTCTGTTCACCAACCTCATGGCGCTGCACAACCTCAACGGCACCACCAGCCGTCGCAACACCCGTACCGGCAGTGTGTATATCGTCAAGCCGAAGATGCATGGCCCGGAAGAAGTGGCGTTCGCCGCCGAGATATTCAGCCGGGTCGAAGACCTGCTGGGCATGAAGCGCAATACCGTCAAAGTCGGCATCATGGACGAGGAGCGCCGCACAACGGTCAACCTCAAATCCTGCATCAAGGCCGCTGCCGAGCGCGTGGTGTTCATCAATACGGGCTTCCTCGACCGCACTGGCGACGAAATCCATACCTCCATGGAGGCAGGCCCGGTGGTGCGCAAAGGCGCCATGAAAAACGAGAAGTGGATCGGCGCCTATGAAAACAACAACGTCGATGTCGGCCTTGCCACCGGCCTGCAAGGGCGTGCGCAGATCGGCAAGGGCATGTGGGCCATGCCCGACCTGATGGCCGCCATGCTGGAGCAGAAGATCGCTCACCCGCTGGCCGGTGCCAATACCGCGTGGGTGCCTTCGCCAACGGCCGCCACCCTGCACGCCCTGCATTACCACAAGGTGGACGTGCAGGCGCGCCAGCGCGAGCTGGCTTCGCGCACACCGGCTTCGGTCGATGACATCCTGGCCATTCCGCTGGCGACCAACCCCAACTGGTCGGACGAGGAAATCCGCAACGAGCTGGACAACAATGCCCAGGGCATCCTGGGCTATGTGGTTCGCTGGATCGACCAGGGCGTGGGTTGCTCCAAGGTGCCCGACATCAACAACGTGGGGCTGATGGAGGACCGTGCCACCTTGCGCATTTCTGCCCAGTTGCTAGCCAACTGGCTGCGCCATGGCGTAGTTAGCCAGGAGCAGGTGCTCGAAAGCCTCAAGCGCATGGCGGCGGTGGTCGACAAGCAGAACGCCAGCGATCCGCTGTATCGCCCGATGGCGGGCAACTTCGACGACAACGTTGCCTTCCAGGCGGCAGTCGAGCTGGTACTCGAAGGCGCCAAGCAACCCAACGGCTATACCGAGCCTGTGCTGCATCGCCGTCGCCGTGAGTTCAAGGCACGCAACGGACTTTGAATGACTGGTGGGTAAAGTGAGCTGCTTGCAGCGTTGATCGGCGGGGCCTTAGGGCCCCGCTTGCGCGTCAGGCCATCTTCAGTTCGCGCTTCACCAGTTCGAGCAGCTTCGTGAGGTCCACGGGCTTCAACAGAAAGTCCACAACCCCCAGGTGCATTACATCAACGGCCTCTTTCACATCGGTATCGCCTGATACCACGATGATCGAAAGCGCGGCCCGATCCGCCTCCGGCATCTCGCGCACCTTGTGGATAAGGTACAGCCCATCCTTAGGCTGCATCCGCAGGTCGGTGATCATCAGCGCGATCCGAGGTTCATAATGGAGCTTGAACAGCGCCTCCTGGGCGCCATCGGCCGTCATGCCGTCGATACCCTTGCTCTTGAGGTACAACATCAAGGCTTCGCTGTTGACCGGATTGTCGTCGACCACGAGCACCACCGGCCGGGCAGGCGGTGGCGCACTCACAGCAGCAAGTGCCGCGCGCTCTGCGTCGCTCAAAATGTCGGTGTGCTCAGACATTGTCGTCTCGTATCCATTCGCTCTACAGGTAAGACCGCGAATTTTTCGACACCCAATTTACCTTTCGTCGGATTATTGACGTGGTTGCGTCCTAGACTTACGTCCAATGGGCACCAAGCCCCCTGCAGGTCGACCATGAACGCCGAAAACAACAAAGCCGACCCTATAGATAGATATATATAGTTCGGCGTAGCGATACGGTCAGGTCGATGAGTAAAAAAGACGCCTACCAGCAAGCGGGTAGAACTGCGGTGCTGCAGAACATTCAAGGCACCCTGCAATTCCTGCAGCGTTTTGCACCCTTCAACCAGATGGAGCAGAGCCATCTGGCCTACCTGGTCGAGCAGTGCCAACTGCGCTTCTACGCCAGCGGCGAAAGCATCATCAAGCCAAGCGACGGACCGGTTGAGTATTTCTACATCGTCAAGCAGGGCCGCGTCGTCGGTGAACGGCAGCACTTGGTCAAGCCGGGGGTTGAGACCACGTTCGAGATTACCCATGGCGAGTGTTTTCCATTGGCAGCCTTGCTCGGCGAGCGAGCAACGCGTACGGAGCACCTGGCCGGTGACGACACCTTCTGCCTGCAACTGAACAAAGCGGCATTCATCCGCGTCTTTTCCCTCTCCGAAGTGTTCCGCGATTTCGCCTTGCGAGGGGTCAGCAGTCTGCTGGACCAGGTCAACCAACAAGTCCGTCAGCAGGCGGTGCAGACCCTGGGCACCCAGTACTCCCTGAATACACCGCTGGGCGAACTGGCCATGCGTCATCCCGTGGCCTGCGCCCCTGAGACTCCGCTGCGCGAAGCCGTACGGCTGATGCATGAGCAGCAGGTTGGCTCGATCGTGATCGTCGATGGGCAGCGCCAGCCCATGGGCATTTTCACCTTGCGCGACCTGCGCCAGGTGGTGGCCGCAGCCGATGCCGATCTGGGTGCACCCGTGGCGCGGCACATGACCGCCGCACCGTTCTACCTGAGCCCCCAGGCAAGTGCCTTCGATGCCGCCATGGCAATGACCGAGCGACACATCGCGCACGTCTGCCTGGTGGAGAACCGGCGATTGTGTGGGGTGGTGTCCGAGCGCGATCTGTTTTCCCTGCAGCGGGTAGACCTTGTCCACCTGGCGCGTACCATTCGTCATGCGCCGCGCCTGGACACCCTCGTTTCCCTGCGAGGCGAAATCAGCCAGTTGGTCGAGCGCATGCTCGCACACGGTGCTTCCTCTACGCAGATCACCCAAATCATCACCTTGCTCAACGACCACACGGTGTGCCGAGTCATCGAACTGGCGCTGGCAGAGCGTGGCGATCCGGGGGTGCCATTCAGTTGGCTCTGTTTTGGCAGTGAGGGGCGGCGCGAGCAGACCCTGCACACCGACCAGGACAACGGCATTGTTTTCGACGCGGCCGATGACAACGAAGCCCAGGCCATTCGGGCGCAGTTGCTACCGTTGGCGCAGTACATCAACCAATGCCTGGCGCAGTGCGGTTTTACGCTGTGCAAGGGCAATGTCATGGCCGGCAACCCTGCGCTGTGCCTGTCGCACAGCGAGTGGTCACGGCGCTTTGCCGGCTTCGTGCGTGACGCGAGCCCGGAAAACCTCCTGGGCTCGAGCATTTACTTCGACCTGCGGGTGGTCTGGGGCGATGAGCACACTTGCGAGGCCTTGCGCAGCACATTGCTGAAGCAGATAGCCGACAACCGTATCTTCCAACGCATGCTGGCTGACAATGCCCTGCGCCAACGCCCGCCTGTGGGCCGTCTGCGCGACTTCGTGCTGACCCGCCAGGGCACTGACAAGGCTGGCACGCTGGACCTCAAGGTTCAGGGCCTGACGCCCTTTGTCGACGGCGCACGTGTGCTGGCGCTGGCCCACGGGATCGGCGCCTGCAATACCCTGGAGCGCATTCGCCAATTGGTGGGCAAGGGCGTGATCGACCCACTGGACGGCGCCGCCTACGAAGAGGCGTACCATTTCATCCAACAGACCCGCATGCAGCAACATCAACGCCAGGCACGCGAGCACCTGGCCTACTCCAACCGCCTGGACCCAGATAGCCTCAATCACCTGGACCGGCGCATCTTGCGCGAGTCCCTGCGCCAGGCTCAGCGGTTGCAAAGCAGCCTGGCCATGCGGTACCAGCTGTGAGCCTGTTCGCATGGCTGCGTCCCCATGCTCCGCAGCTAGCGCTTTCGCAGCGTGAACGCCTGGCGGCCTTGCCTGCACCCACTGCGCTTGGCACCTGCACGCTGCGCGAGCAGCGCTGGGTGGTGCTTGACCTGGAAACCAGCGGCCTGAACACCAACCGCGATCAAGTGCTGTCCATAGGCGCAGTGGCTATCGAAGACGGGGCGCTGGACTTCTCGCAGCAGTTCGAGCGAACCCTGTACCGACCTGAGCAGAAAACCAACCCCAGCGTCCTGATACACGGCCTGGGCCCAAGCGCCTTGGCAGCGGGCTGCGACCCAGGGCACGCACTGCTTGACCTGCTCGAGTTCATTGGTACCAGCCCGGTACTGGCGTTCCACGCGCCATTCGACGAACGCATGCTTGCACGGGCCCTCAAACAGAGCCTGGGTTATCGTCTGCAAATACCCTTCCTCGATGTGGCCGAGATGGCACCCATGCTCAATCCCGACACGGTGTTGCGAGAGGCCGGGCTCGATGACTGGGTGGCGCGTTTCGGGCTGCAGGTACAGGCGCGTCATCACGCCAGCGCCGACGCACAGGTGACCGCCGAGCTGGCGTTGATTCTGTTGAGCCAGGCGCGCCGCCAGCACATCCAGAGCCCGGCGCAACTTGAGCAATGCCTGCACAACTGGCGACGCCGGATGGCCCAGCGCCACGGTCTATAGGCAACGGTGGCGTGGCCTGGCAGCCGCGCCTTACTGCGTGATGGCGGTAGCGGGCTAGCACGCATGTCTTTGCCATATCGCCCAGGCTCGCGATCTCTCTAAAGGAGCTCGCACCATGTCATCCGTCTCACCCTTGCAACATTTCGAGTCATTCGACGCTGCAATCACTGCCCTGTTGTCCCACCTGCCTTCACCCGACCTGCAGCTTCCACCGTTGGCGGGCCGGCAACAGTTCTTCGGCGCGCTTGCAGACTACTGGAACCTGCCGGACGCAACAGGCAACAACCGCCGTACTCGGCTCATTGCGCTTCGGCGACAACAGCTTCAGGCCGAAATGGACCTGCGCATCGCTGACGCAACATTGGAGCCTCTGGCGGCATCGCTGTTACAGACGTGCCTTGACCACCCCATGTCCTGGGCTCGCCAAGGCATCGAGGCGTCCAAGCGTCCACAGCTCTATCGCCTGCTGCTCGACTGCTCACGACCCAACTGGCGGGCCTACTTGCCAGGCGCCGTACTGCTTGTACAAGGCAGTGTCGAGGGGCAGATGATGACGGGCGATGCGGTCAGCGGCCCTGCCTTGTTATGCAGCCTCTCCCACGGCATCGAAGCGTTCGCCGATGTTCAGAGCCTGCACCTGGAGCTGTGCGAGCGGCTGGATGATCCCCTGCAAAGTCAGCCGATGCTCACGCTGCTGGCGCCGGGTGATGCCGACCGCGCCCATAACGCACAGCGACTGCGTTACGACTGGCTGCCCGACGATCTTGTGGACGTCCAGATCCAGGCCTTGATCGATGCCCAGCATGGGCGATTGAACGAGGTATGGGGCAGCCAACCCGTGGATCAACCTGGGTTCGCCGAACGCCTGGCAAAGGCCGCAGACCTGCTGCCTTGGGTGACCAGCAAGGCAGCGCTGCCGACGCGTTATGGCCTGCTGCTTGAAAAACATGCCCCCGCCTGGCTCAAGAAAACCTCCACTCAAGGGCTCACGCATATCATGCAGACGATGCAGGAGCTGATCGTGGCCATCGATCAGGCCGCAGCGCCGGGCATTCCTACGCTTGAACAGTTCACCGAACGTAACAGTTTGCTGCAGTGGACCCGTGCCCGCCTCAGCGAGCGCCTGAGATTGAACCACCAACTCGATCTGGCACCCGAACAGATCTTCATCAGTGTCACCATTGCCCGTCAGACCGGCCCGGTGATGCCTCCCGGTCAGCCCAGCAGCTATATCCCCATCGCTAGCCGGCCGCAGACAGGCGACACCGTTGAGTTGGTCAGGCAAACCTACAGCCTGGATCAGCTGGCATTGCTGAACGTGGGCTTGATGGACCTGGACTACTGGCTGACCGCTCGCGTCCACCATAAGGACGAGACGAACATTCAAGGCCTGTCCCCTGCGCAGGTTCGGCAGATGGTCCGTGAACTCAATGTCGGCGACAGCTATTCGCGTTTCCTGCGCAGCCACCTGATCGACCTGGCGCAAGGCCAGTGGCGACGGGATGCACATGCGCGAATCAACCGTGCCCGCATGCGGGCAGAGGCCGCCAAGGCCCGCTATGCCGGCCACTTCATACCCGACCCGCTCGAACAGGGCTATCGCTGGAGCAGGGCCGTACTCAACTACCCCGACAGCGACTGGCGCCCCCTGGTGGAAGAGAACCGCCTGTGTGTGCGGCAGTTGCTGATTGCCGGGCACACTGTACAGGGGGTGCTGCTGATTACGCCTGAAACACCGCAAATGCAGCGCTTTCTGGTGTATGCGCCAGATGCACCGGATCGCAGGCCTTGGCGCGAATACGCCAATGCGCGTGCGATGCTCCGATCGCTTCGCGCCAGCCCGGATCTACGCACTTACGTGATGGACCGCATGCCACTGGCTCGGCGCAAAACCGTCGAGCGCCTGTTGAGCAAGGGCGGGCTCGCTCAACGACTGAGTCGCCCAGTCATCTCCGGCAATTTTTTGCATGCCTGTTATCTGGCAGAGGTCCGCGCGTTCATGTCGACGGTCGATGCCAGCACCAACACCAAGCTGGAGCTGCTGGGCGAGGCCAGCCTGCATGCGCTGTGGATCATGCTCGACTTGGTCAGCTTCGTGATTCCGGTGCGTGGCCTGGCGCCGTTGGCATTCGCCCGCGCGGTGCTGAGCGTGCTGGACAGCCTTGAAGCGCTGGAAAAGGAGGATCGGGTAGGCGTGCTCAAGCATATGGTGGAGGCTTTTACCCATATGAGCGACGGCATCAACAGCATCGGCGGCACGACAGTAATCAGGCGCGCCATTCGCGCCATGCCCCCTACCCCGCCATTGATGCTACCGCCCACCTTCCAGGTACGCCCGGACACCGCCAAGTTGCGTTACCGAATCGATGGCATCCATAGCGAAGGCGTGTATGAAAAGCCATCCGAGCGAGCAGGGCTGGCCCTTTACTACATTCAGGACAAGCAAGGCCGGTACTACCAGGTAGCGTTCGACGGTTATCGCTGGCGTGCCACAGACCCAAGACAACCCGATGCCTACAGCAAAGTGGCGGTCAGACGGAACGCTGAAGGCGATTGGATCGTCGACTCACCCATCCTGTGGCACGACGGCCTGCCAGATCTCACCGCATTGCTGGAACACTGCCAGCTTCCCGCAACCCCGGACGGGATCCCACTGCAAAGGTCGAATGAGCTGTACGAAAGTGACGGTCAACCGTACTTGCTCGCTGGCGGCCATGCCTTGCCCGTGCGTGCCCACCTGCTAGCCGATCACTACCATCTGCTGATACCCGGACAGCCTGCCGCGACCACCACCACCGCATGGGCAATCCTGCGCTGGCGCGATGGCCAGTGGCGCATACGCGTGCGCCAACCGGGTCGAAGCAGCGACTGGCTGGCTCTGCCTGCCGCTTATGCCGTCAACGTGGGCAGCACCTGATCCAGCCGTTGGTACAAGGCACTTTCAGCCGGCCAATTGCGCAGCAGCCGCGCCCGGTCCCGAGCGAAGGCCGGCGCGAAGCTGCCCTGGCTGCTGTGCTGGCACACGGCGTCCAAGTCGATCAGCGACCACCGACCCTGATCCCAGAACAGGTTGTGCCCCTTGAAGTCACCATGGCTGATGCGCTCGCGGATCAGCTGCTGCATCAGCTGCACCAAGGCTTCTACTTGTTCGGCCGGCGCATCGCCCTGCTCGACGAAGGGTGCAAAGCATTCGATGAGGTCGGGGCCGTCGATGTAGTCGGTGACCAGGTAGGCACGCGTGCGCAATCCCAGCACTCGCTGTTCCAGCACCGCCAGTGGGCGCGGGGTAGCGATGTCGAGAAACGACAGGCGATGCCCTTCGATCCATGAGTGCCAGGCCCTGCTCGGTCGCCAGAAGCGCTTGAGCCAATGGACAGTGTTCTTGATGTTGTAGCGTTTGATGACCCGTTTGCGGCCATCCACCTCGACCCGTGCCACGCTGGCCGCGCCGCCAGTCTTGTACAGGTGCCCACGGTCGATCAGTTCATCCGCCTGTTCAAGCACTGGCAACAGGGCCTGGGCTTCGCTACGGACCACCGCCTGCAGCGCGGTCAAGCTGCGCTCGACACTGAACAGGCTACAATCGCGGCCGGCCTTTTCCAAAAAGTCGCGCTGGCGCCAGGCGCGGACTTTGTCTATTTGCTTCTGCAAGGCCTCCATGGGCAATGCGTGCTCGGCATTGGCCAACAGGTAATGCACCAGCAGCTCTTCGGTGAACGGCTCCAGCCGCTTGGGTAGCTGCGCGAAGAACACACCCAGGTTTTCCAGTACGCGAGGGCGCGAAAGCTGCTGGCCTGGCGTTTCAGCCTTGATACCGGCCCCATCGATCAGGTACAGCTTGCCTGCATGACGCAGCAGGTTGTCCAGGTGCAGGTCTTCCTGCCACAGCCCCCGCCGGTGCATCTGCGCCACGACCGCCAGGGCCTCACCCAGTACCTGCTGCTGCTCATCGGCGAGCACAGGCAGGTGCTCGACCGCGGACCAGGCATCGGCCAGGCTTTGCGCGCCATCGAGGTACTCGAACAACAGCCAGCCGCCCTCACCCTCCACCAGACCATCGGCGAGCAGTACCGGCGTGGTCAGCCCCTGCGCCGCGAGCAGCTTTACCCCTTGCAGCTCACGCTGGAAGTGACGCGCGGCATTGCTGCCCACCAGCAACTTGGCCAGTACCGGCCTGCCACGCCACACCCCGGCCCCCACATAACGCTGGCCCGGCAGCACGCGCAGCAGGCTGAGCAATTGCAGCTCAGCGCTACCAGCGGCATCGGCGAGGTTGATGGCAAGCGGCAGCGATGGGCTACGACCTGCCCCTTTCAGCTCGGAAAGCTGCATCAGCGCGCCTCCTTGTGATGACGGCGTTGTACCAGGCGGTTGACCCAGGTTTCGACCAGCGTGCTGTCGATGGGTTGTGCGAGGTAGGCTGCCAGCAATGTACGTATCTCGCCGTCACTCCATACCGGCGCTCGGCGCAGCAAGGGCTCGAGGTCCTTGAGGCGGTCACGCATGCCAAAGAGCAAGGGACGGGTTTTCTCCAGGTCGATCAACTGCGCGTCCCAGCCTTCTTTGCGCTTACGCAGAAAAATGTGCTTGGGATAGAAGCAACCATGTACCTGCCCAGCACCGTGCAGTGTGCGCGCCAACTGGCCGCATGCCTGGAGCATGCCGTTGCGTACCGATGCATCGAGTTCGGGCCATTGCAGCAACTGGCTGTCGAGGTCGCGCCAGTCGTCCAGCGCGCGGGTCATCAACAGGGCCCGATGCTGGCCACCTTGCTTGCGCTCGCCGTAGAACACGGCTTCCAACGCAGGAATGTGCAGCTTCTGGTAGCGAACGATATTGCGAAATTCGCGAGCGAAGGTCGGCTCGCCAAAGGGCTTGTGCAGGCTGCGGGTAAGATAGTTGCTCTGGCGCTTGAGGTAATAGCCCTTGCCCTCGAGTTCCAGGCGGTAAACGCTGCTCCAACCGCCGCGGCCGGTATTGGGCTCGTCCACCGCGTCGAGTTCGAGTGCCCACAGCGCCTCGAAGTCGTCCAGGCCATGGCGCTGGAGCAAGGCACGGTCTGCACTGGCCATATAGTCGGTCATTCCCTTCCCTCGAAAAAGCCCAGTACCTGACGAATGCGCTTCTTGTCCCGGGCGTTCAGCCGGTCGCGGCCTCGGTACTGCAAGTAAAAGCGCAGGCGCTGGGTTGCCGAAAGGTGGTACTTGGCGACCTTGTCCAGGCAGGCCAGGTCCTTGATCAGGCGATGGCGCCACATGAACCCGCGCCAGAAATCACCTGTGGGGCAGTCGATGAAGAACAGCGTCCCTTGGTCATCGACCAACAGGTTGCGCCACTTCAGATCGTTATGGGCGAAGCGGTGCTCGTGCATTACCCGGGTATGGCGTGCCAGCTGGCGGCTGATGTGGTCCACCCAGGCGCGATCGGCCAGGCGGGCATCGTTGCGCTCGGCCAGCGCCGAGAGGTCCTCGGTGTTGGGCAGCTCGCGGGTAATCATCGCGCCACGGCCGAACGCCAGGCCATTGCGTTCGAGCCCCCAGGCGACCACCTCGGCCGTGGGAATGCCCCACTTGGCGAACTGCTTGAGGTTCTGCCATTCGGCCTTGATACGTGGGCGGCCCAGGTAGCGGCGCATGTGCTTGCCAGCGCCGGTGTAGCGCTTGACGTAATAGTTGACGCCTTCACGCTCGACACGCACCACCTCGCTGAGCGGATCACGGGTCAGGCGTTCGCCCTGAACGGCGAATACCGCCTCGAGGCTGCCAAAATCCTTCGCCAGGTGCTCGTAACCTGGCGCCAGTGTCCAACTGGCCATCAGAGTGCATCCCCATAGCGTTGTTTACGGTCGTAGAGTTTCTGCGCCTTGCGCTCAAGCCAGGCGAGCAGTGCAGCTTCGTCCTTCATGACCTGACGCAGCGGGCGCTGGAAGTAGCTGCGCAGAAAACGCAGCTTGTCGCGTTGGGTCAGGCCAATGTCCAGGGCTGAGAAGTACAGTGCGGCCAGGTCCTTGTTACGCCAGCGGCGGCTGATGGCGGGGCGTGTCTGGGCGCGGTGCAGGTCGATCACCGACAGCTTGAAATCATCGGCCGTCACCGGCCGGTCGGTGTGCAGCAGGAAGTGACAGATGTAGCAGTCCCGGTGGTTGACGCCGGCACGGTGCATGCCACCGGTCATCTCGGCCACGCGCGCGATCAGGGCACGCTTGAGGCGTGGCGCAGGCGGCTGCCGGAGCCAGTCGATGCTGAAGTCTTCCAGGCTGACGGTCGGCGCCAGTTCCTCGGTGATGATGAAGGAGTGCTGGGTGGCCGGGTTGCCGCCCCGCTCGCCGAAGGCCACGGCCGTCATGGTTGGCACGCCGACCTGGTGCAGGCGCTCGATGGCTTGCCACTCCTGGCCGGCGCCCAGTACCGGCAACTTGGCCGTGAGCAGGTTCTTGAAGATCTCGCCCCAGCCGATGCCACGATGGATCTTCACGAAGAAGCCTTCGCCGGCGACCTCCGTACGCAGGGTACGGCGCCCTTCGAGTTCCCGATAGACTTCGCCTTGCAGCGCTTCTACCGCCTCGAAGGCATCGCGCCCCGCCCAAAGCCGCTTGAAGGGCTCTGCCACGATCAACTTCATGCCCCCTCCTGCCCTAGGATCACATCGGCGGCATGCTGCGGCATGCTGTAAAGGTCGGCCGTATCGGCATACGCCAGGCCGTTGCGCGACCAGTCGGCCCGCGCCGCGGGGTCATCGAGCATACGCTGCAGGTAGCGGTTAAGCTGCTCCTGCTCGAACGGCTCGTCCAGCACCAGACCGCAGTCGGCCTCGGCGATGTAGTGGGCATAGCCGCACACGCGCGACACCAGCACCGGCAAGCCCGCGACCAGGGCTTCGAGCAGCACGGTACCGGTGTTCTCGTTGTAGGCCGGGTGGATCAGCAGGTCGGCGCCCAGCAGGAAGCGCGGGATATCGCTGCGCCCCTTGAGAAACTGCACCTGGTCGCCCAGGCCCAGCGTCGCGCTCTGCAACTGGAAGACCTTGGGGTCATCCTGACCGATCACCAGCAATCGGGTGCGCTTGCGCAAGGCCGTGGGCAATGCCGCCAACGCCTTGAGGCTGCGGTCCACGCCCTTGGTCTTGAACCCTGAACCGATCTGCACGATCAGCAACGCATCCTCGGCCAGGTCGAACTCCCTGCGCAGGTCGGCACGGATTTCAGCGGCGTTGGGCGGTGCCCGACGATCCTGGGAGATGCCCGGCGGCAGCAGGTGAAAACGCTCGACCGGCGTGCCGTAGTGCTTGATGAACAGCGGCTGCTGCACCTCGGAGATCATCAGGATCTCGGTACCGGCCTCCTTGGCGAACACCGCCCGCTCGTATTCGGCGAAATGCCGGTAGCGGCCCCAGCGCCTGTACAGGTCGCTGCGCAGGTTCTGCGCCTTGTCCTCGAAGCAGCCGTCGGCGGCGTAGTACACATCCAGCCCTGGCATCTTGTTGAAACCGATGAGCCGGTCCACCGGACGCTTGGCCAGGTCGGCCTGCATCCAGGCGGTGAGTTTCTCATTGCGCCGGTGATTGAAGATCGCCTTGACCGGCGCCACCAGC
This sequence comes from Pseudomonas sp. DE0010, assembly GCF_007680745.1. NCBI lineage: Bacteria > Pseudomonadati > Pseudomonadota > Gammaproteobacteria > Pseudomonadales > Pseudomonadaceae > Pseudomonas > Pseudomonas sp. DE0010. The sequence goes on from NZ_VEJQ01000002.1 coordinate 100,445, forward strand.
ACTTCGAAACCTGGCGGAATATCGCCCTCCCAGATCAGCGTGTAGACGCGGATCTGGTGGCCGCGCTGCTGGCATTCCAGGGCGATGCGCATGAAATCGCGCTGCAGGCCGCCAAAGGGGAAGTATTTGTAAAGTACGAAAGCCAGTTGCATCAACGGACATCCTCAGCCAGCAGCAGCGCGCTCAGGCGGCTCGCTACATGCTCGGGATTCAGGCGAGTGAAGCACAGTGGCCACTCGCGGTTCAGATCGTACCGGCGCAGGTCTTCGGCGCTCGGTTTGTAGGTGCACTTCTTCTGCAAGCAGGGTGCGCACGGCCAGTCACTGGCCTGGTGGATCTGGGTCCGTCCATAGGCGCCGGTCAGGCCCGGGTTGGTCGGGCCGAACAGCGAAAGCGTCGGTACATCGAGGGCTGCGGCCAAGTGGCCCAGGCCGGTATCGACGGCGACGCAGGCCTTTGCAGCGGCCAGCACCCGTGCGACGCCGGCCAGGTTCAATTTGGGCAGCACTTGGCAATGGTTCAAGCCTTGGGCGATGCGCTCGGCCCTGGCCTTCTCGGCCGGGTTGCCCCAGGGCAGGCGCACTTCCAGCCTGCGCCGGCCCATGCGCTCGGCCAGCTCACGCCAGTAGGCCTCGGGCCAGTGCTTGGTAGCCCAGGTGGTACCGTGCAGGAAAACCACGTAGGGCGCTGCCGGCGGCAACTGCAAGCGTTCAAGGTCCAGGCCGTAACGGCCGATGCCCTCGGGCAGGTCATAGGCCAGTGCCATGGCGAACAGCTGGCGCACGCGCTCGACGGCATGCTGGCCGACCGCAACCGACAGGCGTCGGTCGTAGAAGCGGCTGGCCCAGCCTTCACGGGCCGAATACCTGTCCAGGCCTGCGACCGGTGCCTTCACGTAGCGGGTCAGCCATGCTGACTTGACCAAGCCCTGGGCATCGATCACCAGGTCGTACTGGCGCTCGCGCAGGCGCTGCTTGAAGGCCTTCCACTCGCCGCTGCGGACGGTCTGCCAGAGGTGCTTGCGCCAGCGACGGATGGCCACCGGAATGACCTGATCGACCGCCGGATGCCAGCTGGGTATCTCGGCGAAACCTTCCTCGACGACCCAGTCGAAGCGGATGCCGGGGATGGCATGGGCTGCATCGGTGAGCGCTGGCAGCGTGTGGATCACATCACCCAGCGAGGACGTCTTGATGATCAGTACCCGCACTTAGTCGACCTCGGTCAGCACGTCGATGATGTTCGCACCGCCCAGGCGGGTCAGCGCGGCGATGACCTGGCCGGGTTCGAGCAGACGCAGGCAGTTGTAGTGACCGAAGCGGCAGGTGCGATCGAAACACGGGCTGCATTCGATGCCCAGGCGCACCACCTCGACCTGGCTGGCCAGCGGCGGTGTGAAACCAGGCGATGTGGAGCCGTACACGGCGACCAGCGGGCGATTGAGCGCCGCTGCCACGTGCATCAACCCGGAATCGTTGGAGACCACGGCGTCTGCGCAGGACATCAGGTCGATCGCCTCGGCCAGGGAGGTTTCACCGGCCAGGTTCACGGACTCTTCGCGTAGCCCAGGGATCAGCCGGTCGCGGATCTGCTCACCCACCGGGTGATCGCTTTTCGAGCCGAACAGCCAGACCTGCCACCCCTGGCGGATCATGGCATCGGCCACGGCGGCATAGTGCTCGGCCGGCCAGCGCTTGGCTTCGCCGAACTCAGCGCCTGGGCATAGCGCCAACACCGGACGGTCGAGCTCCAGGCCGAACTTGGTCAGAGCCGCTTCACGGCTGGGAGGCTCGATCTGCAGGCTGGGCTGGGGGTAGGGCTTTGGCAGCTCGGCACCGGGGGCATAGGCCAAGGCCATGAAGCGCTCGATCATCAACGGGTAACGCGCTTTGTCCAGCTTGCGGACATCGTTGAGCAAACCGAAACGCATTTCGCCACGCCAGCCGGTGCGTTTGGGGATACCGGCAAAGAACGGTACCAGCGCCGATTTCAGCGAATTGGGCAACAAGATGGCCTGGTCGTACTGACCGCTGAGCGACTTGCCGATGCGCCGCCGTGTGGCCAGTTCCAGCGCACCGTGGCCGAGCGGGAAGCTCAAGGCCTGGCGCACCTCGGGCATGCGCTCGAGGATTGGCCGGCTCCATTCGGGGGCCAGCACATCGATCACGCAGTCGGGGTGCTGCTGTTTCAGGCACTGGAACAAGGTCTGCGCCATCACCATGTCGCCGACCCAGCTGGGGCCAATGATCAGTATTCTCATGCTAGGTCCAGAAACGCTCGGGGAGGCGACAGGCTGCAATTCAGCCCGGCCTCCCCTCTTTATATTCAGGCTATGTGGCCGACAGTGTAACACCGGGGCTGCTTCACGCCTCACTCACGGCGGATCCTCACCCTGAGGAGCCGCCTCGACTGGGCTCAGCTCAGGCCGAGCTCGCTCCAGATACGCCGCACCTGGCGGCGCTCATCGGCAAACTGCGCGGCATCGATCACCCCGGCCTGCTTCTGCAGCGCCTGGCGGTGAGAGGCCGAGCGAAATGCCTTGTACACCTCGCGCAGCAACACCGCGTCGGCGACAGGCATCAGCCCCACTTGCTCCAGCTCTTCCAGAATGCGGATGTTATCGGTCCATCGAACCAGGCCCGTGTGGTCATGGGACCAAGCCAAAGCGGCGTATTGCACCATAAATTCGATATCGACGATACCGCCCGCATCCTGCTTGATGTCAAAGGGCATACCCGGCTCGAAGGCGTTGGGTGCGGTGCCGGCGACAGTGGCCTTCGTGCCAAGGCTGGCGCGCATCTTGGCGCGCATTTCACTGACTTCGATACGCAGCTTCTCAAGGTCGCGGGGTTGCCCCAGCACCTGCGCCCGCACCCTCTCGAACGCCTGTCCAACCCGCGGGCAGCCCACCAGCACGCGGGCACGGACCAGTGCCTGGTGCTCCCAGGTCCAGGCCTCGCTTTGCTGGTAGCGCTCGAAAGCGCCCAGCGAGCTGACCAACAGGCCCGCGGCGCCTGAGGGCCGTAGACGCATGTCCACGTCATACAGCTGGCCCGAGTTGGTCTGGGTGGTCAGCAGGTGAATGATGCGCTGCCCCAGTCGCGTGAAGAACTGCGCACCGTCGATAGGCTTGGCGCCGTCGGTTTCGGCCTGGGGGTCGCCATCGTGGATGAACACCAGGTCCAGGTCCGACCCATGGCCCGTTTCCAGGCCGCCAACCTTGCCGTAGCCGATGATGACGAACCCCGGGTCGCAGGGAATGCCGTCGCTTCCCATCGGTTGGCCGTGGCGGGCAACGGTCTGGCGCCAGGCCAGGGCAAGTACCTGGTCGAGGATGGCCTCGGCTAGCCACGTCAGGTAGTCGCTGACCTTCATCAACGGCAGGTTGCCACTGATTTCCGAGGCGGCCACGCGCAAGCTGTGCGCCAGTTTGAAATGACGCAGCGCCTCCATCTGTTGTTCCAGGTCATCTTCCGGAATGCGCGTGAGGCGCTCGCGCAATTCGCTGGCCAGCTCCGGTGCCAGGGGCGGGCTGAACAGGCGGCCTTCATTGAGCAACTCATCGAGCAGCAACGGGTAGCGTGCGATCTGCTCGGCAATCCATGGACTGGCGGCGCACAGGGTCAGCAGACGGCGCAGGGCACCGGGGTTCTCGGTGAGCAATACCAGGTAGGCAGAGCGCCGGGCCACGGCCTCGACCAGCGGCAGTACCCGCTCAAGCACCAGGTCGGGGTTCTCGTGCTCGACCGCTTGGGCCAGCAATCGCGGAATGAAGGCGTCCAGCCGCTCGCGCCCAAGGCGCTGCATCGAACGCAGCTGCGGGCTGGCGCGCAGGGCCGCCAGGCGCCGCAAGGCCTCGCCCGGCAGCTTGAAGCCGGCCTCCTCCAGCTGACGGCCAGCAGCCTCTTCATCCTGGGCCTGCTCCCACAACGGCGACCATTCACCGCCGACCACCAACTCGCTTTCGCTTTCGTCTTCGTCGGGGTCGGCGATGACCTGCCGGAAATGCCAGTCAATGCGCTCACGCCACTGGCCAAGTTGAGCCTCGAAGGCTTGCCAGTCGGCGTAGCCCAGCATGTAGGCGACACGGGCCTGATCGGTTTCGTTCTCCGGCAACATCTGCGTCTGGCGGTCGGCAATGGCCTGGATGGCGTGCTCGGTGTAGCGCAGGAATGCATAACCCTCCCGCAGCTCGGTGACCACGGCAGGGGGCAGGTAGCCTTGGCCTTCCAGGGTAGCCAGCACCTTGAGCAGAGGCCGCTGCTGCAAGCTGAGGTCGCGACCGCCGTGAATCAGCTGGAAGGCCTGGGCGATGAACTCCACTTCGCGAATGCCGCCTGCTCCCAGCTTGATGTTGTCGGCCATGCCCTTGCGCCGCACTTCCTGCTGAATCAGCTGCTTCATGGTGCGCAGGGCTTCGATGGCCGAGAAATCCAGGTACCGCCGGTAGACGAACGGGCGCAGCATGTCCTGCAACTGGGCGCCGGCGGCCTGATCGCCTGCCACTACCCGTGCCTTGATCATGGCATAGCGTTCCCAGTCGCGGCCCTGGTCCTGGTAATACTGTTCCAGCGCGTTGAAGCTGAGCACCAGTGCACCGGACGACCCGTAAGGGCGCAGGCGCATGTCGACGCGAAACACGAAGCCATCGACAGTGACCGGGTCCAGGGCCTTGATCAGGCGCTGACCCAGGCGGGTGAAGAACTCCTGGTTGTCCAGCGAGCGTTTCACGCCTTCGGTTTCGCCGCCTTCGGGGAATGCGAAGATCAAGTCGATGTCCGAGGAGAGGTTCAGCTCGCGTGCTCCGAGCTTGCCCATGCCCAGCACCACCATGTGTTGTGGGTGGCCGCTGCGGTTGCCGATCGGCGTGCCGAATTGCTGGCAGTGCCGTGGGTACAACCACTGGTAGGCCTCGTCGATGGCGGCATCGGCCAGGTCGGAGAGATCGCGGCAGGTCTCACCGAGATCGGCCTGGCGGGTGATGTCACGCCAGATGATGCGTACCTGCTGGCGGTTGCGCTCGCGACGCAGGTTGCGGGCAAGCTCGTCCTCGCTTTGCGCCGCCTGGGCAACCTTGGCAACATGGCCGCGCAGCTCGCCTGGCCCGTAGCCCCGCTCCAGCTCGCCGCTGCGCATCAGCCCGCAGAGCAGGCCCGGGTCGCGCTGCACCTGGGTCAGCACGAAGTCGCTGACGGCCGCCACCTGGTCGAACTGCCGAGCATGCCGCTCGCTCCAACTGCCCAGGTCCAGTTCGGGGTGTGCGGCCACCGCCTCGTGCAGAAACTGTTGGTTGCGCAGGGTCAGTGGTTGAAGAACGGCAGGCAGCAGGCAAGGCAAAGGCAGGCGCATGGGCTATCCTTGATCGGCGTGAAATGGATGAGGAAAGGCGGCCAAGGGAAAGCCGGACCACGGTTGGACTGTCATACAAAAGTTGGAAATAGCTGAAAACATCGAATTCGTGGCATGGAACATCAACAGTTACCCGTTCGTGGAACATTGCCAACCAACATGAACGTTTTTCCTCACAAGCCAGGATGCGACCAAACGTCGCACAAATGTAGTTTTACTACTGTGCCTGTCGCGCAAAAGCATGAAATGCGAAAGCAAATGTAGTAAAACTACACGGCGCCGGACGAAGATCCCGGTAATCCAAGAATTCACGACGTCTGCCCATAAGGCCAGTCGCAATCTCAGGCAATCGATTCTGGTTGCCTTTCCGCCCTGGAGCAAGCCATGCAAGACCTCGATCCAATCGAAACCCAGGAATGGCTGGATGCCCTGGAGTCGGTCCTCGACAAAGAAGGCGAAGACCGCGCTCATTACCTGATGACCCGTATGGGCGAGCTGGCCACCCGCAGTGGCTCCCAGCTGCCATATGCGATCACCACGCCATACCGCAACACCATCCCTGTCACCCACGAAGCACGCATGCCTGGCGACCTGTTCATGGAACGCCGCATTCGCTCGATGGTGCGTTGGAACGCCCTGGCCATGGTCGTGCGCACCAACCTGAAAGACTCGGACCTGGGCGGACACATCTCCAGCTTCGCCTCCAGCGCCACCCTGTACGACATCGGCTTCAACTACTTCTTCCAGGCGCCGACCGAAGAGCACGGCGGCGATCTGATCTTCTTCCAGGGCCACGCCTCGCCGGGCGTCTACGCCCGCGCCTTCATGGAAGGCCGCATCAGCGAAGAGCAGATGAACAACTTCCGCCAGGAAGTCGATGGCAACGGCCTGTCCTCGTACCCACACCCTTGGCTGATGCCTGACTTCTGGCAGTTCCCGACCGTTTCGATGGGTCTGGGCCCAATCCAGGCCATCTACCAGGCACGCTTCATGAAGTACCTGGAAGCCCGTGGGTTCATTCCGGCAGGCAAGCAGAAAGTTTGGTGCTTCATGGGCGACGGCGAGTGCGACGAGCCCGAATCCCTGGGCGCAATCGCCCTGGCCGGCCGCGAGAAGCTGGACAACCTGATCTTCGTCATCAACTGCAACCTGCAGCGCCTCGACGGCCCGGTTCGCGGCAACGGCAAGATCATCCAGGAACTCGAAGGCGTGTTCCGCGGCGGTGGCTGGAACGTCAACAAAGTGGTCTGGGGTCGCTTCTGGGATCCGCTGCTGGCCAAGGACACCAACGGTGCCCTGCAACGCCGTATGGACGAAGTCATCGACGGCGAGTACCAGAACTACAAGGCCAAAGACGGCGCTTACGTGCGTGAGCACTTCTTCAACACCCCAGAGCTCAAGGCCATGGTCGAAGACCTGTCCGACGACGAGATCTGGAAGCTCAACCGTGGCGGCCACGACCCGTACAAGGTCTATGCGGCCTACCACCAGGCGGTCAACCACAAGGACCAGCCTACCGTCATCCTGGCCAAGACCATCAAGGGTTACGGTACCGGTGCCGGCGAAGCCAAGAACACCGCGCACAACACCAAGAAGGTCGATGTCGACAGCCTGCGTCACTTCCGTGACCGCTTCGATATTCCCGTCAAGGATGCGGACCTGGAGAACCTGCCGTTCTACAAGCCCGAAGAAGGTTCTGCCGAGGCCCGTTACCTGGCCGAGCGCCGTGCAGCCCTGGGCGGCTTCGTGCCTCAGCGCCGCGCCAAGAGCTTCAGCGTGCCGACCCCGCCTCTGGAAACCCTCAAGGCGATCCTGGACGGCTCGGGCGACCGCGAAATTTCCACTACCATGGCGTTCGTGCGCATCCTGGCGCAGTTGGTCAAGGACAAGGAAATCGGTCAGCGCATCGTGCCGATCATCCCTGACGAAGCCCGTACCTTCGGCATGGAAGGCATGTTCCGCCAGTTGGGCATCTACTCGTCGGTTGGCCAGCTCTACGAGCCGGTCGACAAGGACCAGGTGATGTTCTACCGCGAGGACAAGAAAGGCCAGATCCTCGAAGAAGGCATCAACGAAGCCGGCGCCATGTCGTCGTTCATCGCTGCCGGTACTTCGTACAGCTGCCACAACCAGCCGATGCTGCCGTTCTACATCTTCTATTCGATGTTCGGCTTCCAGCGTATCGGCGACCTGGCCTGGGCCGCTGGCGACAGCCGTACCCGTGGCTTCCTGATCGGCGGCACCGCCGGCCGTACCACGCTCAACGGCGAAGGCTTGCAGCACGAGGACGGTCACAGCCACATGATGGCCGGTACCATCCCGAACTGCCGCACCTATGATCCAACCTACGGCTACGAGCTGGCGGTGATCATCCAGGACGGCATGAAGAAGATGACCGAAGAGCAACAGGACATCTTCTACTACATCACCGTGATGAATGAGTCCTACCAGCAGCCAGCCATTCCGGCCGGTGCCGAGGAAGGCATCATCAAGGGCATGTACCTGCTCGAGGAAGACACCCGCGAAGCCGCACACCACGTGCAGCTGATGGGTTCGGGCACTATCCTGCGCGAAGTGCGCGAAGCGGCGAAGATTCTGCGTGAAGAGTTCAACGTCGGTGCCGACGTGTGGAGCGTCACCAGCTTCAACGAACTGCGTCGCGACGGTCTGGCCGTGGAACGTGCCAACCGCCTCAAGCCTGGCCAGAAGCCACAGCAGACCTACGTCGAGCAGTGCTTGAGCGGCCGCAAGGGGCCAGTCATCGCTTCCACCGACTACATGAAGCTGTTCGCCGAGCAGATCCGCCAGTGGGTGCCGAGCAAAGAGTTCAAGGTCCTGGGTACCGACGGTTACGGTCGCAGCGACAGCCGCAAGAAGCTGCGTCACTTCTTCGAAGTAGACCGTCACTTCGTGGTACTGGCTGCCCTGGAAGCGCTGGCTGACCGTGGCGAGATCGAACCCAAGGTTGTGGCTGACGCCATCGTCAAGTTCGGCATCGACCCGGACAAGCGCAACCCATTGGACTGCTGAGGAGTATTTTTAAGTGAGCGAACTCATTCGCGTACCTGACATCGGCAGCGGTGAAGGTGAAATCATCGAGCTGTTCGTCAAGGTCGGTGACCGTATCGAGGCTGACCAAAGCCTGCTGACCCTGGAGTCCGACAAGGCCTCCATGGAGATTCCGGCGCCAAAGGCCGGTATCGTCAAGGAACTGAAAGTCAAGCTGGGTGATCGCCTGAAAGAAGGCGACGAACTCCTGGTTCTGGAAGCCGAAGGTGCCGCTGATGCGGCCCCTGAGGCACCTGCGGCCGAACAGAAGCCAGCACAGGCCGAAGCGGCCGCACCGGCACCTGCTGCCGAGGCCGCGCCAGCACCCGCTGCCGCCCCGGTTGCCGCTAGCGTGCAGGATATCCACGTGCCGGACATTGGTTCGTCGGGTAAGGCCAAGATCATCGAAGTGCTGGTCAAGGCAGGCGATACCGTCGAAGCCGATCAGTCGCTGATCACCCTGGAGTCCGACAAGGCCTCCATGGAAATCCCTTCGCCTGCCGCTGGCGTGGTCAAGGAAGTCATTGCCAAGCTTGATGACGAAGTGGGCACCGGCGACCTGATCCTTAAGCTGGAAATTGCAGGCGCAGCGCCTGCCCCAGCGCAGGCTCCGGCCGCCGCTGCACCGGCCAAGACCGAAGCCGCACCCGCCGCTGCACCTGCCGCTGCTGCCCCGGCTGCCGCTGCGCCTGCGCCAGCCGCAACTGCCCCGGCGGCCGGCAGCAACGCCAAGGTGCACGCCGGCCCAGCCGTGCGTCAGCTGGCCCGTGAGTTCGGCGTAGAGCTCGGCGCCGTGGCAGCGACCGGCCCACACGGCCGCATCCTGAAAGAAGACGTGCAGGTTTACGTCAAGGCCATGATGCAGAAGGCCAAGGAAGCGCCGGCAGCTGCCGGTGCAACCGGCGGCGCTGGCATTCCGCCAATTCCGGTGGTCGATTTCAGCAAGTTCGGTGAAGTCGAAGAAGTGGCCATGACCCGCCTGATGCAGGTCGGTGCTGCCAACCTGCACCGCAGCTGGCTGAACGTGCCGCACGTTACCCAGTTCGACTCCGCTGACATCACTGAGCTCGAAGCCTTCCGCGTTGCCCAGAAAGCCGTCGCAGAAAAGGCCGGCGTCAAGCTGACCGTCCTGCCGCTGCTGCTCAAGGCCTGCGCCTTCCTGCTCAAGGAACTGCCAGACTTCAACAGCTCGCTGGCACCAAGCGGCAAAGCAGTCATCCGCAAGAAATACGTGCACATCGGTTTTGCCGTGGACACGCCCGATGGCCTGCTGGTACCGGTAATCAAGAACGTCGACCAGAAGAGCCTGCTGCAGCTGGCTGCCGAAGCGGCTGCACTGGCCGAGAAGGCGCGCACCAAGAAGCTGTCGGCGGACGAGATGCAGGGCGCCTGCTTCACCATCTCCAGCCTTGGTCACATTGGCGGCACCGGCTTCACGCCGATCGTCAACGCCCCCGAGGTGGCCATCCTGGGCGTCTCCAAGGCGACCATGCAACCTGTCTGGGACGGCAAGGCCTTCCAGCCCAAGCTGATGCTGCCGCTGTCGCTGTCGTACGATCACCGTGTGATCAACGGCGCCGCCGCTGCGCGCTTCACCAAGCGTCTGGGCGATGTCCTGGGCGATATTCGCACCATGCTGCTGTAAGGCAGCGCACTGCCCCTCCTGGTGAGGGGCAGCTTCTTTTTCGAGCTGCCACGCTCGTACCTCAACCCCGTCGATTGACGGGGCTTTTTTTGCCTGGAGCAAAGTAGGCGCCGAGCGGGAACAGGATGGTCCCGACGCACGGCCGCGTTGCCGAGCATCGCTGCAAACCCGCACTTAACAGCCGTCCTACAGATTCCGTGGCGTCGGCCGATAACCTTGTTACAGCTTCGTACGTGGCCGCTTGCCAGCTATAGGGACATGATGCAACCTTGCCAGATTCGACGCGGTCCAACGCGCGCGTTCCCTCTTCAAGCGAGTCTTCGATGAAAAGCCAACCCGATGCTGGCAACCGTGTGACGGGCGAGGTCGTCACGCAGTTACCCGTGCCCTCGCGGTTGGGCATGCTGCGCTTCGAAAGGCTCAACGAAGCCAGTTGGTCGCTGCTCTACCTGGACCCGGCCTGCGAGCGTCAGTTCGGCGTTCATGCCAGTGACCTCTGCGCGCTGGTCGATGCCCCTTACGCCAGCCTCATGGAACCTGAGGCCCGCTACCGACTGCATGACGACATCCAGCTGCAACTGTCGCAACGCGGCTATTACCGCGTGCGCTATACCCTGCACACGCCAGGCGCCTCCGTGCGCATGCTGGAGGTCGGCGAAGTTTTCAAACAGCATGCCCGCCAGTTGCTGTGTGGCTACCTGAGCGTACTCGACGATCACCCGGAAGACACGGGCGAGACCGCCAGTGACCTGGAGTCACGCAACAACCGCCTGCAGTTGGCCCTGCAACTGAACCAGCGTGCCCAGCGTGAGCAGCTCGAGCACCTGGAGCGCGTGCGCAGCCAGCAGGACCTCATCCTGCGCCTGGCCCGTCAACGCTACAGCGCCGAGAACTCTTTGCTCGAAGCCGCTGAGCTGATCACCCGTAGCGCTTGTGAGATCTACAAGATCGACTGCGCCGGTATCTGGCACTTGGAAGGCCAACGGCTTGAGCCGATCACCGCCTGGTACAGCGACGTGCAAGCGCACCGCCAACCCGAGGCCATCGATGCCAGCCATTTCCCGGATTACCTTGAGGCCCTGCATGCCAGCCGTGCGATCGACGCGCACAACGCCGGGCACGATCCCCGTACACGTGCATTAATGCAGAGCCTGGGGCCTGGCAACAAGGCGATGCTCGATGCCAGCATTCGCGTCGACGGACAGGTGGTGGGCGTCTTGTGCCTGGAACAGGCCGGCCAGCCACGCGCCTGGCAGTCCGATGAGATCGCCTTTGCCGGTGAGCTGGCCGACCAGTTCGCCCAGGTCATCACCAATCACAACCGCCGTGCGGCGGCCAGTGCGCTGCACCTGTTCCAACGCGCCGTGGAGCAGAGCGCCAGTGCCTTCCTGTTGGTGAACCGGGATGGGCAGGTTGAGTATGTGAACCCGAGCTTCACTGCCATCACCCAGTACAGCACCGAGGAAGTGCAAGGGCGTCACCTGGGTGAATTGCCCGCCCTTGAGAACCTCAACGAGCTGCTGTTCGACTCGCCTTCGAGCCTGGCCATGGGTAACAGCTGGCAGGGCGAATTCAAGAGCCGGCGCAAGAACCTGGAGCCCTATTGGGGGCAGCTGTCGATTTCCAAGGTGTATGGTGACAACCGCGAGCTGACCCATTACATCGGCATCTACGAAGATGTCACCCAGAGCAAGCTTGCGCAGCAGCGCATCGAGCGGCTGGCCTACACCGACAACCTGACCAACTTGGGTAACCGTCCGGCGTTCATCCGCAGCCTGGATGAATGCTTCGCCCGGGATGTGCAGAATCCGATGTGCCTGCTGCTGGTGGACATCGACAACTTCAAGCGCATCAACGACAGCCTGGGCCATCACACGGGCGACAAGCTGCTCATCAGCCTGGCCAGGCGCCTGCGCAACAGCCTGCATGCCGGCGGCATCCTGGCCCGATTTGCCAGTAACGAGTTTGCCGTGTTGCTCGACGACACCAGCCTGGAGGCCGGCCAGGGGGTTGCGCAACAATTGTTGCGCACCCTCGACAAGCCAATGTTCGTCGACAACCAGCTGATCAATGTCACTGCATCGGTGGGCCTGGCCAGTGCTCCCCAGCACGGTGCCGACCCCACCAGCCTGATGAAAAACGCCGGGTTGGCACTGCACAAGGCCAAGGCCAACGGCAAGCACCAAGTGCAGGTGTTCACCGAGGTCCTCAACGCCGAAGCCAGCTACAAACTGTTCGTCGAGAACAACCTGCGCCGCGCATTGACCCAGAACGAGCTGGAGGTGTTCTATCAGCCCAAGCTGTGCCTGCGCAGCGGCCGGCTGCTGGGCTTGGAAGCCCTGTTGCGCTGGAACCATCCCGAACGGGGCATGATCCGCCCTGACCAGTTCATCAGCGTGGCCGAAGAAACCGGTCTGATCATTCCCATCGGCAAATGGGTGGTGCGCCAGTCGTGCCGCATGAGCAACGAACTGCGTGCAGCAGGGCTTGGCAACCTGCATGTTGCGATCAACCTGTCGCCCAAGCAGTTTTCCGACCCTGATCTGGTCGCTTCGATCAGTAGCATCATCGGGGAAGAAGGCTTGCCTGCGCACCAACTGGAGCTGGAGCTGACCGAAGGGTTGCTGCTCGAAGCCAGTGAAGACACCCACCGGCAACTCGACGAACTCAAGGCATTGGGCCTGACCCTGGCCATGGATGACTTCGGCACCGGTTACTCCTCGCTGAGCTACCTGAAGAAGTTTCCGATCGACATCCTCAAGATCGACCGCAGCTTCATCAAGGACATCCCCGACAACCAGGACGACATGGAAATCACCTCGGCGGTGATCGCCATGGCCCATAACCTCAAGCTGAAGGTGGTGGCCGAGGGCATTGAAACTCCTGCGCAGCTGGGTTTCCTGCGTCGACACCGGTGTGACATCGGGCAGGGCTACCTGTTTGACCGGCCTATCCCGGGGCGAGAGCTGGCAGAGCGCCTGCAACGCTACCCGCGAGGCCCAGCCGCCTGACAGCAGCGCAAACCTCGGGCACACTAGAAACCATTCGGGCTGCATCGCAGGCTGGTCCGTCCTCACAGATCGCGCAGGTCATGTGATCGGGAGCGGACTTGTCGGCGATAGCCCTGACGCTATCCAACTGAATAGACACAGAGGAACGGCCATGGTCCTGCGTTCGGAAATACTGGTGAACAAAAATGTCATGCCCACTGCGGAGCAGGCCCTGCCTGGCCGCGAAACGCCGATGAGCCTGCCCGAGTTCCACTACGTGTTCAAGGAGACGCCGCTGCTTGGGCCATTCTTCGAGGACGTGGATTTCGCGATTTTCGGCCTGGGGTGTTTCTGGGGCGCGGAACGCCGATTCTGGCAGCGTGAGGGGGTGGTCAGTACCGTTGTGGGTTATGCCGGCGGCTTTACGCCGAACCCGACCTACGAAGAGGTCTGCTCAGGCCTGACCGGGCACACCGAAGTGGTGCTGGTGGTCTTCGACAAGAGCAAAGTGAGCTACGGTGAACTGCTGACCATGTTCTGGGAACTGCATAACCCGACCCAGGGCATGCGCCAGGGCAACGATGTCGGCACGCAGTACCGCTCGGCCATCTACTGCACCAGCCCCGAACAGCTGGAACAGGCCAAGGCCAGCCGCGACGCTTTCCAGGCCGAACTGAGCAAGGCTGGCTTCGGCGAAATCACCACTGAAATCGACCAGGCACCGACGGTGTACTTCGCCGAGGCCTACCACCAGCAGTACCTGGCCAAGAACCCGGACGGCTACTGCGGTATCGGCGGTACGGGCGTGTGCATGCCGGCCAGTTTGCAAGGAAACTGAGCATGAGCACCATGACCCTGTTCCACTCGCCCCTGTCGCCATTCGTACGCAAGGTCATGGTGGTGTTGCACGAGACCGGCCAACTGGACCGAGTGGCACTTGAGCCTGTGAACATCAGCCCGGTCAACGGGGACGAGCAGCTCAACGCCGGCAATCCGATTGGCAAGATTCCGGCGCTGCGCCTGGCAGACGGTACCGTGCTGCACGACAGCCGGGTGATCTGCGAGTACCTGGATCAGCAACATGTGGGGTTGCCGCTGCTGCCCCGTGAAGGCTCTGCTCGCTGGCGACGCATGACGCTGGTCTCCCAGGCGGATGCCATTCTGGATGCGGCCGTCTCGAGCCGCTACGAAACGCTCGTGCGACCGGTCGAGAAACGTTGGGATGGGTGGCTGGAGGCGCAGGGGGACAAGATCCGCCGCAGCCTGGCCAACCTTGAGCAAGCCCACCTGGCGGAGCTGATGTCAGGGTTCGACTTGGCCGCGATCGGCGTGGCTTGCGCATTGGGGTACCTGGACTTGCGCCAGCCTACGTTCGGCTGGCGTGAACGCCAGCCTGGCCTGGCGGCCTGGTATGCCGAGGTGAGCACGCGGCCTTCGATGGTGGCAACGGCACCGGATGCCTGACAGACGGCCAGTGGAGCGGCAGCAACAACGCGCCTGCTCAGGCAACGATGATCAGCAGTCAGGCTTGCCAGCGGTGAATCGTTTTGCCGGATTCACCGCGCCCTTGAACTCGCGCAGCGCCTTGGCACCCACCAACAGCGGGTAGTTGAAGTTGCTGCGATCCACCAGGTTGACCTCCACGGTTCGCTTCACGTCTCCCAGGCACAGTTCCAGGTCTACCACCGGGCGCTTGGCACTCTCGGGTGTATCGCCCTCATCCTCGTCATCGGCACGGCCCTTGATCTTGCTGATACGCGAGACCTGGTGCTCGTAAACCTTGCCGTCGGCATCCTTGGTCGCCAGGCGGAAACGTACCCACTCCTGCCCATCGCGGGTGAACAACTCGATGTCCTTGGCCGACAGCGACGCCGTATAGGCGCCAGTATCCATCTTGGCCTTGAGCGTCTGGCCAATCTCCGGCAGCGCGATATTCTCGTAGCGCCCGTACAGCGTAGGTTCGGCGGCCATCACCGGTAGCGTCAACAACGTCAGCACGGCAAACAGTGATTTCACAAGCAAGCTTCCTTGATCGATTTACGGGTTAGACCGCACAAGCAGCCCAGGTTCGCGGTCCAAAGCCTAACCAACATAATGTGAAACATTTGTCCGTGCCGCCGGGCATTGGAGGTTTGGCGTAGTCCGCAAGCCTGCTTATCATTGCCGATCGTTATGGTTCTGACAGAAAGAGTCTCCTTATGCGTCGCGTGCTGACCGGCATACTCACAGCCACCTTGCTGCTGCTCAACACCTTGGTGTTGATCGGGCCCCTGCTGGTGTTCGCCTTGTTCAAACTGGTGCTACCTGGCCGTGGGCGCGACCGTGCATCAGGGGCCGTGATGTGGGTGGCCGAAACCTGGTCGGAAATCGACAAAGCCATCTTTGCCTTGTGCACACCCACCCAATGGGACATTCGCGGTATCGAAAACCTGCGCCGTGACACCTCGTACCTTGCAATCAGCAACCACCAGAGCTGGGTGGACATTCCCGCCTTGATCGAGAGCCTCAACCGACGCACCCCCTTCTTCAAGTTCTTCCTGAAAAAGGAATTGATCTGGGTGCCGCTGCTGGGCCTGGCATGGTGGGGCCTGGACTATCCGTTCATGAAGCGCTACAGCAAGGCCTTTCTGGAGAAGCACCCCGAGCTCAAGGGCAAGGATCTGGAAATCACCAAGGCTGCCTGCGAGCTGTTCAAGCGCCAACCGGTGACCGTGGTCAATTACCTGGAAGGCACCCGCTTCACCGAGGCCAAGCGCCAGGCGCAGCACTCACCCTACCGCCATCTGCTAAAGCCCAAGGCCGGTGGCGTGGCGTTCGTGCTCGCAGCGCTGGGTGAGCAGCTCGATGCGTTGCTGGACGTCACCATTGTGTACCCAGGCGAAAAGGCGCCAGGTTTCTGGGACTTGCTCAATGGCAGTGTCAGCCGGGTAATTATCGACATTCAGGTGCGCGAGCTCGATTCAGCGCTATGGGCGGGCGATTACGAAAGCGATCCTGTTTTCCGTCAGACAGTTCAGGCGTGGGTGAACCAGCTGTGGCTGGAAAAGGATGAGCGGATCGAGCGGTTGCGTTGGGAATGAATGCACTTTATTGCTTCTGTGGCTCTAGCGCCGGCAAGCCGGGGCCTGAAGGATCATGACAGCCATCGGGACATTCAGGCGGTAGGGCTACTTGACGCTGGAACAGCCTGCCAATGCCCGCCAAGCTTTTATTCGGCCTCCTGATACTTCTTGTCACACACCCCTTTTGTGGATAAAGATCGATCACAGACAACTACAAAAACTCTGGATCGACCGATGACCCAACCATCAAGCTCAGTCCCACCCCAGCTCCGTCGAGTTCTGGGCCTTCCTGCCCTGGTATTCTTCGGCCTGGTGTACATGGTCCCGCTGACCATCTTCACCACCTACGGCATCGTCACCGAGCTTACCGGTGGCCGCACGGCAGGCGCCTATCTGATCACGCTGATGGCCATGCTGTTCACAGCCGCGTCCTACAGCTTCATGGTCAAACGCTTTCCTGTCGCAGGTTCGGCCTACTCCTACACCCACATGGCTTTCGGCCAGAACACAGGCTTTCTGGCGGGCTGGTCGCTACTGCTCGACTACCTGTTCCTGCCGATGATCAACTACCTGCTCATCGGCCTGTTCCTGAACATCGCCTTCCCAGCAGTGCCGGCCTGGGCTTTCGTACTCGCCTGCATCGCCTTGGTGACCGTTCTCAACGTGGTCGGTATCAGCTCGGTGGCCAAGACCAGCAATCTGATCGTGGGCGCGCAAATCGTCTTCATTGGGGTGTTCATCGCGCTGTCCTGGCAGACCCTCAACCACGGCCAGCCCATCGACTGGCTGGCGCCGCTGCACGGTGACGGTAGCGCACCTGGCTTTGGTCCGATGATGGCAGGCGCGGCAGTGCTATGCCTGTCCTTCCTGGGGTTCGATGCCGTCTCCACCCTCGCCGAGGAAAGCCGCGATGCTCGGCGGGACGTGCCTCGGGCAATCATCCTCACCACGCTGTTCGCCGGCCTGCTGTTCACCGTGCTGGCCTATGTGAGCCAACTGGTGCTGCCAGGCAGCACCTTCGCCAATGCCGATGCTGCTGCGAACGAGGTCATGCTCAAGGCAGGCGGGCAGTTCCTGGCCAACTTCTTCACTGCCGCTTATGTCGCCGGTAGCCTCGGCTCGGCCTTGGCATCGCAGGCCGCAGTGTCGCGCATCCTCTACACCATGGGCCGTGACCGGGTGCTGCCGCAGCGCACCTTCGGTCACCTGTCGCCACGCCTCGGTACACCGGTATTCGCCATCGTGGTGGTGTCGGCGTTCTCACTGCTGGCGCTGGTGATCGACTTGTCCACCCTGGCCTCGCTGATCAGCTTCGGCGCCTTGGTGGCGTTCTCGGCGGTGAACCTGGCGGTGGTGAAGACGCATCTGATGGACGATGCCAGCCTGCGCACTGCGAAAGGGCTATTGAGCTATGGCGTAGTGCCACTGGTGGGCTTGGGGTTGACGCTGTGGCTGTGGACCAGTCTGTCGGCGCTGACCTTGGTGATTGGCCTGTGCTGGTTTGCGCTGGGGCTGGCATACCTGGCAGTGCTGACCGCCGGCTTCCGCCGCCCGGTGCGCCTGGTGGACTTCACCGAGGCTGCCTGACCCAATCATCTCGCGGCCTGCGCGGCCCCTTGAGCGGCCTTGCCGGGGCGCCGGACCGGTCGGAAAGGGCCGCGCAGCTGTCCCGGCAATCTCCGAGGCGAAGCTGAAATTCCGGAGCCGCTACGCCAGGGCGGCTCCCCTGAAGTAGTCTGAAGCCAGCGGCGTGCACTAGTAATTCTGCTAGTTGTACCGGGCCTCGAAAGCGCCAAGACTCAGGCTTACCGACTTGCAAGGCCAAACCCTGTGTCAGCAGCGCTGCGTGCCTATTGCCCTTACGGGTACTACCAAAATCAAGCAAGCCCTGCATCCATGCTTGGCTTCAATGGTGAGCGGTACGATCCGTTTACTTATGGGTATGCCTTGGGTCAAGGCTACCGTTGCTACAGCCCGACATTGATGCGTTTCCAAGGGCCAGACGACCTCAGTCCGTTTCTAGAAGGAGGGTTTAATACCTATGTTTATTGCAAGGGTGATCCCATTAATTACCTAGACGACTCAGGGCATGCTCCGACGCCAGCGCAACTGAATGCGGCCATCAATAAGCTGAAGCCTGTTCAATCGGGCCGTGCCAAACAGCAACCCTCTACCAGAATAAATAGACGCAACGAGCAACCCGCCGCCCTTGCGATCAAAATGGAGAAGAAGGCAAAAAGCGTGAGTTTTGCGGGAGACACCATCTCTGATAGGAACCGCCCTGCTCATTACAGGGAGTACCAAGAGCGAAAAAAACTTATCAACAAAATGAATCGGCTTCATGCCTTTAATGAGTTACTGAATAACGACCTCAATCAACTCTGGAGCCCTGTCACTCGAAGCACCTATCGAGCGTATAACCTCTTACCCGCTTATCGGCGCCGGCTTGAGTCGATCAATCACAGCCTCCGCGAAGTGCAGTTGGAAAAGGAAGCAATCCAGTTACGCCTGCAACAAATCCGCCGATAAAGCACGCTATTTCACACCGACGGAGTGGCTGCCGCTGCTGGCATAGTCCATAGACTACCCAGATTCTGCAACAACGACCCGGCTATCCCCTGCTGCCCCAGGTACTGCAGCAGCAACGGCGCGAACTGCCCGATCATCCCGGTATCCATACCCAGCGCCTTGAACGCATTATCCAGGTCGCTGCGGTTTTCCACGTCGTTGCCCAAGGCATTGCTCAAGGCCAACTGGCTTTCGCTGTTCTTGCCCAGCATTTCACCCAGCCCGCTCAAGCCAACCAGCGCATTGGCCCCGGCCAGCAGGTCCAGCCCCGGTACCGCCTTGGCCAACTGGCCATAGTCCTCGCTGCTGAGGTTGTTACGCGCCAACCCCATCATCGCTCCCGCCCCGCCCACGGCCTGTTCGGGGGTGATCTTCAATTCGCTGCCCAATATGTTGAGCAGGTTGGCCTGCGCCTCGGGCGCCTGCACCTGGCCCTGCTGTTTCTGGTTCTGCACGGTCGACACGGCATTGGCGGCATCGCTGAGATTGAAGGCAAACACCGGGCTTGCGGCCAAGGTCATCAGGGTTACCAGGGTGGATGCTTTCATCGGGAGGGACCTCATGGGCCGGGCTGGCCTAGGAAACGAGGCTTTAGACTGACCTTAAGGGGGATTGTTCCCAGCCAACTGACGGGGCTTCGGGATGGCTTGCAGAGGCGACCTACCTGATATTTCTACTAGTTGATACCTGTCATGGAATGCCAGAAGCTGACCGATGTGACTTATCAGGTTCGAAAGGTGAGAAAATGAACAATCATAAAATGCGAACTTACACTGCGTACGGCTACTCAAACAAGACGTTATCACCAAGTTCCATTCTTGAATTTAATGGTGAACCTGCGGATGTTTTCACGGGATTTTACATTCTCGGCGCCGGATATAGGGCTTATTGGAATTATTTGATGCGATTCCTATCACCTGATAGCTTAAGTCCATTTTATGCCGGCGGCATTAATGCCTATTGCTACTGTGCCAATGACCCGATTAACAGCGCTGACCCTTCAGGTCATGTTGGAGTGCGCCTTACTATTTTGAGACGACAGCAAAAACCAATGCTCCAAAGTCGATCACAAATACTGGCTCAACTAGACAGCCCTGCGCAAGTCAATACAAGCTATCGACGAGATGCACCTCCTTATCTCACTACCCATCCCCATGCTTTCTCGACATCAGGTACTCCACCCTCCTACGATCCAGGCACTCTACCAAGCTATTCAAAGCGGCTACCAGCTGGACACAAGCGATTGGTTACTCCTACCCTATCGCCCACTGGGAAATTTGTAGAACAAAGTAAACCACCCAGCTACGAAAGACCTAAACTCCTTCAGCCTCCTGAAATCCAAAAATATCGAGCTGAACTTGAAGAAATCAATTCCCGACATAAAAGACTGAAAATGGCACGTAGAGAGCTTAAGCGCAGAAACCTGTATATTCCAGACTATTATAGGCGAGATATTAATGAACTACGCAGTGAGCGCACTCGTATCCGAGAACTGCTTGCAGCCTGATGGGAATCCGCTGCGCCGCGTGATGTCACTCTTACTAGGCTCTGTGTGAAAAGTCTTGAGACGAAGGTCAGGCAAGGCGAAAACAGCCGAGGAAGCGGAGTTTACGGGTTGTAAATGAGCATTCCGAGGCTGTTTTCAACGCAGCATCACCGAGTATCAAGGCTTTTCACACAGAGCCTAGGGGCAGTCCCCGTTTTTTCAACCACAGGGCCAGATATGAAAAAAGCCCCTCAATCTGAGGGGCTCTTGTTAAGCAAAACTCCTTACGCCGCCCCCCACATCTTATGCGGGTCAATCACAAACTTCTTCGGCACACCCGCATCGAACTCGCCATACCCTTCCGGCGCCTGATCCAGGTTGATCACCTGCACGCCCACCACTTCGGCAATGTTGATGCGGTCCCACATGATCGCCTGCATCAGCTGGCGGTTGTACTTCATGGTCGGGGTCTGGCCGGTGTGGAAGCTGTGCGACTTGGCCCAGCCCAGGCCGAAGCGGATGCTCAGTGCACCGATTTTTGCAGCGGCGTCCACCGCACCCGGGTCTTCGGTCACGTACAGGCCGGGAATACCGATCTGCCCAGCCACACGGGTCACCTGCATCAGCGAGTTCAACACAGTTGCCGGTGCCTCATGCTTGGCGCCTTCATGGCCATGGCCGCGAGCTTCGAAGCCTACGGCATCGACGGCGCAATCCACTTCCGGCTCGCCAAGAATGTCCACGATCTGTTCGTGAAGCGGCGTGTCCTTGGACAGGTCGACCACTTCGAAACCCTGGGACTTGGCGTGGGCCAGGCGCGCAGGGTTCAGGTCACCGACGATGACGCAGGCAGCGCCCAGCAGGCGGGCCGAAGCGGCAGCAGCCAGGCCTACTGGGCCGGCACCGGCCACGTAGACGGTGCTGCCAGGGCCGACCCCAGCGGTCACCGCACCGTGGTAGCCGGTCGGCAGAATATCGGACAGGCACGTCAGGTCACGGATCTTTTCCATGGCCTTGTCGCGCTCAGGTAGCTTGAGCAGGTTGAAGTCGGCGTACGGCACCAGCACGTATTCGGCCTGGCCACCCGTCCAGTCACCCATGTCGACATAGCCGTACGCACCACCGGCACGGGCCGGGTTGACGGTCAGGCAGACGCCAGTGTGCATTTCCTTGCAGGAGCGGCAGCGACCACAGGCGACGTTGAACGGTACCGAGACCAGGTCGCCGATCTGCATACGCTCGACGTCACTGCCCTTCTCGACGATTTCGCCAGTGATTTCGTGGCCCAGCACCAGGCCGACCTGGGCAGTGGTACGGCCGCGGACCATGTGCTGGTCGGAACCGCAGATGTTGGTGGAAACCACCTTGAGGATCACGCCGTGCTCGATCTTCTTGCCGCGTGGGTCTTGCATTTTCGGGTAGTCGATTTTCTGCACCTCGACCTTGCCCGCGCCGAGATACACCACTCCACGATTGCCAGACATGCTCTTACCTCGCTTTATTTGTATTTATGCAGCGGTGGTGAACGCGCCGCCATCCATGGGCGGCATGTGTTACTGGATGGGGGAATTGTGGGCTCGATGGGCGATGTCGCAGTGACTGGTTGCGACAGGGGTATATCTGTTTGCGGCGCCTACCGCCTGGAGGGTGAGCGGTCGCAGCCAAGCCGCTACCTGACATTATTTGTATTCAGGCAGCGGTGGTGAACGCGTCACCCTCCATGGGCAGCCCATGTCATTGAAGTGTTAAGCCACTGTGCGGTGGCTGGAAACAGCAGGGGGATACTTTTTCACCGTGGCCCGTTTGGCAACCTATTAGTTTTGCCAGTGGTAGAGGCACGGTGGGTGTTCAAAATGGACGTGTGTCAACCGCACACATCCGTTGCACAGAGACGTTCATCATGACGACAACGAACCGTTTGCTTTATTTCTACCAGGCTAACAGGCTCATCGCAGTGCAACAGAGCGGCGACCACCGCTCTGTTTTTCGCATCGCAGGCACGCCCTTAGCCGAACAACTATCAGGACAACTGGCCATGAGCCTGCTCGCAGCCGAGGGGAGCGGGACCGTACTGCGGGCCGGCTGTGCTGGTCAGAACGAACCACACCACTACACAGCTTACGGGTACGATCCGAAACTGCCTTCCTCCATGACGCTGCTGGGGTTTAACGGCGAAGTACTAATTGCGTTGCAAGATGACTACGCCCTTGGCCAAGGCCATCGCTGTTTCAGTCCGGCGAGAATGCGCTTCAATACACCCGATAGGTTGAGCCCTTTCGAAGCGGGCGGTTTGAATACTTACTGTTACTGTGAAGGGGATCCAGTCAACTACATAGACCCCAGCGGAAAAATGAAAGGCTTAGGGAGGAGCGCCAAGCCGTCCGTGAATGCTCCTAATGCAAGTACCCGACGACCCCGCCACTCACCGCCTCCCACCACCAGGCTGTCAAACTTAACGAACAACAACACGGTGGCGGCCGCACAACCGTCTGCGTCAAGGAAACCCGTTGGGCTTTTACCCCGGCAGGCCGTATTACGTTCTGACAACCCTAATCCCAGCCCTAGGTCTGACTGGATAGAGGACCCCAGAAGTGACTCATTTATATTCAACGTAAATACAAACCCAAAACCCACGGCCGTGATCACACCCATTCAAACTTCGCAGTCATCAGGCCCCTACCCGCAGCAGCCCCACTCCCCTGCATCTTCAGCGAACTCGTCAAGGGACTCGACGCCCGCTGAAAGTCGATCATCCAGTCCTCCACCTGGACTGATACCCGACTTCGTTCAGAGAACTATCGATATTCGCCAAAGCCCTTTTTACAGCCGTCGACACGACCCATCTAATTTTTATGGCTCATAGCCAGCATGCCGGCTCCCACACGGGCGTCAACTGCCCTGATGTCCAAACAGCCAGCACAACCGGTCAGAGCACAACCGTCCGATTGGCGTTCAGAAACACCCGTCTTTCTATGTGATACCCCACCGCCCGCGCCAGGGTCAGGCACTCGATGTCTCGTCCCTTGGCGATCAGGTCCTCGGGGTAATAGGTATGGTCCACCACCTCCACGCCCTGGGCGATGATCGGCCCTTCGTCCAGGTCGTTGTTGATGTAGTGCGCCGTGGCCCCGACCATCTTCACACCCTTGTTGTACGCCTGGTGGTATGGCTTGGCGCCTTTGAAACCGGGTAGCAGTGAATGGTGGATGTTGATCGCGCGGCCATCGAGCTGCCGGCACAGTTCGGGCGAGAGCACCTGCATGTAGCGGGCAAGGATAACCAGCTCTACGCCGGTCTGTTCGATCACCTGCAACACCTTGCGCTCCTGCGCAGGCTTGTCTTTGGGATCGAGCGCGAAGTGGTAGTAGGGAATCTTGTGCCAGTGTGCCAAAGGCTCGAGGTCGGGGTGGTTGGAAACCACTGCCACCACGTCCATGCCCAGTTGACCGATGCGCTGGCGATACAGCAGGTCGTTCAGGCAATGATCGGCCTTGGAGACCATGATCACCACCTTGGGGCGATGGTTGGGCGCCGTCAGCTCGAACGCCATGCCAAACGCCTCGCTGCGCTCGGCAAGGCCTGCACGCAACCCGTCTTCGTCGAAGCCATCAGGCACGCGAAACTCCACGCGAATGAAGAAGCGCCCTGACAGCCGATCATCGAAGGAGTGGTGCTCCGTCACGTAGCAGCGTTGCTCGAAGAGGTAACGCGTCACCACGTCGACGGTACCGAGCATGCTCGGGCAGTCGGCGGTGAGAATCCAGGTATCCGGTGCCCGACTCATGGTGGTTCTCCTTAAGCCTCGATGGCCAGTCCGTACTCGGCCGATGCGTCCTGCAGCCACAGCCACCAGTAATCGGAGAAGCTGCGGCGGATGACCAGTTCCCAGGTGTCTTCGGCGGTGCGCCGAATCACCAGCTGCGACTTGGCGAACACCGTACCGACAGCCTTGCCGACCGGGAAGTTGTTCGGATGCACGTCGTAGCTGGTGGATTTCATCAGCACTTCACGCACGTTCGGGCCGCGCAGTTCCAGCAGGCTCTGCCCACCGCTGACGTTGACCACCTGGATGTGTTGCCCTTCCAGGGCATCGCGCAACTTCTGCTCGATCGCCACTTCCTGTCCACCCGGGACGATCAGCAGCCACTCATCAGGGCCGACCCATTGCAGCGACAGGTCGCCGCTGGCCACAACGGTCAATGCCACCGGCAACTCCAGGCCAAGGGCCTTGTGTACGCCACCGGCAAAGGCGGGATCATGGCCGTTGCCACGCAGGGTCAGATGGCCGAGGAACTTACGCTCGCGCAGGGTCACGCCGGCGTTGTTGCGGCCCTTGCCCACCAGGCTTGCCAGGTCGGCGTGGTGCAATGGCGACTCGGCCTTGGCCGAGGCACCGGGGTTTTGCTCGAAGACGTTGATAGCGCTCATTTCATACCTGCCTAGAATTCTTGTTCGTCGATGGGATGCAGGCATCCGGTCCAGAAAGCTCCGCCGGCCTCATCGCCGGTGAGCCTGCGCCTACTAGAAGCGCATGAACCTTGATGTCTGCACCGCGCCTGCAGGAGCCGGCTTGCCGGCGATCGGCCTGGCCTGCTCCCCCAGGGGCCCGGAGTCAAACGTTCTGCCGCTCACCCTTCGGATCGAAGAACACCGAAGACACGATTTCTGCCTCGATCACGCTGCCATCAGCCTGAGGCGAGTAGACACGCTCGCCCATGCGCTTCAAGCCACCTTTGACCACGCCCATGGCGAACGAATAGCCCAGGGAGTTGGCGGCGTAGCTGGAAGTGACGTGACCAACCATGTCCATCGGGATGGGCTGCTTCGGATCGAACACCAACTGAGCGCCCTCGGGCAGCCACTGGTTCGGGTCGATCGGTTTCAGGCCAACCAGCTGCTTGCGGTTTTCACGCACGCAGTCTTCACGGTTCATGCCGCGCAGGCCGATCCACGAATAGGGCTTGTTGCGCCCTACGCACCAGCTCATGTTCAGGTCGTCCGGGGTCATCGAGCCGTCCGTGTCCTGGCCGACGATGATGAAGCCCTTCTCGGCACGCAACACGTGCATGGTCTCGGTGCCGTACGGGGTCAGGTTGTACTTCTTGCCTGCCTCGACGATCTGCTCCAGCACGCCCATGGCGTAGTTGGCCTGCACGTTGATTTCGTACGACAGTTCACCAGTGAACGAGATACGGAATACACGGGCCGGCACACCGCCGACGTTGCCTTCCTTCCAGGTCATGAACGGGAAGGCTTCCTTGTCCATGTCGATGTCGGTCAACTCGCTGAGCAGCTTGCGGCTGTTCGGCCCGGACAGGGTCATGGTCGCCCAGTGGTCGGTCACCGAGGTGAAGTACACCTTAAGGTCCGGCCACTCGGTCTGGTGGTACAACTCCAGCCACTGCAACACGCGCGCCGCGCCGCCAGTGGTGGTGGTCATGATGAAGTGGTTGTCGCCGACGCAGGCGGTTACGCCGTCGTCGAACACCATGCCGTCTTCCTTGCACATCAGGCCATAGCGCGCCTTGCCCACATCGAGCTTGGTCCAGGCGTTGGTGTACACGCGGTTGAGGAACTCGCGCGAATCCGGGCCCTGGATATCGATCTTGCCCAGAGTGGAGGCGTCCAGGAAGCCGACGCTGTCACGCACCGCCTTGCACTCACGGGCAACGGCGGCGTGAATGTCTTCACCGGCCTTGGGGAAGTACCACGGGCGCTTCCACTGGCCGACGTCTTCGAACTCGGCGCCGTTCTTCACGTGCCAGGCATGCAGGGCCGTAAAGCGCACGGGCTCGAACAGGTGCCCACAGTGACGACCCGCCACCGCGCCGAACGTCACCGGCGTGTAGTTGGGGCGGAACATGGTGGTGCCCATTTGCGGGATGGTGATGCCCATCGAACGCGCCGCAATGGCCAGGCCGTTGATGTTGCCCAGCTTGCCCTGGTCGGTACCGAAGCCCAGCGCGGTGTAGCGCTTGACGTGCTCGACCGACTCGAAGCCTTCACGGGTAGCCAGCTCGATGGCAGCGGCCGTGACGTCGTTCTGCTGATCGACGAACTGCTTCGGCGCACGGGCGGTGCCCTTGTCGTGTGGCACCTGGAACAGCGCCAGGGTGGCGTCTTCCTTGCGCGAAACGGTTTTCGGCAAGGTGCCTACGGTTGCCTTGAAGCCTGCTTCGGTGGCTGCACGCACGCCGCCTTCGAAGCCGTCGGCAATGGCATCGCCCAGCGGATAGACACCGTTGATGCCGCCAACGCACTCGCGCTTTTGCGGGGCATTGCCCGGCACGAAGCCCAGGATGTCTTCACGCCATACCGGACGGCCGCCCAGGTGCGAAGCCAGGTGAACCACAGGGCTATAGCCCCCGGAGGTGGCGATCAAATCGCACTCGAGGGTTTCACCAGGGCTGGTGACCTTGTGGGCCTGCACATCGATGGCCGCCACACGAGCGCCAGTGACGTGCTTGCTGCCTTTGGCTTCGATGACGGCACTGGAGGTGAGGATACGAATACCCTTGGCGCGCGCTTCTTCGACCAGCGAGCCACGTGGGTTGTGGCGCGCATCGGCGATGGCCACCACTTGCAGCCCAGCATCGTGCCAGTCCAGCGCGGTACGGTAGGCGTGGTCGTTGTTGGTCGACAGCACCAGCTTGCGGCCAGGTGCTACGCCGTAGCGACGAACGTAGGTCGAAACGGCGCCGGCCAGCATGTTGCCCGGCACGTCGTTGTTGCCGTACACCAGCGGGCGCTCATGGGCGCCGGTGGCCAGTACCACACGTTTGGCCCGTACACGGTGCACGCGGTGGCGCACCTGACCGAGCGGAGCACGGTCGCCCAGGTGGTCGGTGAGGCGCTCATGGATGGTCAGGAAGTTGTGGTCGTGGTAGCCGTTGACCGTGGCGCGTGGCAGCAAGGTCACTTCCGGCAGGCCTTCGAGCTCCTTGATGACGCCACTGACCCATTCAGCGGCCGGCTTGCCGTCGAGGGTTTCACGGGTGTCCAGCAGGCTGCCACCGAATTCTTCCTGCTCGTCCGCCAGGATCACGCGAGCACCGCTGCGCGCAGCGGCAAGGGCCGCCGCCAGGCCCGCAGGCCCTGCACCGACGATCAGCACGTCGCAGTGCTGGTTCATGTAGTCATAGCTGTCCGGATCATTCTGCAGCGGCGCGCGGCCAAGGCCGGCTGCCTTGCGGATGTACTTCTCGTACGTCATCCAGAACGACTTGGGGTACATGAAGGTTTTGTAGTAGAAGCCCGGCGGCATCATGCTGCCGCCCACCTTGCCGAGGATACCCATGACGTCATTGTTGACGTTCGGCCAGCCATTGGTGCTGGTGGCGACCAGGCCCGAATACAGGGCTTGCTGGGTGGCGCGCACGTTGGGGATCTGGGTGGCTTCGCTGGAGCCGATCTGCAAGATGGCGTTCGGCTCCTCGGTGCCTGCGGCGATGATGCCGCGCGGACGCGAGTATTTGAAGCTGCGGCCAACGATGTCGACGCCGTTGGCCAGCAGGGCCGCTGCCAGGCTGTCGCCGGCATAGCCCTGGTAAGTCTTGCCGTTGAAGGTGAAGTTCAACACCTTGCTGCGGTCGATACGGCCGCCGCTGGCGAGGCGATAGGTCTGGCTCATACGTTGACTCCCCGTTCGTTTACAGCAGCCGAGCGCGCCGGTGTGTGTTCACGGGCGCTGACTTGCGGCTTCTCGCCAATCTTGTAGGTTTCCAGGATCTCGTAGGTTTCGGTGTTACGGGTGACGTTGAAATACTGACGGCAGCCGGCAACGTGATCCCACAGTTCGTGGTGGATACCGCGCGGGTTGTCACGGTAGAACATGTACGTGCCCCACTCCTGGTCGGAACAGGCGTTGGGGTCCAGCGGGCGGGCAATGTGCGCCTGGCCAGAGGCGTGGAACTCTTCTTCGGAGCGCAGCTCGCCGCAGTGGGGACAGAAAATATGCAACATGACGGTGTCTCCGGTTAGTGGGCGACGGCGGCAGCGCCGTGTTCGTCGATCAGGGCGCCGTTGTAGAAGCGGTCCATGGAGAACGGCGCGGCCAGTGGGTGCATCTCGCCCTTGGCCAGGCTCGCGGCGAAGACGTTGCCCGAACCTGGGGTCGCCTTGAAGCCGCCAGTACCCCATCCGCAGTTGAAGAACATGTTCTTGACCGGGGTCTTGGTGATGATCGGGCAGGCGTCCGGCGAGGTGTCGACGATGCCGCCCCATTGGCGGTTCATGCGCACACGCGAGAGGTTGGGGAACATCTCGACGATGGCCTGCAAGGTGTGCTCGATCACCGGGTAAGAACCACGCTGGCCGTAGCCGACCCAGCTGTCGATACCCGCACCGATCACCAGGTCGCCCTTGTCCGACTGGCTGATGTAGCCGTGCACGGCGTTGGACATGATGACGCTGTCGATGATGGGCTTGATCGGTTCGGAAACCAGTGCCTGCAAGGGGTGCGACTCGAGCGGCAGGCGGAAGCCGGCCAGCTTGGCCATGTGGCCGGAGTTACCTGCCGTGACCACACCCACGCGCTTGGCGCCGATGAAGCCCTTGTTGGTTTCCACGCCGATGACCGCGCCGTTTTCCTTGCGGAAACCCGTCACTTCGGTCTGCTGGATCAAATCCACGCCCAGGGCGTCGGCGGCACGGGCGTAACCCCAGGCCACGGCATCGTGACGGGCAACGCCGCCACGGCGCTGCACGGTAGCACCCAGGATTGGGTAACGGGTGTTCTTGGAGCAGTCCAGGTACGGAATCTCGGCCGCGACCTGGGCGGTATTGAGCAGCTCGCCATCGACGCCATTGAGGCGGTTGGCGCTGACCCGGCGTTCGGAGTCACGCATGTCCTGCAGGGTATGGCACAGGTTGTACACGCCGCGCTGGGAGAACATGACGTTGTAGTTGAGGTCCTGGGACAGGCCCTCCCACAGCTTCATGGCGTGCTCGTAGAGGTGGGCCGACTCGTCCCACAGGTAGTTGGAGCGCACGATGGTGGTGTTACGGGCGGTGTTGCCGCCGCCCAGGTAACCTTTTTCGATCACCGCGACATTGGTGATGCCGTGTTCCTTGGCCAGGTAGTAGGCCGTGGCCAGACCGTGGCCACCACCGCCGACGATGACCACGTCGTACACCTTCTTCGGTGTCGGCGTACGCCACATGCGCTGCCAGTTCTCGTGGTGGCTGAGGGAGTGCTTGAGAAGGCCGAAGCCCGAGTAACGTTGCATGGTGTGGGACTCCACTCAGCGGTAAACAGGGAAATCTGCGCACAGCGCCGCGACATTGCTGGCCACATCGGCTTCGACATCAGCGTCACCGAGGTTGTCGAGCACGTCGCAGAT
Source organism: Pseudomonas sp. DE0010 (assembly GCF_007680745.1). NCBI lineage: Bacteria > Pseudomonadati > Pseudomonadota > Gammaproteobacteria > Pseudomonadales > Pseudomonadaceae > Pseudomonas > Pseudomonas sp. DE0010. The sequence continues at coordinate 129,934 of NZ_VEJQ01000002.1, forward strand.
CCAGCCGGCCAGGGCCACGCATTGGGCGACCTTGAAGCCACGGGTGGTGACCGCCGGGGTGCCGATGCGCAGGCCCGAGGTCACGAACGGCGATTGCGGGTCGTTGGGTACGGCGTTCTTGTTGACGGTGATGTGCGCGCGGCCCAGGGCAGCGTCGGCATCTTTGCCAGTCAGGCCCTGGCGAATCAGGCTGACCAGGAACAGGTGGTTGTCGGTGCCACCGGAAACCACGTCATAGCCGCGTTCGATGAACACCTGCGCCATGGCCTGGGCGTTTTCGATGACCTGCTTCTGGTAGCTCTTGAACTCAGGCTCAAGCGCTTCCTTGAAGCACACCGCCTTGCCGGCGATCACGTGCATCAGCGGGCCGCCCTGGGCGCCCGGGAAGACGGCAGCGTTGAGTTTCTTCTCGATCTCTTCGTTCGACTTGGCCAGGATCAGGCCGCCACGCGGGCCGCGCAAGGTCTTGTGGGTAGTGGTGGTCACCACGTCCGCGAACGGGATCGGGTTCGGGTAAAGGCCCGCAGCGACCAGCCCGGCCACGTGGGCCATGTCCACGAACAACAGCGCCCCGACTTTGTCGGCGATGGCGCGAAAACGCGGGAAATCCAGGGTCTTGGAGTAGGCCGAGAAGCCCGCGACGATCATTCTGGGCTTGTGCTCGACCGCCAGTCGCTCGACTTCGTCGTAGTCGATCAGGCCGGTATCGGTGTCGATGCCGTACTGCACGGCGTTGTACAGCTTGCCCGAAGACGACACCTTGGCGCCGTGGGTCAGGTGGCCGCCATGGGCCAGGCTCATGCCCAGGATGGTGTCGCCAGGCTGCAGCAACGCCAGGTACACCGCGCTGTTGGCCGAGGAGCCGGAGTGCGGCTGGACGTTGGCATAGTCGGCACCGAACAGCTGCTTGGCGCGCTCGATGGCCAGCGCTTCGACCTTGTCGACATGCTCGCAGCCACCGTAGTAGCGCTTGCCTGGGTAGCCTTCGGCGTATTTGTTGGTCAGGCCGCTGCCTTGGGCCTGCATCACGCGCTTGGACGTGTAGTTCTCCGAGGCGATCAGCTCGATGTGGTCTTCCTGACGCTGCTCTTCGGCACTCATCGCCGCCAGCAGTGCATCGTCGTAACCCTGGATCTGGTCTTGCTTGCTGAACATCTTGTATCTCCCGGCAGCGATCATTTTTTGTTCGGAGGGTTCACTTTGACCCTTTGTGGCGATGGTAGGGCTGGCCGGGGTGTGCCAGATGCCTGCGCACGCCTTGCAATGGCGCGTTTACGACATTCGTTTTTTTGCTGGTGCTGACGGCCTCTTCGCGGGTGAACCCGCTCCCACTGGTACAGCGGAGCCCTGAAGGTTGTACTGGCCCTGTGGGAGCGGGGGTAACCTGCGAAGAGGCCAGCCCAGACAACCAGAAACCCAACAATGCACAGCTTGTATAGGCAACTGCCGAAACGATGGTTTAGAGTGCTGATCTGCGTCGTTCAAAGGACAGTGCCATGACAGACAAGAGCCAACAATTTGCCAGCGACAACTACTCCGGCATCTGCCCCGAAGCCTGGGCCGCCATGGAGCAGGCCAACCATGGACATGACCGCGCTTATGGCGACGACCAGTGGACCGAACGCGCCGCCGAGCACTTTCGCAAGCTGTTCGAAACTGACTGCGAGGTGTTCTTCGCTTTCAACGGCACCGCCGCCAACTCGCTGGCCCTGGCCTCGCTGTGCCAGAGCTACCACAGCGTGATCTGCTCCGAGACTGCCCACGTCGAAACCGACGAGTGCGGTGCACCCGAGTTCTTCTCCAACGGCTCAAAGCTGCTGACCGCGCCCAGTGTGAACGGCAAGCTGACACCCCAGTCGATCCGCGAAGTGGCCCTCAAGCGCCAGGACATCCACTACCCCAAGCCACGGGTGGTGACCCTCACCCAGGCCACTGAAGTGGGCACCGTCTACCGGCCCGACGAGCTGAAGGCCATCAGCACCACTTGCAAGGAGCTGGGCCTCAACCTGCACATGGACGGTGCGCGCTTCAGCAATGCCTGCGCATTTCTGGGGTGCAGCCCGGCAGAAATCACCTGGAAAGCCGGCGTCGATGTGTTGTGCTTTGGCGGTACCAAGAATGGCATGGCGGTTGGCGAGGCCATCCTGTTCTTCAATCGCCAACTGGCCGAAGACTTCGACTACCGCTGCAAGCAGGCCGGGCAACTGGCGTCGAAAATGCGCTTCCTCTCCGCCCCCTGGGTCGGCCTGCTGGAAGGCGGCGCCTGGCTGCGCTACAGCGCCCATGCCAACCGCTGCGCGCAGTTGCTGGCGTCATTGGTGAGCGATTTGCCAGGGGTGCAACTGATGTTCCCCGTAGAGGCCAATGGCGTCTTCCTGCAAATGCCCGAACCTGCCCTCGAAGCTTTACGCAACAAGGGCTGGCGGTTCTACACCTTCATCGGCAGCGGTGGCGCGCGCTTCATGTGCTCATGGGATACCGAAGAAGCACGGGTGCGGGAACTGGCGGCGGATATACGCTGTTTCTTAAACTGCTGACAATTACGTGAGCACGACCTAAGGCCACATTAGCATCGTGCAGACGACATCAGTATCTCTGTAACGCTGGTTACGGTTGAGTCGTAAACTCGTGTGCCCGGCGTTCGACCTGCCATTAAACGATGTCTTGGCGAATTTGCTCAACCGCTTGTTGCGGAGTTCTGCTCAATTCAGGCTCCGCTTCCATCAATAATCGCTGGGCCGCAAGCTCCACCCGAGATTTAAGAGAGGGTTCAAATGCGAGCTGATGAGCGAGGTGAATGTGTTGCGGTGAGGCGCCGCTTCTGGTCAGGTAATGTACCACCGAGGACGCGGTTGTGCTGGAGCTGCCGCCTAAATTTTTCAGATCTACAATACGCAATTTTTGCAGCAACGCATCGGTTGCAGGGCTGCGCTCCAACAGAAGGCGTTCGAGTCGGGAGGCCTTTTGTAGAGACCCAAACGGCCGGGGTCTCGATTCGTCTTCATACCAGAAGGCGGTAGGGCGGGTATGACCGCTAATTGGCTGAGGGCCAGGCAGCTGATTCTCCACATCCCATTCCCTGCTAGTGGCAATTAGATGTCTGCCTGGAGTTGATCGGCTAGTGAGTTTGCGACTCCCAAATACACTCCATTGGGGTACACGTCCGGTCGGGTCCTGCTGATTGACCGGATCGTTGGCCACGTACGAATAGCTATTCAAACCACCGGCTTCGAACGGGCTGAGTTCATCAGGGGCTTGAAAACGCATCAAGGTCGGGCTGTAAGTTCTGTAGCCATTTCCGAGCGCATACCCGCCAGTGTCATGACAAAAGACCTGCCCATTGAAACCTAAATGAATGGCGCTTGCCCCGGGTCGAAGATAGCCGTAAGCCGTATAGCTAACGGTCGTGACTCTACCCTCCAATCCCAGCACGGATCGGGCAGCCCTCGATACTGCATTCTTTTCGATCATCATGAAATCTCACAACCTCGCCATCAAGATGCTTATCCTTGCGCAAAGCAAGTCGATGTTGAAGCTGACAGAAATGATGGTGAGCAAACCCTCTTGCCACCGAGGGTCTGCAATAGGCGATCTAGTGCCTGACCTAGTCGCATAGCGGTAAGTCAGCTTTCACTAATCGTGCGAGCAATAACATCGACTGTTGCGTCGATACGTGCCTGAGCCCGCTCCAGATCACTTTTGTGATCGATCTTCAGCTGAATTTGCTGAGAACACAGATTCAATGCCGCCAGCACCAGCAATTTGTCACCGATCAGCGTGGGGTACTGGCGCTTGGTCTGGGCCAATACGTTGTTGAGCATCTGTACCGCCTGGGCGAGGATTGCCTCCTGGCCTTCGGGCGCCTTGATCGAATAGTCGTTGCCAAGAATCGACACGACATTGACCGGCTGCGCTTGCAGGTTCATGCGTTGACGACACCCGCGCTGGCGCGCTCGACCAACGCCTGGATACGGGCAGCCGTGGCGCCGTTCTTTTCTTCCTGCTCCATCAAGGACAGCTGCAGGGTTTCGTTCTCTTCGTTTGCCTGGGCCAGTTGCTGGCCGAGTGCGTTGTTCTGCTCGGTGAGTTGAGCGTTCTTTTGCATCAGGTCGCTGACCAGTTGCTCGAGTTGATTGAGGGAAGCTTCAAGCATGGGTCTATCTCAGGTTGTTGCGAGGGGCGCACACGATAAAGAAAACCGTTGCCCATCGCCATTAAATATCGGATTCACAAGGTTTCTACCCCGCACATTGACAGGGTAACCCCCCTCTTGTTCCGACCTGAGTCAACCATCGGTCAGTCAAACACAGGGAGCTGCACGGCAGCCCCCCCTGACAGATCCAAGGCCGTGCCAGAAACTCAGTAGTCGATGCGCACATCCCCTTTCGGCACGCTGCAGCACGACAGGATGTACCCCTCGGCTTCATCTTCCTCGGTGATACCGCCGTTGTGCTCCATTTCGACTTCACCACCCAGCTTGAGCACCTTGCAGGTACCGCAAATGCCCATGCCGCAAGCTTTCGGGATCATCAGGCCGACCTTGGCCGCTGCAGCGTGCACGGTTTCGCCAGGGGCGATGCGGATGCTCTTCTCGCTGCCGATGAACTCCACCAGGTTGAGGTCGGCGGCGTCCACTTCCGGTGCATCGGCGGCCGCTTCGGCGTGTTCGACCGCATCGGCCTTGGCTTCGGCTGGCGTCGCCCCGAACGACTCCTCGTGGTAATTGTTCATGTCGAAGCCGACAGCCTCGAGCATGCGCTTGACCGCCGTCATGTAAGGGGTCGGGCCACAGCAGAACACCACACGCTCCATGTAGTCCGGCGCGATCAGTTCCATCAACCGCTGGTTCAGGTAGCCACGGTAGCCCGCCCAAGGCTCGCCCAGGCCATGCTTCTCGCAGATGATGTGCAGGCTGAAATTGGGCACGCGGGACGCCATCTGCTCCAGTTCGCGATGGTAGATGATGTCCTTGGGTGAACGGGCACTGTGAACGAAGACCATGTCGACATTGGCGTTGGTGTCATAGAACCAGCGGGCCATCGACATGACCGGGGTGATGCCCACGCCGCCAGACAGGTACAGCACCTTGGCGCCTGGAAAATCGATGGCATTGAACAGCCCTACAGGTCCGTGTACCGGCAGCTCGGCACCTTCGTGCATGGTGTCATGCAGGAAGTTGGACACCAGGCCGCCAGGTACGCGCTTGACCGTGATGGAGAAGCTGTAGGGCACCGAAGGCGAGCTGGATATGGTGTAGGAACGCATCACCGGCTTGCCTTCGATTTCCAGCTCCAGGGTCACGAATTGCCCGGGCTTGAAGAAGAACATGATCGGCTGGTCTGCCATGAAGCAGAAGGTGCGCACGTCCCAGGTCTCCTGGATGACCTTGACGCAGCGCACGATGTGGCGGCCGTTGGCCCAGGTCTGGGTAGTGACCGGATTGAGGAAGGTTTCGGACATGTTCATCTCCAGCAGCCGACAGTTGGCCTTTTTATGGCTCGGATGATGCTCAAGCTTGCGACCTTGAACATTCCTGCCAGCGACATCGGCGTACTTATCGCGACCAGCCCCGCACGACAAGGGTTGCGGCGTCGTAATTCAAATCGGCCATGTCGCCCATGGATACGGTTCACGCCGCCTTCGGACGCACACTCCACCGCAAAACAACACGCTGTTCATGGTTAACAGCCTTGCGGCACCACAACAACGATTAGCCACCTTTTGCCGGCCGCACACGGCCCCGAGGAATACACGATGGACGTCACCGCAACCCTGAGCCTGGGCGATCCACTTGAACCTGCACGCAAGGCGACTGCCCAGATGCTGCAGAACCGCGAGCGCACCTACTCGCTGCCCCAGCCGTTCTACACCGACGAGCGTCTGTTCCAGATCGACATGCAGGAGATTTTCCACAAGGAGTGGCTGATCGCCGGCATGACCTGCGAGATCCCGGCGAAGGGCAATTACCTCACGCTGCAGATCGGCAAGAACCCGATCATTGTAGTGCGTGGTACCGAGGGCAAGGTGCATGCGTTCTACAACGTGTGCCGTCACCGCGGCTCGCGCCTGTGCGTCAGCGAAAAAGGCAAGGTGGCCAAGCTGGTGTGCCCTTACCACCAGTGGACCTACGAGCTGGACGGCCGCCTGCTGTTCGCCGGCACCGAGATGGGCGCCGACTTCGACATGAACCAGTACGGCCTCAAGCCTGTGAACGTGAAGGTCGCGGGCGGCTACATCTTCATCAGCCTGGCGGAAAACCCGCCAGCCATCGACGAGTTCCTGGCCACCCTGGACCACTACATGGAACCGTACGACATGGAAAACGCCAAGGTGGCGGTGCAGACCACCTTGATGGAAAAGGCCAACTGGAAGCTGGTGCTGGAAAACAACCGCGAGTGCTACCACTGCAATGGCTCGCACCCGGAGCTGCTGCAGACCCTGCTGGAATGGGACGACACCAACGACCCGCGCGCCAGCCAGGAATTCAAGGACCACGTGGCCGCCTCTGCTGCCGCCTGGGAAGCCGAAAAGATCCCGTACCTGCACAAGAGCCACGGCCTGCGTAACCGTATCGTGCGCATGCCGCTGCTCAAGGGCACCGTCTCGATGACCATGGACGGCAAGCAGGCCTGCCAGAAGCTGATGGGCCGCATCAAGAACCCAGACCTGGGCTCGATGCGCATCCTGCACCTGCCGCACTCCTGGAACCACTGCATGGGCGATCACATGATCGTGTTCACCGTGTGGCCGATCAGTGCCCAGGAAACCATGGTCACCACCAAGTGGCTGGTGCACAAGGATGCCGTGGAAGGCGTGGACTACAACCCTGAGAACATGCGTAAGGTGTGGGACGCCACCAACGACCAGGACCGCCGCCTGGCCGAAGAGAACCAGCGGGGCATCAACTCGACGGCGTACCAGCCTGGCCCCTACTCCAAGACGTATGAGTTTGGGGTAGTGAACTTCATCGATTGGTACAGCGGGCGCCTGCTGAACAACCTAGGGGCGGAGCCTGCGTCGTACCTGAAGGAAGTGCAGGCGCAGTAACCGGCTGGAACCAGGATAGCGACAGATGTCGCTATCCTTTCTTTAAGCCGACGTCAGGTAGTCCTCAGCGCTGCAGCATCCATCTGAATCCTGTCCAGGAAGCCTGGGGCTGCAGAGTGCCTGGGTTCCCTGAAAGACCTGGCAACGACCGGCGCCGGTATCTCGGCCAACTGCACGTTGTTGACGAGTGTGGGTTCACTCAATCGCCAAGGTTTCGCTTGAGCCAGCCTCCATGCTTCATAGGTTGAGGTGCCCAGCGACACTATCGTCAGCGCTGCAAGCGCCCAGGTTTGCCAATCGCTATCCGGGTCTACCGTTCTGGTCACACTAACGGTCAGCCCCGCCGTACCCGAAAGGGCGCTGACACTCGATAGCACCCAGTCAGCGCGCGACGGCTTAGGGATAGTCGCTCCAGAAGACTCCAGGGCAGTCCGTGGGGCCGAATTGATTTGCTTGTAGAAAGACCTGAAACGTAGGCCGCTGATAAAGACGCCCATGAGGTTGGTAAAGATGCTCAGCACTGGCAGTACATAGTCCTCTGGCTTTTGCCCAGTAGGGTCGCTGTGGTTGACTGGGTCACCCACACAGTAGGCATAAGCATTCAAGCCGCCGTCACCAAACGGGCTCAGCGTGTCCGGTGTTTGAAAGCGCATGATCGATGGCTTGTAGTTCCGGTGTCCATTCCCTAGCGGGTAGCTGCACGTCAGCGGATCGCGCAACTCTCCACAAAAGGCAAGGCTTGACTCCGAGAGCTCGTTCCCAGCGCCATAGGGCGAATAAACGCGATGACCTGGGCGCCGCTTGTCTGATACGGGATATCGGCGGTCTGTGTTATGGAGAAAGGTCTGCATCATTCCCGAACTCGCATGGCATGCGTGCAGGATAGACAGGTATGGAGCGTTTGGAGTACTGGCAGAAATGGCAGGTCGATATGGAGCGCCCCCCCGCTGCGCTCGCTTGGGGGGGGACGGGTTTACCCGCGATCACCAGCACAGCCGGTGCGAGCCACTGCGCTGGATGCCTCGCGGGTTCAGTCATGTGGCACGCCCGTCAGCGCAGCACGCCTTCCTCCACCAATAGTTTCATGATGGCTTCGGCGCCTTCCTGCGGCGTGACGTCCTTCAGCACCTTGCCCCCGCCCCCACTGGCCTTGGCCGTTGCGGCCTTCATCCGGTCAGCGCCGCTCTTGGCCTTGATAACCTTCAAGCGCTTGGGCCGTGGGCGCGCCGGCTGCAGGGCCTCTTCGCCCAACAGCTCATCCTCCACCACCTGTACGTCCTGCGCCGCCAGCACACCACGGCGCGCTGGCCCAAAGGCGCTCTGGCGCGGCTTGGGCGCGGCGTTATCCACCGTTGCCACCATGGGTAGGCGTACTTTCAAACGCCGGCGCTGACCGCGCGGTAGCGCCTGCAACACCTGGGCAGTACCGTTCTCGATGGATTCCACCTCGGCCAGCCCCACCACCAACGGCCAGCCCAGTTTTTCGGCAAGCAGGAACGGCAGCATGCCCGACCCCTCCCCCGTCTCGGCCTGGCTGCCGGCAAGCACCAGTTGCGCGCCGGCACCGCGCAGATAATCGCCTAGCGCTCCCAGCACATCGGCGCCAGCGGGTTGCTCAAGCACATCCAAATGTTCCAGGCCCATCCCTAGGTAACCGCGCAACGCTTCCTCACGGGGATCCCCTGCATGCACGACTTGCAGGTCTTCGCCGGCCAGTTGCAGGCCCAACTCGACTGCCCGCGAGTCCTGCTCGGCGCGCCGCGTGCGACCGGAGCTTGGATGCGCACCGATCGAAACCAGGCTGATGACTTTCGTACTCATGCTCGTGCCCTTATGCCGCGTCACGCTGGGCGCCGTTGCGGAACTGTTCCACAGCGTCGATCAGTGCCTGAAGAATCGCCGCGCTGTCGCCAATCACCGACAGGTCGGCGCGTTTGATCATGTCGCAACCCGGATCCATGTTGATCGCCACCACCTTGTCGCAGGCGCCGATGCCCTGCAGGTGCTGGATAGCGCCAGAGATACCCACCGCCATGTACACCCGAGCCGTCACCCACGTACCCGTGGCGCCGACCTGGCGATCACGCGGCATGTGGCCATCGTCCACCGCCACCCGCGATGCGCCCTGGGTCGCGCCCAGTGCCGTGGTCGCTTTGTGGAACAAGGCCCAGTCCTTGACCCCGTTACCGCCGGATACGATGAACTCGGCTTCGGCCATGGCGATCTTGGCCGGGTCGACGGCCACCGAGCCCAGGTCCTCGATGCGCGAGATACTGCGCGCCACACTGCCGGACAACTCGACCGGCAAAGCCTCGTGACGGGTTTCGCTGACAGGCTCTGCACATTCGGCCGCAGCCAGGATCAGGCGTGGCAGCGCGCGTTGCATGTCTTGCTGACCCGCACCGGCGCGGCCGATGCACTGCCCGTCCTTGACCTGCCAGACGCGCGTGGCCGGACGCTCGCCCAGCGCAGCACCCAGGCGTCGGCCGAGCTCGCCACCGCCGGTGCGGCTGTCTGGCAGCAGCCAGTGGCGCGGAGCGAACTGGTTGTCGACAGCGCGCAGGCCCTGCACCAACTGCTCCGGTGCATACCCTTGATACGCCTCGCCTTCGATGACCAGCAAGCGGTCCACACCTGCGCCGGCAAAGTTGGTTTCCTTGTGCTCGCCGAACACGATTGCCAGCACCGCACCATCACTGCCCGCCAGCCCATGGGCCAGGCCCAGCAGGTCGCGGTCGTGGCTACCCAGGCGTCCGCCGATCATGTCCGGTACTACGGCAATGTAGAACGCAGGCTCTGGCACCTGGTGCAGCGGCAACTGCACTTCGGCCGCAGCGCTACGCCGTGCGCCACCACTGGTGCCCTGTTGGGCCCCCGAGCGGTCGATGCGCTTGAGGCCGTTGGGGCCGATGAAGCCCGCTGCACTGGCGTGAGGGTTCTTGCGCACGAGGCCGTTGGGCCCCATCCAGCTGGTCTGTTGCGTCTGCATGGCTGCATGCAGCGGATGCAGGCGGTTACGGGCGATCCACTCGGCGCGAGGGTCGCGGCGGATGATGTCGCTCATCAATGCACCTCCGCAGGTTCACGTTTGGATTTCGCAGGCTTGGCAGCCGCTGGCTGGGCCTCTTCCTCGATCAGTACATCGGCCACCAGTTCGGCCAGGTCCTTGATCAGCGGCCGTGGCTCTACCACCCCTTCAAGCATGGCCGTGCACTGCGGGCAGCCCACGGCAACCACTTCGGCTTCGGTGGTGCGGATGTCGTCCATGCGCATGTCGGGAATACGCTGTTTGCCAGGGATGTCAGTGATCGGCGCACCGCCGCCCCCGCCACAGCAACGTGAGCGAAAGCCCGAGCGCTCCATTTCGCGAACTTCGATTCCCAGCGCGCGGAGCACCTCGCGAGGCGCCTCGTACTCGCCGTTGTAGCGGCCCAGGTAGCACGGATCGTGGTAGGTGACGCTGCCGCCCTTGTGCTGACCCAGGTTGAGCTTGTTGGCGCCAATCAGCTCGGCGATGTAGGTGCTGTGGTGCTGCACCTGGTAGTTGCCGCCCAGTGCGCCGTACTCATTCTTGAGCACATGGAAGCTGTGCGGGTCGCAGGTGACGATGCGCTGGAACTTGTACTTGGCCAGGGTCTGGATATTGCGTTTGGCCAGTTGCTGGAACGTCGCTTCGTCACCCAGGCGGCGCGCCACGTCGCCGCTGTCGCGCTCCTCCAGGCCCAGCACGGCGAAGTCCACACCCGAAGCCTTGAGTACCTTGACGAACGAACGCAGCGTGCGCTGGTTGCGCATGTCGAACGCGCCGTCGCCCACCCAGAACAGCACCTCGGTGCTCTTCACCTCGGACAGCAGCTTGAGGTTCAGGTCGGCAGCCCAGTTCATGCGGCCACCCGGTGCGAAACCACCGGGGTTGTCAGTGGCAATCAGGTTGTCGAGCACCTCGGCACCCTTGTTCGGGGTGGCGCCCTTTTCCAGGGTGAGGTGGCGGCGCATATCGACGATGGCATCGACGTGCTCGATCATCATCGGGCACTCTTCAACACACGCGCGGCAAGTGGTGCACGACCACAGTGTCTCGGCATCGACCAGACCATTGACGATGGGCTGGTGGGGGTGGCCGCCGTGCTCACCCAATGGCTTGCCAGGATAGGGGCTGCCAGCAAACTTGGCGTCGGTCCCGCCCGCCAGGCCGATGACCATGTCCTGAATGAGTTTTTTCGGGTTCAACGGCTGCCCAGCGGCGAAGGCCGGGCACATGGCTTCGCACTTGCCGCATTGCACGCAGGCGTCAAAGCCCAGCAGCTGGTTCCAGGTGAAGTCCACCGGCTTTTCCACGCCAAGCGGCGCACGGGGGTCTTCCAGGTCCAGCGGCTTGAGGCCAGTGGAGCGGCCACCACCGAAACGCTCGGCGCGCCGGTGCCAGGCCAAGTGCAGGGCACCAGCGAAGGCGTGCTTCATGGGCCCGCCCCAGGTCATGCCGAAGAAGAGCTCCGACACGCCCCACAGCACGCCCAGGCCCAGAATGCCGACCATCACCCAGCCGCCCGTGTTGGCCGGCAGAATACCGGCCACCGGCAAGGTGGCGATGAAGAAGCTGGCAGCAAATACCAGCAGGCTCTTGGGCAGGCGCATCCACGGGCCCTTGGACAGGCGCGAAGGCGGGTTCAGGCGACGCTTGAAGACGAAGATGGCGCCGGTGAACATGACCACCGTGGCCAGCAGCAAGGCGTAACCCAGGATCTTGCTCTGCAGGCCGAAACCGTGCACCAGGATCGCCAGCAGCGCCGAGAGCACGAAACCACCCGCGGTGGCCACGTGGGTGTTGGACATGTACTTGTCGCGCTCGACCACATGGTGCAGGTCCACCAGGTAGCGGCGCGGCATGGCCAGCAGGCCGCCGACCAGGTCCACCTTGGAGGGCCGGCCACGGCGCCACATGTTCACACGGCGCAGCGCACCGAGCACGGCAAGCCCGAGCGCGGCGAACAGCAGGATGGGTAGAAGGGTGTTCAACATGGGAAGCTCCCACAACAGCTAGATTCTTGCGCCACCCCGAAGGCCAGCGCGGACCCCTGTAGGAGCGGCCTGTTGCCGCGAAAGGGCTGCGAAGCGGCCCCAGCATCCGTGGTACTGATCAAATGCTGGGGCCGCTGCGCGACCCTTTCGCGGCGCAAGGCCGCTGCTACAGGGGGGCCAGTCCCGCTTTCAGAAAGGCGGTGCGATCAGAAGTCCTTGCACAGACGCAAGGCATCGTAGATCGCCGCATGCACGTTACGCTGGGCCACACAGTCGCCGATGCGGTACAGCAGGTAGCCTTCGCCTGGCTGGCTCAAGATCGGCTGTGGCTTGATGGCGAACAGCGCCTCCACGTCGATCTGGCCCTTGTTGCGCGAGCCGTCCTTGAGGGCGTAGTACAGTTGCTCGTCCGGACGCACCCCGTTCTCCACCACCACCTGATCGACCACCCGCTCTTCCTTGGCGCCGGTATACTCGTTCTCCAGCACAGCGACCAGCTTGTCGCCCTCGCGGTAGACTTTCTCCAGCATCATGTCCCCGGTCATGATCACTTCCTTGGGGTACATGCTGCGGTAGTAGGTCGGGAAGGTCGTACCGCCCATGGCCACACCCGGCTTGATGTCGTCGGTGACGATCTCGACCTGGCTCCCCTTGTCAGCGATGAAGTCGGCCACCGACATGCCGGTGAACTCGCAGATGGTGTCGTACACCAGCACGTTCTTGCCCGGTGCGACCTTGCCATCGAGCACGTCCCAGCTGCTGACCACCAGCCCTTCTGCTGCACCCCAATGTTCGTTCTGCTCCAGGAACGAATGCCCGCCCACGGCCAGCACGATGATGTCCGGGCGCAGATCCTGGATGGTGTCTACATCGGCCGCAGTGCCCAGGCGCAGGTCCACCTTCAGGCGGGCCAGCTCCAATTGGTACCAGCGGGTAATGCCAGCAATCTGGTCACGTTGCGGCGCCTTGGCCGCGATGGTGATCTGGCCACCGATCTGGTCGCGTTTTTCGAACAGGGTCACATCGTGGCCACGCTCGGCGGCCACGCGCGCCGCCTCCATGCCTGCAGGGCCGGCACCGACGATGACGACCTTGCGCTTGGCGCCCGTGGTCTTCTCGATGATGTGGGGCACACCCATGTACTCACGGGAGGTCGCGGCGTTCTGGATACACAGCACGTCCAGGCCTTGGTACTGGCGGTCGATGCAGTAGTTGGCGCCGACGCACTGCTTGATCTGGTCGATCTGGCCCATCTTGATCTTGGCGATCAGGTGCGGGTCGGCCATGTGTGCACGGGTCATGCCGACCATGTCCACATAACCACCTTCGAGAATCCGGGTGGCCTGGTTCGGGTCCTTGATGTTCTGCGCGTGCAGGACCGGGACCTTGACCACTTCCTTGATGCCAGCTGCCAAATGCAGGAACGGCTCTGGCGGGTAGCTCATGTTCGGAATGACGTTGGCCAGGGTGTTGTGGGTGTCGCAACCCGAGCCCACCACACCGATGAAGTCGAGCATGCCGGTGCCATCGTAGTAGGCAGCGATCTGCTTCATGTCCTCGTGGCTGAGGCCATCGGGATGGAACTCGTCGCCGCAGATCCGCATGCCCACGCAGAAGTCGTCGCCCACTTCGGCACGCACGGCCTTGAGTACTTCCAGGCCGAACTTCATGCGGCCTTCGAAGCTGCCGCCCCACTCGTCGGTACGCTTGTTGACGCGCGGGCTCCAGAACTGGTCGATCATGTGCTGGTGCACCGCCGACAGCTCGACGCCATCGAGGCCACCTTCCTTGGCACGGCGGGCCGCCTGCGCGTAGTTACCGATCACACGCCAGATCTCTTCCACCTCGATGGTCTTGCAGGTGGCGCGGTGCACCGGTTCGCGGATGCCCGAAGGCGACATCAGGGTCGGCCAGTTGAAGCCATCCCAGCGCGAACGACGACCCATGTGGGTAATCTGGATCATGATCTTGGCGCCATGCTTGTGCATGGCGTCGGCCAGGTTCTGGAAGTGCGGAATGATACGGTCGGTGGACAGGTTGACAGACGACCACCATTCCTGCGGGCTGTCGATGGCCACCACGGATGAGCCGCCGCAGATGGCCAGGCCGATGCCGCCCTTGGCCTTTTCTTCGTAATACTTCACATAGCGGTCGGTCGTCATGCCGCCGTCAGTGGCGTAGACCTCGGCGTGCGCGGTGCTGAGCACGCGGTTGCGGACGGTCAGTTTGCCGATCTGGATCGGCTGGAACATTGCTTCGAATGCCATGACGCTATCTCCGGCTTACAACGGCTTCGTTACGAACAGGCCATCTTCGTGGCCTTCTTCCGACCCGCCATATACCTGCTCGGCAACGGTGCGGATCGAGCTGCCGCGGGCAGCAAGAATCTGGTCCATGGCACCGGCGAACCAGCCAGTGAACATGTAGTCGACCTTGCGGCCGCACTTGCCATAGACATAGACGAAAGCCGAGTGCTTGAGCTTGACGCTGCACGTGCCCTTGTCCAGATCGATGTCCTGAATCTCGAACAGCCCCCAGCCGCGCTGGCTCAGGCGTTTCATGTAGTGCTCGAAGACCGCGACCCCTTCCAGGCCATGGCACTCGGCTTCCTTCTCGCACCAGTGCCACGCCGACTTGTAACCGGCCTTGTAGAGAATTTCGGCGTACTTGTCGGCGCCCAGGACTTCTTCGATGCCCATGTGGTTGTTGACGAAGAAATGGCGTGGCACATACAGCATCGGCAAGGCGTCGCTGGTCCAGACACCGGTCTCGCTGTCGACTTCGATTGGCAATTGGGGGGCGATCTTGGCCATGGAAACTCAACTCCAGAAAAAATTTTTATTGGGTTGCCCCGGCGTTGCTGGCAGGGGCTTGAAGCTTGGAGAGCGGCTTATTCGCCCCAGACGTCTTTCAATACGTTGACCCAGTTCTCGCCCATGATCTTGCGAACCACACGCTCGGAGTGGCCACGTTTGAGCAAGGTCTCGGTGAGGTTGGGGAACTCGCCCACGGTGCGAATGCCCAGTGGGTTGATGATCTTGCCGAAGTTGGTCAGGCGACGGGCGTAGCCCTTGTCGTGGGTGAGGTATTCGAAGAATTCCTTGCCGTGACCTTGGGTGAAGTCGGTACCGATGCCGATGGCATCTTCACCCACGATGTTCATGGTGTACTCGATGGCCTCGGCATAATCGTCGATGGTCGAGTCGATACCCTTGGCCAGGAACGGTGCAAACATGGTCACGCCAACGAAACCACCGTGGTCGGCGATGAACTTCAGTTCCTCATCGGACTTGTTGCGAGGGTGCTCCTTGAGGCCCGATGGCAGGCAGTGGGAGTAACACACCGGCTTTTTCGATTCGAGGATGACTTCCTCGGAGGTCTTGGAGCCGACGTGGGACAAGTCGCACATGATGCCGACGCGGTTCATTTCGGCAACGATCTCGCGACCGAAGCCTGACAGGCCGCCGTCGCGCTCGTAGCAGCCGGTGCCCACCAGGTTCTGGGTGTTGTAGCACATCTGCACGATGCCCACGCCCAGCTGCTTGAACACCTCCACGTAACCGATCTGGTCTTCGAAGGCATGGGCGTTCTGGAAGCCGAAGAGGATACCGGTCTTGCCCAGTTCCTTGGCCTTGCGAATGTCGGCGGTGGTGCGCACGGGCATCACCAGGTCGCTGTTCTCGCGGATAAGCTTCTGGCTGGCGGCGATCTGGTCGACGGTGGCCTTGAAACCTTCCCAAACCGACACGGTGCAGTTGGCGGCGGTAAGGCCACCTTTGCGCATATCCTCGAACAGCTCGCGGTTCCACTTGGCGATGATCAGGCCATCGATGACGATGCTGTCGGCGTGTAATTCGGCTGGGCTCATCAGGCGTCCCCTTTTATTGAATGGGCTGGCGCCAAACCTTGTGCCGGCGCTTTGGGGCCAGCATATGCCTGTGCCCCGAGGCGCCCCGATGCAAAAACGACAGGGGGTTTGCCGAAAGCGTCAACGCGCGACAACGCGCGCTCTGGCGCGGTCTGTGGCGATGAGACACAGTCTCGATAACGACCATGGAGAGTCCTTTGATGAACACTCTGCCCAGGTGATACCGTACGCGCCGAGAGTGCGCGAGAATCGTCGGCATTCGTCAGCCGGTGGAGGAAACAGCGAATGAAAACGATGGCAGCAGTGGTACTGCTGGCGGTGGTGGCGGCAGCCCAGGCCGGCGAGGAGGAAAATACCCCGTGCGACAACGTCGAGACAGAGGCGCAAGCCCATGCCTGCGCAGCGTTCAACAAGCATGCCTCCGAGCGGGAGCTGAAATCGGCTTATGACGAACTTCTCCAGCGCGTTCATGACGCGTTCGACGACAAAGGCAGCATTGCAGCAACGATGATCGAGCGCTTGAAACAGGCTCAGGGGCTATGGACGCAGCTTCGCGATGCCGATTGCAAGGCGGAAACCTCCGCCCTGCCAACCAACGGCGGGGCTTACCAGGCAGCCTGGGACACCTGCGTTGCGCAGCGCACTGATGACCGGTCCGAGTACCTGCAATCGATTCTGCAACAGTAGAGTGGGACTGCCTGGTTAGGAAAAATTTGCGGCTTATTCATCAAGCTGGCTCGTATCAAAGTGACTGCCAAGCGCCCTTATCCAAGGCGCTTCACCCACTTAACAGGAGTCGCAGATATGACCGTGAACCTCACTAAAACCGACATGGACAGTGCCATCGCTGCCTTGAAGAAAGAAGGCGAAGAGCGGGCCGTCATGGTGGCCAACACCGTGTGCATCTTCGCACCAGACGTACCGGCCAGCGTCGCTGAAGACGTGCTGGACGGCATGCGCCTGATGAACCTGTCGGCGAACAAGAAGTTCGACAAGGAAACGCAGCAGCGCGAGTGGTACAACTTCTACAATGACGGGCTCGGCAAGTTCGGCTGGACGCTCACTGGCGCCGCCCACGTCGAAGAGGCAATCGACAAGGACACCCATACCCTGGCAACCCTGGTGCCAGAAATCGTCTCGGTGCAGATTGGCCACAGTCATCGCCTGAACCGCTGCGTCAAACGCTCTTTCGAAGTGATCGTCAAGACACCCAAGGCCCAGCAGTTGCTGGAAGAAAGCGCCGCGAGCGTTTCCGGTAAATCCAGCACCGTGCAGATTTCGACCTGCGAAATGTCGCCACAGGGGCTGCCGATCATGCACATGACCAGTGTTCAACTGAGCTACGACAAAGCTGAGAAGACTGCCGGCGCCACTGGCCGCACCCTCGACAAGTCCAATACCCGCGTGTATCGCGCCTCGCAGCAGGGTTCCTTCAGCATCCGCCACTTCAATGCCATGCGCGAAGCGGTCAGGCTGAAACTGGCTAGCCAGGCCATCGATATTCTGGCCCTGGACATCTGACCAAGCCCTGGCGCCGCGCTGCGGCGCCAGGCTTCCCTGTTTGCCGAAGGCCTATCTAATGCCCATGGAAGTTGTCAGCCACCCTTACGAGGACCTGCAGGGCTGCCTGCGCGTGGCGCAGTTGGAAGCCAACCTTGTCCACAATCAACACCTGGACAATCAACGCTGGTTCGAGCATTTTCTGAACAACCTGGAGCGCTACGGCGCCTTGTTATTCGGGCGGACCACCAGGACGATACCTTACGTGCCCACCGAGGCAGTTTTCGAAGATATCTTCTCGGGTTGGATACCCGCCCCCCAAAGCAAGAATCTCAAGTTCCAACGTGTGGGCAACGACATTCTGCAGGGCCTGAAGCAGCCAGACCTGGCCTTGTTGAAGACTCGATCGGCAAGCTCACACATGCTCATCGACTTCGACACTGACGAGGCGGCGCGGCCCGTGGCCATCGTTCTGCACATGGCCTGCTCGACCCACCCAGATACGAGTCGAACCAAGGCGTTGCTTGAACTGGATCACTTGGGTATCCGGCTTGTCGATGAGTACGCAGCGCTGCACAGAGACTGCGTAGAACGACGTCTCGAGGCGCATAGCAGCGTCGATCACCTCTAATTCGGCGGTGACGACTTCAAGACCTTGCGCTCTTCGCGTGGGCAGCGCCCGAAGCGTCGCTTGTAACGTCGGGTGAAGTACGACGGCAGTTCAAAACCGCATGCCACGCTGACCTGGGTGATCGTCATCTGGGTCTGGCGCAGCAACTGGCAGGCCTTGTCCAGGCGCAGGCCAAGGTAAAAGCCGCTGGGCGTATCGTTGAGATGCAACCTGAACAGGCGCTCCATCTGACGACGCGTGATCATCACGCGCGCGGCCAGTTCCGTAGTACCAAGGGGATGTTCGGTGTGCTTTTCCATCTCTGTGATCACCTGCACCAGCTTGCGGTTGCTGATGCCATAGCGTGCAGCGATCTGCATGCGCTGATGATCCTGGCGCGGTCGAATACGGCTCAACACGAACTGCTCGGAAACCTGCACGGCGAGCTCGGCGCCATGGGCCTGGGCGATCAGATCGAGTATCAAGTCGATCGAAGCGGTCCCGCCCGCACAGGTGATGCGTTGCCGGTCAATTTCGAACAGCTCCTGGGTGGCATGCAGGCTGGGATAGTTTTCCCTGAACGCATCCAGCGCCTCCCAATGCACGGTCGCACGATGACCATCGAGCAAGCCTGCCTCGGCCAGCACTACAGCGCCAGTATCGATACCGCCTAGCATGACGCCCTCGTGCCCCAGGCGCCGTAGGCTTTGCTGAAGCTTGGGGGCGTAGCAGCGCAGGGGTTCGAAGCCTGCCACGATCAGCAATGTACTGCAGGGCATATGCGCGCCCAGCGCTGCATCGGCATTGACTGACATGCCATTGCTGGCGTTCACGGCGCTCCCATCCAGGCTCAACACCTGCCAGTGGTATGCCTGGGCTTTGAACCTGTTGGCCACGCGCAGAGGCTCCAGGGCACTGATGAACCCCATGGCAGAGAAACCGGGTAACAACAGAAAGTGGATGATCTGCGCCATGGCATGCTCCAGCGAACAGGTCGCCTGCGTGCAAATGTTGGTCGCCGGCGTGCGATTTTCAATAGTGCCACCAGCGTAGCGTGTTCACACGGTCCGCAGAGACCGCCACCATAACAATCTGTACTGCCGATGGAGAGCCACCATGCACAGCTTGATCCGCCGCAGCCTGTTGACCTTGGCCCTGACCAGCCTTGCTACCCCCTCGCTTTACGCCGCCGATGCCGCTGCTTGCAAGAATGTCCGTCTGGGCGTGGTCAACTGGACCGATGTGATCGCGACCAGCGCCATCGCCCAGGCTTTGTTCGATGGCCTGGGTTACACCACCAAGCAAACCAGCGCGTCGCAGCAGATCATCTTCGCTGGCATTCGCGACAAACGCCTGGACATGTTCCTGGGCTACTGGAACCCGATCATGACCCAGACCATCACCCCCTTCATCGATGCCGGGCAGGTCAAGGTCATGGACAAGGCCAGCCTCGAAGATGCCCGGGCCACCTTGGCAGTGCCCAAATACCTGGCGGACAAGGGGCTGCGCACCTTCGCCGACATCCATAAATTCGAGAAGGAACTTGGGGGCAAGCTCTATGGCATCGAGCCGGGTTCGGGCGCCAACACCCAAATCAAGGCCATGATCGCCAAGAACCAGTTCGGCCTGGGCAAATTCCAGCTGGTCGAGTCTAGCGAAGCGGGCATGCTGGCCGCCGTGGACCGGGCAGTACGGCGCAAGGAAGCCGTGGTGTTCTTCGGCTGGACCCCACACCCCATGAACGTGAACATCGACATGGTGTACCTCGGGGACAGCCAGGACGCACTCGGCCCGGACGAGGGCCGCGCGACGGTGTGGACCGTCACCGCACCCGATTATGCCGCGCGCTGCCCCAATGCAAACCGTCTGCTGGCCAACCTGAGTTTCAGCGCCGAGGACGAGAGCCGCATGATGCAGCCACTGCTCGATCACAAGGACGCGCTGGAATCGGCGCGCCAATGGCTCAAGGATCACCCCGAGGACAAGGCCCGCTGGCTTGAGGGTGTGACCACCTTCGATGGCAAGCCGGCCGCCGACAATCTCAAGCTTACCGCCAACTGAAACCGCCCCGTCACCGACAAACCAGCCCCTACAGGTCCACGGACACCAAGGTTCGTCCAGAACCTTGCAGGGGTCGGCTTGCCGGCGAAAAGCCCACAACAGATCGCACAGGATCCCCCATGAACCACGACGTCATCATTACGTGCGCCCTGACCGGCGCCGGCGACACCGCCTCAAAAAGCCATCTGGTCCCCGTCACGCCGAAGCAGATCGCTGCAGCGGCCGTGGAAGCCGCCAAGGCCGGCGCCACAGTGGTCCACTGCCACGTACGCGACCCGCAGACGGGGCGCTTCAGCCGTGATGTCGCCCTGTATCGCGAAGTCATGGAGCGCATTCGCGAAGCCGACGTGGACATCATCGTCAACCTCACTGCCGGCATGGGCGGCGACCTGGAAATCGGGCCCGATGAAAACCCCATGGCATTCGGGCAGGGCACTGACCTGATCGGCCCGCTCGAACGCCTGGCCCACGTGGAGGCGTTATTACCGGAAATCTGCACCCTGGACTGCGGCACCCTCAATTTCGGTGACGGCAATTCCATCTACGTTTCCACGCCCGCGCAACTACGCGCCGGTGCCCGGCGCATTACGGAGTTGGGGGTCAAGGCAGAGCTGGAAATTTTCGATACCGGCCACCTGTGGTTCGCCAAGCAAATGATGAAGGAAGGGCTGCTCGACAACCCCTTGTTCCAGCTGTGCCTCGGGATACCGTGGGGCGCACCGGCTGACACCACCACCATGAAAGCCATGGTCGACAACCTGCCCGCCAATGTCACCTGGGCCGGCTTCGGTATCGGCCGCATGCAGATGCCCATGGCCGCGCAGGCCGTGTTGCTCGGCGGAAACGTGCGAGTCGGCCTGGAAGACAACCTGTACCTGGACCGTGGCGTACTGGCGAGCAACGGCCAGTTGGTCGAGCGCGCGGTAGAGATCATTTCGCGCCTGGGTGCCCGAGTCCTGAGCCCCGCAGAAGGCCGGGCAAAGATGAACCTGAACCGTCGCTGATCGCTTCTGGAGACCCGCATGACCTTCATCACTGACATCAAGACATTTGCCGCGTTGGGCAGCGGCGTGATCGGCAGCGGCTGGGTTGCACGCGCCCTCGCCCATGGCCTGGACGTGATCGCCTGGGACCCGGCGCCAGGCGCCGAACAGGCCCTGCGCAAACGCATCGCCAACGCCTGGCCTGCCCTGGAGAAACAGGGCCTTGCGCCTGGCGCATCGCAAGCCCGCCTGACCTTTGTCGACACCATTGAGGCGTGCGTGGGCGAGGCTGATTTCATCCAGGAAAGCGCGCCTGAGCGGCTGGACCTGAAGCTCGATTTGCATGCACGGATCAGCGCCGCTGCCAAACCCGATGCAATCATTGCCAGCAGCACGTCGGGCTTGTTGCCCAGCGAGTTCTACGCCTCGGCCGTTCACCCTGAGCGCTGTGTGGTAGGCCATCCTTTCAACCCGGTTTACCTGCTGCCGTTGGTCGAGATCGTCGGCGGCAAGCAGACTGCGTCGCAGGCCATCGAGGCGGCCAGCACTGTTTATACCGCCCTTGGCATGCGCCCGCTGCACGTGCGCAAGGAGGTCCCCGGTTTCATCGCCGACCGGCTACTCGAAGCGCTGTGGCGCGAGGCGCTGCACCTGGTCAACGACGGGGTCGCCACCACGGGTGAAATCGACGACGCCATCCGTTTTGGCGCGGGCCTACGCTGGTCGTTCATGGGCACCTTCCTGACCTACACCCTGGCCGGTGGCGATGCCGGCATGCGCCACTTCATGTCGCAATTCGGGCCAGCATTGAAGCTGCCGTGGACCTACCTGCCGGCACCGGAGCTGACCGACAAACTGATCGACGATGTGGTGGAAGGTACGTCGCAGCAACTGGGTGATCGCAGCATCGCCGCGCTGGAACGCTACCGGGATGACACGCTGCTGGCGGTGCTGGCAGCGGTGACCACCAGCAAGGCCAACCATGGCATGTCGTTCAGCGACTGAGGAGAGCACGATGCCTGCATTGATCACCTACCGGACCCAGGTGCTGGAAGACTGGGTCGATTACAACGGTCACCTGCGTGATGCGTTCTACCTGCTGATATTCAGCTACGCCACCGACGCGCTGATGGAGCGCATTGGGCTGGATGCCGAAAGCCGTGGTCAGAGTGGCAACTCTCTGTTCACGCTCGAGGCGCACATCAACTACTTGCACGAGGTAAAGCTGGGCACCGAGGTGTGGGTGCAGACGCACATCGTCGGTTTTGACCGCAAGCGCCTGCATGTCTATCACAGCCTGCACCGCGCGGGGTCTGAAGATCCATTGGCGGCGAGCGAACAGATGCTGCTGCATGTGGACCTCGCGGGGCCGAAATCCGCACCCTTCAGTCAGCGCAGCAGCGCTGCCCTGGCCGCCACCCTCAATGCTCAGGGGCCTTTACCGGCCAACGCCTATACCGGGCGGGTGATCCGCCTTCCAGCGAACGGCTAGGGTCTTGCGAGCGATTGAAAATGGATAGGTGATCTGCAAAAAAATAACCCCGGAAAGCCGTGAGCATCCGGGGCCAAGAGCGAGCAACATCCACTGTGCACGAGTGAGGGTGACCAAACCCTCCGTAGCGGTAGATGACTAGAGTGTGCGCAGTTCCTGGGCAGCGGATTTAGCCGGAAACGACCTGTTCATAGCCAAAGCGGCCACTCTGCCCTTTCGAGGTTGCGAGCATGACGGCGGCGCCACAGAATCGGTCGTGATCACTGCAGCACTCTCTATGCGATAAAAGGGACAACAGCCATGATGCATGCCGATTTGATTGATCAAGACGACCTGGCGGGCCATCTGCGGGCACGCGGGTTCGACATTCCGGCCGGTGCCAGCGCCGAGCAGGCGTGTGAGGCCGTAGTACGCGGGCTCACCGAACCGAACGCGCGGGCGCTCAAGGGGATGGTCGAGCAGATGTACGCGGGCAGCGCCACCCTCTTACCGGCCGTGCGGCAGGCGATTGATAAACAGCTGCTGCCAGCCTTGGCGCAATTCAACAAGCGCGCCTGAGCGATTGCTCCGATGCCGGCGTGATCGTCGGCAAGCCGGCCCTTAGATGGGCCGTGCGATGCCGGCGAACGGGCTGCAGCGCAGCCCTGAGCTGAGCCCTTAGAGCCTTACACTGGCAAACGTTGACTCATTACGCGCCTGGCTCAATGCCGCCATCGGACCACTGTGGGGCGACAGGGTGATGGCCTGTGGAATCGGCATCATCGCCACCTGCTGGGTGGTATTGGAGCCAACACGCTCGTCGCGCGGTGGAATGCCGAAGTATTCGCGGTAGCACTTGGAGAAGTGCGGCGTGGACACGAAGCCGCAGACCGAAGCCACCTCGATGATCGACATCGGCGTCTGCTTGAGCAACTGGCGTGCGCGTATCAGCCGCAGCTTGAGGTAATAGCGCGAAGGCGAGCAGTGCAGATACTTCTGGAACAGCCGCTCCAGCTGCCGACGCGACACGGATACGTAGACGGCGAGTTCGTCCAGGTCGATTGGCTCCTCGAGGTTGGCTTCCATCAGCGCGACGATTTCCTGCAGTTTCGGCTGATTGGTGCCCAGCATGTGCTTGAGCGGTACGCGCTGGTGGTCCTGCTCGTTACGGATGCGCTCGTAGACGAACATCTCGGAAATGGCCGCCGACAATTCCCGACCATGATCGCGGCTGATCAAGTGCAGCATCATGTCCAACGGCGCGGTGCCGCCAGAGCTGGTGAAGCGGTTGCGGTCGAGCGTGAACAGGCGGGTGCTCATGTTGACCCGTGGGTAGGCCTCCTGCATGGCCGCCAGGCATTCCCAGTGCACGCTGCAATCGAAGCCGTCGAGCAGGCCGGCACAGGCCAGCGCCCAACTGCCGGTGCACACTGCCCCAAGGCGGCGCGACTGGCGAGCCTGGGCTTGCAGCCAGGTCACGTGCTCACGGGTCACGGTGCGCTGGATACCCACACCGCCACAGACGATGACCGTGTCCATGGGGGGTGCGCTGTGCATGGCGGCATCGGGTGTGATCTGCAAGCCGTCGCTGGCCCAGACCTGGCCGCCATCGACGGTCAGGGTATGCCAGCGGTACAGCTCGCGGCCGGACAGCTGGTTGGCCATGCGCAGCGGCTCGACCGCCGAGGCCAAAGAAATGAGGGTGAAGTTGTCCAAGAGAAGAAACCCGATGGACTGGGGGGTTGTGCGGTTCTGGGTTGGGTTCCCGGAGGTGTACGACGTCATCGCGATTTCTCCTCACACAAATGCAGGGCGTGCCTCAGGCGGACACTGATTTCTTGTTATTGCCCCGGGGTCGTCCACGGGGCTTGGTTGTCTATCACTACGCAAACGCCGTGCCTGAAATTGAACAGCTATCCGAAAAAACCTGAAAACGACCTACTCAGTCGTCAAAATCAGGACTTTCCTACAAGTCTGTTACAGCGCTCAAACAGGCGTTCTAGGCGGCATGCGTGTAACCCCTGAGCACTTTGGTGACACGCATTACCCAAGTTGCCCAGAAACGACACTCTTGAGTGTCACCGACAACGCCTGCACCGATCGCGACATCCGACTGACGGTAGGCATCGTCTTGCACGTTTTAAGGTCACGAGGTGGTGCTTTGCACCGTTATGATGAGCGTGGTGCCAGCGCCGATCGCTCGACGATGACACCGCAGGTCGAAGAAGTGCATCAGCACTCGATGGCGCTGACGGCAAGGCCGCCGCGCGAGGTTTCCTTGTACTTGTCGTGCATGTCGGCACCTGTATCACGCATGGTGCGGATCACCTGGTCGAGGGAGATGAAATGCTCGCCATCACCACGCAACGCCATCTGCACGGCGTTGATGGCTTTCACCGCAGCAATTGCATTGCGCTCGATGCAGGGCACCTGCACCAGCCCGCCTACCGGATCGCACGTCAGGCCCAAATTGTGCTCCAGGGCAATCTCGGCTGCGTTTTCGACCTGGGGCGGGGTAGCGCCCAGTACCTGGGCAAGTCCTGCAGCGGCCATGGCGCAGGCCGAGCCCACTTCACCCTGACACCCCACCTCGGCCCCTGAGATCGAGGCGTTCTT
Source organism: Pseudomonas sp. DE0010 (assembly GCF_007680745.1). Classification (NCBI taxonomy): domain Bacteria; kingdom Pseudomonadati; phylum Pseudomonadota; class Gammaproteobacteria; order Pseudomonadales; family Pseudomonadaceae; genus Pseudomonas; species Pseudomonas sp. DE0010. The sequence goes on from NZ_VEJQ01000002.1 coordinate 155,109, forward strand.
CTTGCACAGGATGCCCACGGCGGCGGCCGCCAGGAAGAAATCCACCACGCTGGACTCGTCCACCTCGTCACTAAAGCGCATGTAGTAGTGCAGCACCGCCGGAATGATGCCGGCCGCGCCATTGGTAGGCGCGGTGACCATGCGCCCGCCTGCGGCGTTTTCCTCGTTCACGGCCAAGGCGAACAGGTTGACCCATTCCATGGCGCTCATGGTCGAGCCGATCACATTGGGCTTGCCGATTTCCTGCAGGCTGCGGTGCAGCTTGGCAGCACGACGACGGACATTCAGCCCGCCCGGCAGCGTGCCTTCGTACTTGAGCCCATTGTTGACGCACTCCTGCATGGCATCCCAAAGCGTGTGCAGGCCGGCCCGAATTTCTGCCTCGCTGCGCCAGACCCGTTCATTGGCCATCATCAATTGCGACACACTCAGGTCGTTTTGCTTGCACAGGCGCAACAGCTCGGCCGCGCTGTTGAAATCGTAGGGCAGCACGGTCTGGTCGGCGTCCAGTACGCCACTGGCGGCCTGGGCGGCATCGACCACGAAGCCACCGCCGACTGAGTAGTAGGTGTCTCGGTGAATTTCGCCCTGCTCGCCTTCTGCCAAAAGGGTCATGGCGTTCGGGTGGTAAGGCAGGTTCTCGTCAAGCAGCAGCATGTCACGGGCCCAGATGAAATCGATGGGCAGGCGGTTATCGAGTTTGAGCACCTGGGTTTCGCGCAGGTCGGCAATACGCGGGACGATCTGGGTAGGGTCAATGGCGTCTGGCCATTCGCCCATCAGGCCCATGATGGTGGCGTTGTCGGTTCCATGGCCGATACCGGTAGCCGACAGCGAGCCATACAGGCGCACCTCGACCCGCTTTACCTGTTCCAGCTCGCCGCGCTCGCGCAGCCCCTGGACGAACAGGGCACCGGCTCGCATGGGGCCGACGGTATGCGAGCTGGAAGGCCCGACACCGATCTTGAACAGGTCGAACACGCTGATGGCCATTGTCGAATCACCTCTTGCTGGGCTTGTCTGTACGCGCAATGCGCAGGGCGGGGCAGCTGCTAGGCTGGACTGCAGGCCGCCTTCAATGCACGCATCATCGGGCTTTTGCCACCCTGCTCGCCGTCTGCAACCGACGTAGTCTTGTCCAGCCGCGCCGCCTGTTTTGCAGGCTCAGTGCGCCGCTTTCCAGTGCCTTGGTGACGCAAAAAAGCGGCAGGATGGGTAGAAGAATCCATAAGCGACATTGCCCATACTGGATGCGACCCGTTGCGTACTGGATACGACCCCACCAGTAGGCGATTGCCCGGCGCTGGAGGATTATCGAAAGCGACTCGTAAAGCACGGCCACGCAACCTGCCCTCTGCAGGCCTGATCGATCGGACCCTCAGAACGTCCGACGAACCACGCGAACCCGAAGACAAAATCACAGGAGTCCACCCATGAAAGGTTCACCCTCGCTGTTGCTGGTCGCGTTGCTGTCCGCACCGGTACTGGCCCAGGCCGCAGAACCCGAGCAGTGCCAGACGGTGCGGTTTTCGGATGTCGGCTGGACCGACATCACGGTAACCACGGCCACCACCAGCGCTGTGCTCGACGCCCTGGGCTACAAGACGCACACCACCATGATCTCGGTGCCGGTGACCTACAAGTCGCTGGCGGCCGGCAAGGACCTGGACGTGTTTCTCGGCAACTGGATGCCGACCATGGAGAACGACATCAAGCAGTACCGCGACGCCGGTACGGTCGAAACCCTGCGCGCCAACCTGGAAAACGCCAAGTATACGCTCGCAGTACCGCAAGCCCTGTACGACAAGGGCTTGAAGGATTTCAGCGACATTCCCAAGTTCAAGGATGAGCTAGGCGGCAAGATCTACGGGATCGAGCCGGGCAACGATGGCAACCGCACCATCCAGAGCATGATCGACAAGAACGCCTTCGGCCTGAAGGACGCCGGCTTCAAGATTGTCCAGTCCAGCGAGGCCGGCATGCTTTCCCAGGTGGACCGCTCGCAGAAACGTGGCGAGGCCATCGTGTTCCTGGGATGGGAGCCGCACCCGATGAACACCCGGTTCAAGATGCAGTACCTGACCGGTGGCGATGAGTTCTTCGGCCCCGATTTCGGCAAGGCGACGGTATACACCAATACCCGCAAGGGGTATGCGCAGGAATGCAGCAACGTCGGCCAACTGTTGAAGAACCTGTCGTTCGAGCTCAAGGACGAAAGCACCATGATGGGCTATGTCCTGGACGACAAGATGAAGCCTGACGCCGCTGCGCGCAAATGGCTCAAGGACAATCCCGGCAAGCTGGACACCTGGCTGGCAGGCGTGACCACTGTGGATGGCAAACCTGGCCTCGAGGCGGCCAAGGCCAAGCTGACGCAATAACCGAACTACGCAGTAGCGCTACCTCGGGGCAGGACCGTGCCCGCCCCGGGTTGATTTCAATCTACGCAGGTGGAAGCTCGCTATCATGCTTATCGATCAGAAAATACCCCTGGGCCAGTACATGTCCTCGTTCGTCGAGTGGCTGACCCAGCACGGCGCGAATTATTTCGACGCCATCGCCCAAGGCCTGGAGTTCATGATCCATGGCGTCACCAGTACCCTGACCTGGTTCAACCCGCTCGTGCTCATCGCCCTGTTCGCTGCACTGGCGCACCTGATCCAGCGCAAGTGGGCATTGACCGCCTTCGTCGCATTGTCCTTCCTGCTGATCCTCAACCTGGGCTACTGGCAGGAAACCATGGAAACCCTGGCCCAGGTCAGCTTCGCCACCGTGGTCTGTGTGGCCATCGGCGTGCCGCTGGGTATCGTCGCCGCACACAAGCCGATGTTCTACACCGCCATGCGGCCGGTGCTCGACCTGATGCAGACGGTCCCCACCTTCGTCTACCTGATCCCTACCCTTACCCTGTTCGGCCTGGGCGTAGTGCCTGGGTTGATCTCGACGGTGGTGTTCGCCATCGCCGCCCCCATCCGCCTGACCTACCTGGGCATCTGCGATGTCCCCCAGGAACTGATGGACGCCGGCAAGGCCTTTGGCTGCTCGCGCCGTCAACTGCTCACCCGTATCGAACTGCCCCATGCGATGCCGAGCATCGCCGCAGGTGTCACCCAATGCATCATGCTGTCGCTGTCGATGGTGGTGATCGCCGCCCTGGTGGGCGCCGACGGCCTGGGCAAACCCGTGGTCAACGCACTGAACACCGCCGATATTTCCCTGGGCTTCGAAGCGGGCCTGGCAATCGTGCTGCTGGCGATCATGCTCGACCGTATCTGCAAGCAACCGGAGCTGCCGGCCAGGAGTGAAGCATGAGTATCATTCGATTCGAAGACGTCGACGTCATCTTCTCCAACAAGCCACGCGAAGCGCTGTCGTTGCTGGACCAGGGCAAGACCCGCGAAGAGATTCTCAAGCAGACCGGCCTTGTGGTCGGCGTAGAGAAAGCCAACCTGGACATCCAGAAAGGCGAGATCTGCGTGCTCATGGGCCTTTCCGGTTCGGGCAAGTCCAGCCTGCTGCGCTGTATCAACGGGCTGAACACCGTGAGCCGCGGCAAGCTGTTCGTGGAGCACGAAGGCAAGCACATCGATATCGCCCACTGCACCCCGGCTGAACTGAAGATGATGCGCACCAAGCGTATCGCCATGGTGTTCCAGAAGTTCGCCCTGATGCCTTGGCTCACGGTGCGCGAGAACATCAGCTTCGGCCTGGAAATGCAGGGCCGCCCCGAGAAGGAACGGCGCAAGCTGGTCGACGAAAAACTCGAACTGGTAGGCCTGGCACAGTGGCGCAACAAGAAGCCCGATGAATTGTCCGGCGGCATGCAACAGCGCGTAGGCCTGGCACGCGCGCTGGCCATGGACGCCGACATCCTGCTGATGGACGAACCGTTCTCGGCCCTGGACCCTTTGATCCGCCAAGGCCTTCAGGACGAACTGTTGACCCTGCAGAGCCAGCTGAACAAGACCATCGTCTTCGTCAGCCACGACCTGGACGAGGCGCTCAAGCTGGGCAGCCGGATCGCGATCATGAAGGACGGACGGATCATCCAGTACAGCAAGCCCGAGGAAATCGTGCTGAACCCGGCCGATGAATACGTGCGCACCTTCGTGGCCCATACCAACCCGCTGAACGTGCTGTGCGGACGCAGCCTGATGCGCTCGCTGGACAACTGCAAGCGCGTCAACGGTTCGGTCTGCCTGGACCCCGGCGGCGACTCGTGGCTGGACCTGGGTGAAGGCAATTCGATCAAGCGTGCGCGGCAAGGCCAGAATGGCCTGGAGATGCAAAACTGGGCGCCTGGGCAGGCAGTGGAAGGCCTGAGCCGCAGGCCAACCCTGGTGCATGCCGACATCGGCATGCGTGAGGCCCTGCAGATTCGCTACCAGACCGGCAACAAGCTGGTGCTGCAGGAAAACGACAAAGTCGTGGGCATTCTGGGAGACACCGAGCTGTATCACGCGTTGCTGGGCAAGAACCACGGTTGATTGCACGAGGGCCGCACTCGCGGCCCTCTTCTTTGAGGGGAGCGGTTCGCGCTGCGGGCTAGCTTGCCTACATCTTCAGAAACGCTTTACAGGCTGCCAATTCATCAGGTTAGAATCGGTTGGCACGCGACCTGCTAGCAAACATCGAATACGCGCTACCACGTCTTCCCTCCTCGTTGTCCCGGAGTACCTGCCTTTGGATGCCAGTACCATCAATAGCCTGTTCCTGATCGGCGCATTGCTGGTAGGGGCAAGCATCCTGGTCAGTTCGCTGTCGTCGCGGCTCGGCATCCCGATTCTGGTCATTATCCTGGCCGTCGGCATGATCGCTGGCGTGGACGGGGGTGGCATCATTTTCAACAACTACCCGACCGCCTACCTGGTGGGCAACCTCGCGCTTGCCGTGATCCTGCTCGACGGTGGTCTGCGCACGCGGGTAGCAAGCTTCCGGGTCGCCTTGTGGCCGGCGCTTTCGCTGGCAACGGTCGGGGTCATGATCACCACGGCGCTGACCGGCATGGTGGCGGCCTGGTTGTTCGACCTGAGCCTGATCCAGGGCCTGCTGATTGGCGCCATCGTGGGCTCCACCGATGCCGCGGCGGTCTTTTCACTGCTGGGCGGTAAAGGCCTGAACGAACGGGTCACCGCCACGCTGGAAATCGAATCGGGTAGCAACGACCCGATGGCGGTTTTCCTCACCGTGACCCTCATCGACATGATCGCCAGCGGCCAGACCGGGCTGCACTGGAGCCTGCTGGGCCACCTGCTGCGCGAGTTCGGCATCGGCGGGCTGCTGGGGCTGGGCGGCGGCTGGGTGATGCTGCAGCTGGTCAACCGCATCAACCTGGCAGGCGGCCTGTACCCGATTCTGGTCGTGGCCGGTGGCCTGGTGGTCTTCTCGCTGACCAACGCCCTGCATGGCAGTGGTTTCCTGGCGGTCTACCTGTGTGGGCTGGTGCTGGGCAACAAGCCGATCCGCAGCCGCCACGGCATTCTGCACATGCTCGACGGCATGGCGTGGCTGGCCCAGATCGGGATGTTCCTGGTGCTAGGCCTGTTGGTGACGCCTCACGACCTGCTGCCTATCGCCCTGCCGGCACTGGGCCTTGCCCTGTGGATGATTCTGATCGCACGCCCCTTGTCGGTGGTCGCCGCACTGCTCCCCTTCAAGGCGTTCCACGACCGCGAGAAGGCCTTCATTTCCTGGGTGGGCCTGCGCGGCGCCGTGCCCATCATCCTGGCGGTATTCCCGCTGATGGCCGGCCTGCCGGACGCCCAGCTGTTCTTCAACCTGGCGTTCTTCATTGTCTTGGTTTCGCTGCTGGTGCAGGGCACCAGCCTGCCCTGGATGGCCAAACTGCTCAAGGTGACGGTCCCGCCAGACCCGGCGCCCATTTCACGCTCGGCACTGGAAGTGCACATCACCAGCGAATGGGAGATGTTCGTCTATCGCCTGGGTGCCGAAAAGTGGTGCATTGGCGCAGCGCTAAGGGAGCTGAAGATGCCAGAGGGCACGCGCATCGCCGCGCTGTTCCGTGGCGAACAATTGCTACACCCTTCGGGCAGTACGGTGCTGGAAGTGGACGACATGCTGTGCGTGATCGGGCATGAGCACAACCTGCCTGCGCTGGGCAAACTCTTCAGCCAGGCACCCCAGCGCGGCCTGGACCTGCGCTTCTTCGGCGACTTCGTGCTCGAAGGCGATGCCGAGCTCGGCGCCGTGGCATCGCTCTACGGCCTCAACGTCGACAGCCAGGATGCCCACATGCCGCTGGCGCAGTTCATCCGACAGAAGGTCGGAGGCGCGCCAGTGGTAGGCGACCAGGTCGAATGGCATGGCACGATCTGGACCGTGGCGACCATGGACGGGAACAAGATTCAGAAAGTGGGCGTCAGATTCCCCGAAGGATCGCGACCAGGACCAGGATTGTTCCTCTAAACTTCGTTTCTGCCTGATCCACAAGTAGTCTGCCTATGTCCTTTCGCCTGCACCTTCGCACAGCCCTGCTCGGGCTGTGCCTTTGCCTTCCCCTGGCGGTCGCCGCCGCTGAAGCCCCCACCACCGCCAGCGTCCAGGAAAGCCTCGACAAGATCGCCGAGCGCAAGCTGCCCGAAGCCGATCAGAAGGCCCTGCAGCAGGTGCTCGAGCAGACCCTCGGCCTGCTGGCCAGCAAGGAAGACAACGAACGCAAGCTGGCTGCCCTCAAGCAGCAACTGGCCAGCGCGCCCAAGGAAACCAGCGACAGCCAGAAGGAGCTGGCAAGGCTCAAGCAGAGTTCGGTGCAGTCGGTGGCCCAGCGCTACGCAAACCTAAGCGTGCCGCAGCTCGAGCAGATGCTCAGTGAGCGCACTACCCAGCAAGGCGAGCTGCAAAAAGCGCTGTCCGAAGCCAACAGCCTGATCATCAATTCGCAGACCCGTCCCGAACGGGCCCAGTCCGAGATCAGCAGCAGCCAGGCGCGGGCCCAGCAAATCAACAGCATCCTCAAAAGCGGCAAGGACGCGGGCAAGCCTGTCAGCCCCGACCTGCGTAACCAGCTCAACGCCGAACTGGCCTCGCTCAACGCCCTTACCCAGTTGCGCCGCCAGGAGCTGGCTGGAAACAGTGTGCTGCAGGACCTGGGCAATGCCCGCCATGACCTGCTGATCGAGCGCACAGCACGCCTGGAACAGGAAATCCAGGACCTGCAGACCCTGATCAATGACAAACGCCTGGCCCAGTCCCAGGAAACCGTCACGCAGCAGTCGATCGAAGCCCAGAAAGCCGGTGGCAGCAGCCTGTTGGCCACCGAAAGCGCAGCCAACCTCAAGCTGTCCGACTACCTGCTCAGAAGCACTGACCGGCTCAACGAACTGACCCAGCAGAACCTGCGGACCAAGCAGCAGCTCGACACCTTGACCCAGGCCGACCAGGCGCTGGACGAGCAGATCAGCGTTCTCAAAGGCAGCCTGCTGCTGTCCAAGATCCTGTACAAACAGAAACAGACCCTGCCGCATCTCAAGCTCGACCGTGACCTGGCTGACCAGATCGCCGACACACGCCTGTACCAGTTCGAGGTCAATCAGCAGCGCGAGCAGATGAGCAGCCCGGTCAGCTATGTGGACAAACTGCTGGCAGCCCAGCCCCCCGAAACCGTCACCCCCCAGCTGCGCAAGGCATTGCTGGAAGTGGCCATCACCCGCAGCGACTTGCTCGAACGCCTGAACCGGGAACTGTCGGCCCTGCTCAACGAATCCATTACCTTGCAGCTGAACCAGAAGCAGCTGCTGGGCACTGCCCAAAGCCTGCGTACCACGCTGGACGAGCAGATGTTCTGGATACCCAGCAACAAGCCGTTGGACTGGGACTGGCTGGCCTATGTGCCGCAACGCCTGGCTGACCAGGTGGCGGACCTGCCGTGGGGCTCGGGCCTCAAGGAGCTGGCTGACGGGTTGAGCCAGCGCCCGTTGCTGTTCCTGCCGCTGTTGCTGGTGATCGGCGCGTTGCTGTGGCGACGCAAGTACCTGTACCAGCGCCTGGGCAAGGTGCACCAGGACATCGGCCATTTCCGCCGCGACAGCCAGTGGCACACCCCTCAGGCGATCTTGATCAACATCCTGCTGGCGATGCCGGTGAGCCTGGGTCTTGCGCTGTGCAGCTATGCCTTGCAAATCGACGCCCGCGGGCAGAACGCCAACCTTGGCGCGGCGCTGTGGCAACTGGCCCAGGCCTGGCTGGTGTTCTATACGGCCTACCGCATTCTCTCGCCTGGCGGGGTGGCCGAGATTCACTTCCGCTGGTACAAGCCGCAAGTGGAGTTCCTGCGCGGCTGGGTCCGGCGTCTTGGCACCGTGGTGCTGGCATTGGTAGGGGTGGTGGCGGTAGCCGAACACCAGCCCTCGGCGCTGGCCGATGACGTGCTGGGGATTGGCGTGGTACTGACTTGCTACGCATTGATGGCCTGGTTGCTCAGCCGCCTGTTGCTGAGCAGCCCTGCCCACCGCGACACCTCGCTGTTTCGCAAGGCAGTGGGTGTGGCGTTCACGGCCTTGCCCATCGCCCTGTTCATCGCCGTGTGTTTCGGCTACTACTACACGGCGCTGAAACTCACCGACCGCCTGATCTACACCCTCTACCTGCTGCTGTTCTGGCTGGTGATCGAGGCGGCATTCGTGCGCGGGCTGTCCGTGGCCGCCCGACGCCTGGCCTACCAGCGCGCGCTCAGCAAGCGGGCTGCGGCCAAGGAAGGGCTCGATGGCGAAGTCGTCGTCGAAGAGCCGACGCTGGATATCGAACAGGTCAACCAGCAGTCCTTGCGCCTGATCCGCCTGGCCTTGCTCGGCGGTTTCATCGCCGGCCTGTACTGGGTGTGGTCGGACCTGCTCTCGGTGTTCGCCTACCTCAACAACTTCGTGCTGTACGAATACACCAGCGGTACAGGCGCTGCGGCGAGCATGGTCCCCATCAGCCTCGGTGACCTGCTCGGCGCACTGGTGATCGTGGGCATCACCTTCGCCCTGGCCGGCAACTTGCCCGGCCTGCTGGAGGTGCTGGTACTGTCGCGGCTGAACCTGGCCCAGGGCAGCGCCTACGCCACCACCACGCTGCTGTCCTACACCATCGTCGGCATCGGCATCGTCAGCACCCTCTCAACCCTGGGGGTCAGCTGGGACAAGCTGCAGTGGCTGGTCGCCGCGCTGTCGGTAGGCCTGGGTTTCGGCATGCAGGAAATCTTCGCCAACTTCATTTCGGGCATCATGATCCTGTTCGAACGCCCGGTGCGTATCGGTGACACCATCACCATCGGCAACTTGTCGGGCACGGTGAGCAAGATCCGCATCCGCGCCACCACCATCACCGACTTCGACCGCAAGGACATCATCGTCCCCAACAAGACGTTCATCACCGGGCAACTGATCAACTGGTCGCTCACCGATACCGTCACCCGCGTGACCCTGAAGCTGGGCATCGACTACGGCTCGGACCTGGACCTGGTGCGCGACCTGCTGCTCAAGGGTGCACATGAGAACCCCCGAGTACTCAAGGACCCCGAACCCCTGGTGTATTTCCTGCAATTCGGGGAAAGCTCGCTGGACCACGAGCTGCGCATGCACGTCCGTGACCTGGGTGATCGCAACCCCACGCTGGACGAGATCAATCGCTACATCAACCGGGAATTCAAGGCGCACGACATCAAGATCTCCGTACGCCAGGTCGAGGTGTTCCTGATGGACCCCAAAGCCGGCAAACAACAGTTGATACCGATGGACTCGCCAAAATCCGATGGCACTCCCCCGGTGTGATTGGACTCCATAGGGCAGATACGCCCGTTCCACCCGCGAGGGCCTGGCCCTCGTTCACGGCCGGTCCGCCCGCACAGGGCCACGCAGCGGCCTCTTGCCACCCCGACTCAGGAGCAGCCCTGTGAAAGCCCTCGACCAGCTCACCTTCGACAACCGCTTCGCCCGCCTGGGTGACGCATTCTCTACCCAGGCACTGCCCGACCCCATTGCAGACCCTCGCCTGGTGGTCGCCAGTGCGTCGGCCATGGCGCTGCTCGACCTGGACCCGGCCCAGGCCGAGCTGCCTTTGTTCGCCGAGCTGTTCAGCGGCCACAAGCTCTGGGAAGGCGCCGATCCGCGGGCGATGGTGTATTCCGGCCATCAGTTCGGCGGCTACAACCCGCGCCTGGGGGACGGGCGCGGCCTGTTGCTGACCGAGGTGGTCAACGATGCCGGTGAACATTGGGACCTGCACCTCAAGGGCGCCGGCCAGACACCCTACTCGCGTATGGGCGATGGCCGTGCCGTGCTGCGTTCCTCGATCCGTGAGTTTCTGGCCAGCGAAGCCTTGCATGCCCTGGGCATCCCCAGCAGCCGAGCCCTGTGCGTGATCGGCTCCAGTACCCCGGTGTGGCGCGAAACCCAGGAAAGCGCTGCCATGCTCACCCGCCTTGCCCAGAGCCATATCCGCTTTGGCCATTTCGAGTACTTCTACTACACCCAGCAGCCCGAGCAGCAGCGCGTGCTGATCGACCATGTACTCAATGAGCATTACCCGCAGTGCAAAGACGCCGAACAGCCTTACCTGGCCATGTTCCAGACCATCGTCGAGCGCAATGCCGAGCTGATCGCGCGCTGGCAAGCGTACGGTTTCTGTCACGGCGTGATGAACACCGACAACATGTCGATCCTGGGGATCACCTTCGATTTCGGTCCGTTCGCATTCCTCGACGATTTTGATGCCAACTTCATCTGCAACCACTCCGACGATCGCGGCCGCTACAGCTATGCCAATCAGGTACCGATCGCCCATTGGAACCTCAGTGCGCTGGCCCAGGCCTTGACCACGGTGATCGATGTCGAAGCGCTCAAGCAGGCGCTGGCGCTGTTCCTGCCCCTGTACCAGGCCCATTACCTGGACCTGATGCGTCGCCGGCTCGGCCTGACGACGGCCGAGGACGAGGACATGGCCCTGGTCGAGCGCCTGCTGCAACGCATGCAGAGCGGTGGCGTGGACTACAACCTGTTCTTCCGCCGACTGGGCGACCAACCGCTGGCCGACGCGCTGCAATCGGTACGTGACGACTTCGTCGACCTGGCAGGTTTCGATGCCTGGGCGGTGGACTATCAAGCCCGCTGCGAACGTGAACCGAACCATGCTGGCGGGCGGCGTGAGCGCATGCACGCCGTGAACCCGCTGTATGTGCTGCGTAACTACCTGGCGCAGAACGCCATCGAAGCGGCCGAGGCAGGTGACTACACTGAGGTCAGGCGCTTGCATCAGGTGCTCAGCCGCCCGTTCGAGGAACAGAGCGGGATGCAGGCCTATGCAGCGCCGCCACCTGCCTGGGGCAAGCACTTGGAAATCAGTTGCTCGTCCTGAAACCCACTTACTCGAACGGAGATGAAATGACCGATTCGCTGGTTGTCCCTTGCCCCCACTGCAACGGCCTGAACCGCTTACCCGCCGACCGCCTGGGCGACGCGCCCAAGTGTGGCCGCTGCAAGCAGCAGGTCGTGCTCCAGACGCCGTTCGTGCTGACCGAGAGCAGCTATGCCAGCCAGGTCAAAGGCGACCTGCCCTTGCTGATCGATGTCTGGGCCGATTGGTGCGGCCCCTGCAAGGCCTTCGCGCCAGTGTTCGAACAGGCGGCCCGCCAATTGAGTGGCCGCTGCCGCCTGGCCAAGCTCGACAGCGAAGCCAACCGCACCTTGGCGGGGCAACTGGGCATTCGCTCGATCCCGAGCCTCATCCTGATGCGCAACGGCCGCGAGGTCGTGCGCCAGGCGGGGGCTCTTCCCCTTCAGGCACTGCTGGAGTGGCTGCGCAGCAAAGGGGTTTGACTTCAGGTACCCCCCAGCAGCGACTCATAGGGGATGCGTAGCCCCTCGTGCAGGCGTCTGATCATGGAGAGGCTCAGCCTACGCTTTCCATTCAAGACCTCAGATACCCGGCCACTGGGCCCGATATAGGGCTCCAGGTCTCGCGGGGTGAGGCTTTGTTGCTCCATGCAGAATTTGATGGCTTCCAGAGGGGTAGCCGACTGAATGGGGTAGTACTTGTTTTCGTACACTTCAATCAGGGTTACGAGTACTTCCATTTCATCAGCTTCGGGGGTGCCCGGTTCGGCTTGGAAGATAGCCTCAAGCCGCCGAAAGGCCGCGTGCAGATCCTCATCACTGCGAATAGGCTTAATATTCACACACTGTCTCCACGTCAATTTCGTCATAGCGTTCATGGGTGCCGACGAATTTCACCCAGGCGATACCCGCCTTATATTGCATTTCCACGACGAGGCGATATTTATTACCGCCAATGTTGAAAACAATGCGGTTCCTTCCACAGATGCTAGCGTTGCCGAGCTGATCTTTCACATCCTGCGGCGTTAGCCAAGTAGCTTTGATCACTAAGTCATACCAGCTTTCCAATACAGCCTTGGCATCGTGATTACCGGGCATCTCCCAAAATTTCACTAGACTGCTTTTGGCAATCACCCGCATTTCAAAAAATCTCCCGTTTTGGGAGATTATGATCAACACCAGACTTGCACGCAAGCTGCGCCTACCCCTCCCTACCCAGCAAATCATGCAGCGCCACGAATTGCTGGGTCAGTTTGTGACGGGGGTCGAGGTGGATCAGGGGCAGGCTGGCGTGGTGCGACTCACGCATCTTCACTGAACTACCCAGATACACCGGCAGCACCGGCAAGCCTTCGGCCAGTAGCGCGTCCAGCATCTGCTGCGGCAGGGTGGCACGGGGCTGGAACTGGTTCACCACGATGCCCTCGACGATCAGGTGTTCGTTGTGGTCTTCCTTGATGTCCTCGATCTCGGCCAGCAGCCCGTACAGGGCCTGGCGCGAGAAGCTGTCGCAGTCGAACGGGATCAGTACACGGTCCGCTGCGATGAGTGCCGAGACGGCGTAAAAGTTGAGGGCCGGCGGGGTGTCGATGTAAATCCGCTCATAGTCTTCACTCAAGTTTTCGAGCAATTTGCGCAGCTTGTTGATCTTGTGCTTGGCCTCGAGCTTGGGTTGCAGGTCGGCCAGCTCAGAGGTGGCGGTGACCACATGCAGGTTGTCGAATGGCGTCTGGTGGATTTCAACCTTGTTCTTCTTCGCTCCAGGTCCGCCGGACAGGCTTTGCTTGAAGAAATCGGCGATCCCCATGGGAATGTCTTCGCCCACCAGCCCAGTGAGGTACTGGGTCGAGTTGGCCTGTGCATCCAGGTCGATCAGCAAGGTTCGGTAGCCTTCATGGGCGCTTACCGCTGCCAGGTTGCAGGCGATGCTGGACTTGCCCACCCCGCCTTTCTGATTGAACACCACGCGTCGCATGACTGAGCTCCGGATAGGGACGAGGTTCCGAGTATGTGGCGACGCTGTGTTCATGACCAGCGCTGCTACAGCGGCCGCCACCACGCGTGGCGCCGTGCCGGCTGTCGGAAAAAGGAAACTATTCAATCGGACCACGCCACATCCGCTTGAAGGCGTTGTCTCTTTGGATCCGAATCCATTGCTACATCACCGCCGCACCGGGATAATGCGCGCCACTCGATGAACGCACCACCCCTGACAGGCAGGCGCCGAGTCGTTCGCTCGGCATGGAAGCCCCTCAGGGCGGGAAGAAGACCACCGTGATCACCTTCAACATCACCCAATGGCGTGCATGGGCTCCGGGCCTTTCGGCGCCTGCCGACTGGCACGCCTGGGCTAGCGGCAATTCGCCATCGGGTGCAGACGCCTGCGCGCCTGACGTGGCCTTCCTGCCAGCCATGCAGCGTCGTCGGCTGAGCCACATGGCGCGCATGGCGTTCGCGGTGGCCTGGCCATTGGCAGAGGGCCAGCCGCCGCTGCCGCTGGTGTTCGTTTCACGCCACGGTGAAACACCCCGCACGTTTTCGATTCTGGGCGAACTGGCTGCCGGGCAGCCGCTGTCCCCTACCCAGTTCAGCCTCTCGGTGCACAACGCGGTCATCGGCCTGTGGTCGATCCTGCGCGGTTCCACCTGCGAGATGACGGCTCTGGCCGCTGCCGGGGATGGTTTCGAACAGGGCGTGGTAGAAGCCGCAGCGCTCATGGCTGATGGCGCCCCAGCCGTGCTGCTGATCGTCACCGAAGAGCAGCCACCACCGGCCTATGGCCCCTGGATAGACGACGTACCGTTCGCCTACGCGCTCGGCCTGTTGCTGACCCCAGGCCGGCAATGGCAGCTGGCGCCCGGCGAGGTTGCCGCGTTACCTGTCGTGCCTGCGCTGCCTCACGGCCTGGCCTGGCTCAAGGCCATGCTCAACGGCCGCACCGATTTCACTCACACAGGGAAGCGTCGTACATGGAACTGGCACCGACAGCCGTGAGCAGGCCAGGCGACGCCTATATCTGGCGCCTACTGGCCACCGCCATGAGCTTTATGCTGTTTGGCGTGGGCTGCCTGACCCTGCGGCTATTCGTGTTTCCGCTGCTGGCCTGCCTGCCGGGTGGCCGGGCACGACACCGCGAGCGGGCCCGGCGCACCATCAGCTGGCTGTTCTGGCGCTTCGTGCAGTTCATGCGCGCCATGGGTGTGCTGACCTACGAAATTGAAGGGGCCGAGCGCCTGGGTCGGCCGGGTCAGATGATCATCGCCAATCACCCGTCCCTGATCGACGTGGTGTTCCTGATCGGTCTGGTACGCCAGGCCAACTGCGTCGTGAAGCAGAGCCTGTTCGACAACCCGTTCACGCGCGGGCCGGTCAGCGAGGCGCAATACATCGGCAACGATGGCAGCATGGACATGCTCGACACCGCCGTCGCCTCGCTGCAACAGGGCCAGACCCTGGTGATTTTCCCGGAAGGCACGCGTACTTCGCCTGGTCAGGCGCCGGCCTTTCACCGCGGCGCGGCTGCGATTGCCCTGCGCGGTGCAAGCGTCATCACCCCTGTCACCATCAAGGTCAGCCCGACCACGCTGACCAAGAACGAACCCTGGTATCGCATACCCGGCAGGCGGGTGCACTTCACCCTTTCGGTGGGCCCGGACGTGCATCCCGACGCCTACACGGCCCTGGGCCCTGCGCCCAAAGCTTCCCGTCTGCTCAACGATTATCTGCACAACTACTACATCAAGGAGCTCGCCGCCGATGAGCGCGCCACAGCAAAACCTTAACCGTGATCTCAAGCAACTGATCATCGACGCCCTGGGCCTGGAGGACATCAGCGTCCAGGACATCGACGACGAACAGACCCTGTTCGGCGAAGGCCTGGGCCTGGATTCGGTTGATGCGCTCGAGCTCGGCCTGGCCATCCAGAAGCGCTATGGCATCAAGATCGACGCCGATGCCAAGGACACCCGCAACCATTTCAGCAGTGTCGCCGCCCTGGCGGCGTTCGTCACCGCCCGTCAGGCCGCCTGAGATCGCACCATGCAAACCCGTGAAGACATCTTCAACATTCTGCGCGACGCCCTGGTCGAATTGTTCGAGCTCGAGCCTGAGCGCGTTAGCCTGGACGCCAACCTCTACCAGGATCTGGAGATCGACAGCATCGACGCCGTCGACCTGATCGATCACATCAAGCGCCAGACAGGCAAGAAGATCGCCGCTGACGAGTTCAAGTCGGTGCGTACCGTCAACGACGTGGTCGAGGCTGTGTTCCGCCTGGTGAACCCGGCGGCATGAAGCGACTGATCGGCGCCGGCCTGCTGATCGCCGGGCTGCTGTATCCGTTCGCCGTGCATTTCGGCATGGCGCACTACGCCCCCTGGCAATTTGGCCTGCTGCTCGGCGGCCTCTGGCTGGCACGTGCGCTGAGCGCGCCTCGCCGTCCCGGCAGCCTGTGGATGGCAATCGCCGCCTTGGTGTTCTGTGGGCTGCTGGGGCTATCGGACAGCCAGGCACTGCTGCGTTGGTATCCGGTGCTCATCAGTACCTTCATGCTGGGGCTGTTCGGTAGCAGCCTGGTGCACGGCATACCGGTGGCCGAACGCCTGGCACGCTTGAGCGACCCGGCGCTGCCGCCGCGCGCTGTGCGTTATACCCGGCAGGTCACCCAGGCCTGGTGCCTGTTCTTCCTGCTCAACGGCCTGATCGCGGCCGCCCTTACGCTGTGGGCGCCGTTGGGCTGGTGGACGCTCTACAACGGCGTGATCGCCTATGCCGCGATGGGCGTGCTGTTCGCCCTCGAATGGCTGATTAGACAACGTGTGCGAGGACGCTCATGAACTGGATCAACCTCGAACACCTGCTGCTGCCGCTGGATGCGCCGCGCCAGGTGACCCAAGCCCCCGCCCTGGACCACGCCGAACTGAGCCAGCAGGCGCTGCGCCTGGCCGGTGGCCTGCGTGCGCGGGGTGTACGCCGGTTGGCGGTGCACCTGGAGGACGCCGCGCAACTGGCCGCCGTCCTGCTCGGTGCATGGCGGGCCGAGGTCGAGGTCTTGCTACCGGCCGACCTGCAACCGGCCACCCGCGAGCGCTGGAATGCCCACGTAGACCTGTGGCTCACGGATCTGGCTGAGGACACATCGCCCAACAGCTTGCTGGACGCGCCTTTGCCACCTGCCGTCCTGGATCTGGCCCGGTGCCGCATCAGCCTGTGTACCTCCGGGTCAAGCGGCGAGCCCAAGCGCATCGACAAGCAGGTCACGCAACTGGCCAACGAGGTGAATGCGCTGGAGCACCTGTGGGGCAAGGCTCTGGGCCCTGCCTGGATCATCGGCAGCGTCGCTACCCAGCACATCTACGGCCTTCTGTTCCGCGTGCTGTGGCCCTTGTGCGCCGGGCGCGGGTTCGAGCGCCGCCAATTGCCGTTCCCCGAGGACCTGCAACGGGCCAGCCGCGCCCACCCGGCCTTTGCCTGGGTCGCCAGCCCGGCGCTGCTCAAGCGCATGGGAGAAAACCTCGACTGGCCAGCCCTGCAACCGGTGCGCAAGGTGTTCTCGTCGGGCGGTGAGTTGCCCGCCGATGCAGCCGAGCGCCTGCACCAGCGGCTGGGCCAATGGCCGGCAGAAATCCTCGGCAGCTCGGAGACTGGCGGGATCGCCTGGCGCCAGGGGCAGTCGTTGTGGCAGCCGTTTGCCGGTGTACAGCTCAGCCAGAATGATCAGGGGGCGCTGTGCATCGCCTCGCCCTACCTCCCAGCGGGGCATGTGGAACACAGCGCCGACGCCGTCGAATTCTCGTCCGACGGGCGCTTTCGCTTGCTGGGGCGACTGGATCGGATCGTCAAGCTCGAAGAAAAACGAATTTCGCTCCCCATGCTCGAACAGGCCTTGTGCACGCATCCATGGGTGTCTGAAGCACGTCTTGGCATGATCGAAAACGGCCGGGCCAGCCTGGGCGCCGTGCTGGTGCCGACCCCCGCAGGCCTGCACGCCCTGCGCAACCAGGGGCGGCGGGCCTTGGTCGACGCCCTGCGCAGCCACCTGGCAGGCCACTGCGAGGCGCTGGCACTGCCACGCCGTTGGCGCCTGGTGCAGCACTTGCCGCTCAACAACCAGGGCAAGCTGACCCAGGCTGCGCTGCAGGCATTGCTGCTGGCGCCTCGCAGCATGGCCCCGCATGTGCTGGAGCAGCACCGCGAAGGTGACGAGCTCCAGCTCAAGCTCGGCGTGCCCCTGGACCTTGCCTGTTTCCCAGGGCATTTTCCCCGCACGCCGGTGTTGCCCGGTGTGGTCCAGATCGACTGGGCCGTCGCGCTGGCCGCTGAGCTGACCGAGTCGCCGCTGCGCTTTGCAGGCATGGAGGTGCTCAAGTTCCAGCAGTTGGTGCGGCCCGGCGATGAGCTGGCGCTGAGCCTTCGCCTGGACACGTCACGCGGCAAGCTTTACTTCGCCTTCACCTGTGCCGGTCAACCGTGTTCGAGCGGCCGGGTTCTGTTGGAGAACGCCTGTGCATAAGCCCTGCGCGGTGATCCCGGTCTACAACCACGAACAGGCCGTCCCGGCGGTGGTGGACGATTTGCTGCGCGCGGGCCTGCCCTGCGTGCTGGTCGACGATGCCAGCGATGCAGGCTGCGCGCAGGTGCTCGCCCGGCTGGCCGAACAGAGGGATGTGTTCCTGGTCACCCTGCCTGTCAATCAGGGCAAGGGCGGCGCAGTCATGGCCGGCCTGCGCGAGGCGGCGCGACTGGGCTTCAGTCATGCGTTGCAGGTCGATGCCGATGGCCAGCACGACCTGGGCGATGTGCAGACGTTTCTGGAGCATTCCCGCCATGCCCCCCAGGCACTGGTGTGCGGTTATCCACAATACGACGCCAGTGTGCCCAAAGGGCGGCTGTACGCGCGTTACCTGACCCACGTCTGGGTGTGGATCAACAGCCTGTCGTTGCAGATTCCCGATTCCATGTGCGGGTTTCGGGTCTATCCGCTGCCAGCCACGCTGGCCCTGATCGACAACGTGCGCCTTGGCAAGCGCATGGACTTCGACCCGGAAATCCTCGTGCGCCTGGCCTGGCGCAACCAACCGATGCGCTGGTTGCCGACGCGGGTACATTATCCACAGGATGGCCTGTCACATTTTCGCCTGGTCCATGACAACGCACTGATCTCCAAGATGCACGCCAAGCTGTTCTTCGGCATGCTGGTGCGAGCACCTGCGATTCTCTGGCGACGGTGGCGGTCATGAGCACACCGTCACAGCACTGGGCCGACCACCAGGAGCGGGGCAGCTTCTGGCTGATGAAGCTGACCGCCACCCTGGTACGGTTGCTTGGCCGCCGTGTGCTCAGCCCATTGATCCACCTGATCGTCGCGTACTTCTTCCTGTTCGGTCGCCGCGCCCGCCGCAGCGCGTGGCAGTACCAGCAACGCTTGCACCAATGGAACGCCGGGCAGACGCCTGCCCCAAGCTCATGGCAGGTCTTTCGTCAGTTCATGGCCTTTGCCGAGGCCCTGCTGGACAAGCTTGACGTGTGGAACGGCAAGCTGCGCATCGAGGATATCGAAATCCACGACCCGGCCGGCTTGCGCCGGCAACTGCGCGGCGCTCGCGGGCAGATGCTGGTGGGTGCCCACCTGGGCAACCTGGAAGTCTGCCGGGCCCTGGCCGAAATCGGCGAGCAGGTGACCATGAACGTGCTGGTGCACACCCGCCATGCCGAGCGCTTCAACCGCCTGCTGGGCGAGGCTGGAGCCACCAACCTGCGACTGATCCAGGTCAGCGAGCTGGACCCTGCGGTGATGCTGCAACTGTCCGAGCGCCTGGAGCGCGGCGAATGGCTGGCAATCGCTGGGGATCGCGTGCCGCTGCATGGCGGGCGCACTGTCGAGGTGGACTTTCTAGGCCATCGCGCCGCCTTCCCGCAGGGCCCATGGTTACTGGCAGGCATGCTCGAGTGTCCGCTCAACCTGCTGTTCTGCCTCAAGCATGACGGCCGCTATCACGTCACCCTCGAGCCCTTTGCCGAACGCCTGCAATGGCGACGTGGCCAGCGCGATCAAGTCATCGCCCAATGGGCCGCCCGCTACGCCGATCGCCTGGGCCACTACTGCACGCGCGCGCCCCTGCAGTGGTTCAATTTCTACCCTTTCTGGAAGACCGATGACGATGCAAGCGCATGAACCTGTCACGTTCGGCGAATCGCCGCTGGCTATCGAAGACGTCGTGGCGCTGGCCGAAGGCCGTGCCACGGCGCACCTGCAGGACGATGCTGCCTACCGCGAGCGCATTGCCCGCGGGGCGCGCTTTCTCGACACCCTGCTCGACAAGGAAGGGGTGATCTACGGCGTGACCACCGGCTACGGTGACTCCTGTGTCGTGGCCGTGCCGCTTGAACACGTCGAGGCGCTGCCACGCCACCTCTACACCTTCCACGGTTGCGGCCTCGGCAAGCTGCTGGACGCCTCGGCCACTCGCGCAGTGCTGGCTGCACGCCTGCGTTCACTCAGCCACGGCGTATCGGGTGTTCGCCTGGAACTGCTCGAGCGCCTGCGCGACTTCATTGCCCACGACATCCTGCCGCTGATCCCCGAAGAAGGTTCGGTAGGCGCCAGTGGCGACCTTACCCCGCTGTCCTACGTAGCCGCGACGCTCTCGGGCGAGCGCGAGGTGATGTTCCAGGGTCAACGCCGCCGCAGCGCCGACGTGCACCACGAACTGGGCTGGCAGCCCCTGGTGCTCAGGCCCAAGGAAGCCCTGGCCCTGATGAACGGCACGGCAGTGATGACCGGCCTTGCGTGCCTGGCATTTGCCCGCGCCGATTATCTTCTGCACCTGGCAACCCGGATCACTGCATTGAACGTGGTTGCCTTGCAAGGCAACCCCGAGCACTTTGACGAGCGCCTGTTCGCCGCCAAGCCGCACCCTGGCCAGGCGCAGGTCGCCGCCTGGCTGCGCCAGGACCTGGCGATCGACGCCCCCCTGCCGCCCTTGCACCGCCTGCAGGACCGCTATTCGCTACGCTGCGCGCCGCATGTCCTGGGGGTGCTGGCCGACAGCCTGGGCTGGTTGCGCGGTTTCATCGAGACCGAGCTCAACAGCGCCAACGACAACCCGATCATCGACGGTGATGCCGAGCGCGTGCTGCACGGTGGGCATTTCTACGGCGGGCACATCGCCTTTGCCATGGACAGCCTCAAAACCCTCGTCGCCAACGTGGCCGACCTGCTCGATCGACAGCTCGCGCTGGCGGTGGATGTGCGTTACAACCACGGCCTGCCGAGCAACCTGTCGGGCGCACCGGCCGAGCGCGCCATGATCAACCATGGGTTCAAGGCTGTGCAGATCGGGGCCAGCGCGTGGACCGCCGAAGCGCTCAAGCAGACCATGCCCGCCAGCGTGTTTTCGCGCTCAACCGAATGCCACAACCAGGACAAGGTGAGCATGGGCACCATCGCCGCCCGCGATGCCCTGCGGGTCCTGGAGCTGACCGAGCAAGTCGCCGCCGCGGCACTGCTGGCCGCCAATCAGGGCGTTTGGTTGCGCAGCCAGCAGGCTCAGGCACACGCGTTGCCCCCTGCGCTGGCGCAGATGCACGAGGCGTTGCTGCAGGAGTTCGCGCCGGTCATCGAAGACCGCGCCCTTGAAGGCGACCTGCGCCACTGCCTGGTGCGCATCGGTCAACGTCACTGGAGGCTGCATGCGTAACCCTGGCGTTTTCCACGTCGACACCGAGGTCATCGTGCCGTTTTTCGATGTCGACAGCATGCATGTGGTCTGGCATGGCCATTATGTGAAGTACCTGGAAGTGGCACGATGCGCCCTGCTCGACCGCCTGGCGCACAACTATGTGCAGATGCAGGCCAGCGGCTATGCATGGCCGGTGATCGACCTGCAGCTGCGCTACATGCGCGGCGCCACCTTCGGCCAGCGCCTGATTGTGAGAGCCAGCCTGGTGGAATGGGAAAACCGCCTGAAGCTGCATTACCTGATCAGCGATGCCGTGACCGGGGAGCGCATGACCCGTGCCAGTACGGTTCAGGTGGCCGTGCACATCGACAGTGGCGAGATGCAGCTGGCCTCGCCGCAGGCCATGCTCGATGCCGTGCAGCAGGTGTTGCCATGACCCCTGCGCTAAAACGGCTGGCCCGCGTGCTGGCAACGTTGGCGGTGCTGATCGTCAGCCCCTTGAGCGCAGCCTTCGACCTGGACGACCTGCAACGCCAGCTCAGCGCACCTGCGGTGGTCAAGGGCCCATTCATTCAGGAAAAACACCTGCGTGCCCTGCCCCAGCCCTTGCTGAGCGAGGGTGAGTTCGTGCTTGCCCGTGATCATGGCCTGCTCTGGATGCTGCATACCCCCTTGCGTCAGGACTACCGGATCGACGCCCAGGGCATTGCCCGGCGCGACCCGAGCGGCTGGCAAGTGCTGCCAAGCCGCAGCGCCGGTGCGCAGCAAAACCAGCTGTTCTTTGCCGTGCTGCAAGGTGACAGCACCGGGCTGCAGCGTGATTTCGAACTGGCGTTGAGCGGCGATGCAACCCAGTGGCAGCTGCGTCTGACCCCACGCTCGTTGCTGCTCAAGCAAATCTTCAGCCGCATCGACATCAGCGGTGGGCGTTTCGTGCAGCGCATCGAGCTGAGCGAGACCCAAGGCGACAGCACGGTATTGCGCCTGCCTGAAAGCACCGGCGCGGCCGAGCTGAGCGACATGGAGCGCAGTGACTTTGCCGACTGAACGCCAGTTGCCACGCCTGTTCGTCTTCGTGCTGCTGATCATGCTGGCCATGGCCGGCTGGCAGTGGCACCGCGGCGCGCCCTTGTCTGCCGACTTGATGGCGCTGGTGCCCGGCGCGACCCAGGATCCTCTGGTGCAACAGGCCGAGCAGCGGATGCAGGAGCCACTGAACCGCGAGTTGCTGCTTCTGGTCGGCCACGCTCAGCGACCACAGGCAGTGGCGCTGGCACAACGGTTGGCGGATCAGTGGCAGGCCAGTGGCCTGTTCGAAAA
Organism: Pseudomonas sp. DE0010; assembly: GCF_007680745.1. Classification (NCBI taxonomy): domain Bacteria; kingdom Pseudomonadati; phylum Pseudomonadota; class Gammaproteobacteria; order Pseudomonadales; family Pseudomonadaceae; genus Pseudomonas; species Pseudomonas sp. DE0010. The sequence goes on from NZ_VEJQ01000002.1 coordinate 177,439, forward strand.
GGTGCAGTGGAGCCTGGACACCGACCTGCAGGCGGTGCGAGACCAGTTGCTCAAAGGTCGCCTGGCCATGCTGCCGGCATCTGACCGGCAACAATTGCAGCAGCAGCCGGACGCCTTCGTGGCGCAGCGCGTCCAGAGCCTGGTCGACCCCTTCGCAGGGTTTAGCCTGGTGCCGGGCCAGGACGACTGGTTAGGGCTGACCGGGCGCATCCAGAATGCCCAGCCCAAGCCCGCGAACGTGGAACTGGACACCGCCAGCGGTGCCTTGATTGCCCAGGCCGAAGGGTATTACTGGGTGCTGGTGCGCGCGCGCACCCTGGGCAATGCCTTCGACATGCATCTGCCCCTACAGGTGGCGGATTTGCTGGCACAGGGGCGTGTGCAGGCAAGCGCCGTCGATGCGCGGTTGCTGGCCGCCAGCGGCCTGCTGCACGCCGCCGCCGGCCAGCAGCAAGCCAGCCGGGAGATCACCTGGGTAGGCGGCGGGGCAACGCTGGGTATCTTGCTGTTGCTATTGCTGGCCCTGCGCAGCGTGCGCGCGCTGCTGGCGTTCGTGCCCGTGCTGGTCGGCATGCTGTTTGGCTCAGTGGTGTGCGTGGCAGTGTTCGGCCAGATGCACGTCATGACCCTGGTCCTGGGCTCCAGCCTGATCGGCGTCGCGATAGACTATCCGCTGCATTATCTGACCAAGAGCTGGAGCCTCAAGCCCTGGCAAAGCTGGACGGCCGTGCGCCTGACCCTGCCAGGCATGAGCCTGAGCCTGGCCACCAGTTGCATCGGCTATCTGGCATTGGCCTTCACCCCATTCCCGGCGCTGACCCAGATTGCCGTTTTCTCCGCCGCTGGTCTGATGGGCGCCTACCTTAGTGCGGTGTGCCTGGTTCCGGCCCTACTGACCAGGGCTCAACTGCAACCCGCGGATTGGCCGATGCGTATCGCCCAGGCGCTCACCCGCTGGCGTGAGGCATTGCTGCGCAAAGTGCCGAGCGCAGCGTTGCTGGCCCTGCTACTGCTGTTCTGCGCCAGCGGCCTCTGGCACCTGCAGACCCACAACGATATCCGCCAATGGGTGGGCACGCCGCCGCAGCTGTTGCAGCAAGCCCAGGCAGTAGCACGCATCACCGGTTACCAGCCCACCAGCCAGTTCTACCTGGTGCGGGCTGCCGACCAGCAGCAATTGCTCGAACGCACCCAGCAGCTGGGGGCCAAGCTGGACGAGTTGGTGGCGCTGGACAAGCTCAAGGGCTACATGAGCCTCGGCCAACTGGTCGCTACCCCTGCCGAGCAAGCACAGGTGCGCGAGGCCTTGGCTGCGCTACCGGAGCACTGGCAGCCGCTGCTGGCGCTTGGCGTTCCCCAAGCGGCCCTAGAGGCTGAAGTCGCGCAACTGCGCGCACTGCCACTGCAGCGCATCGACGACGTGCTGGCAGGCCCGTTGGGCGAGGCATGGCGACCCTTGTGGCTGGGCAGCGCAGGTGACGGCGTTGCTGCCATCGTCAGCCTGCAAGGCTTGTCTGACGCCGCCCTGTTGCGGTTGCAGACGCAGGACCTGCCCGGTGTGCAGCTGGTTGATCGTCTCGGCGAGCTGAACCAGTTGTTCGCCGCCACCCAGGTCAGCGCAGCGGAGCTCAAACTGCTTTCGTGCGCGTTGATCTTGATGCTGCTGGCCGTGCCTTTCGGGTTGCGGGGCTCTTTGCGCATCGTGGCCCTGCCGCTGCTGGCTGCTCTGTGCAGCCTGGCGAGCCTCGGCTGGCTGGGCGAGCCGTTGACACTGTTCAGCCTGTTCGGGCTACTGCTGGTGACAGCCATCAGCGTCGACTACGCCATCCTCATGCATGAGCGCATCGGCGGCGCCGCGGTGAGCCTGCTCGGAACCTTGCTGGCTGCATTGACCACGTGGCTGTCGTTCGGCCTGCTGGCCCTGTCCAGCACGCCGGCCGTCAGCAACTTTGGCGTGGCGGTGAGCCTGGGGCTGGTGTTCAGCTTCCTGCTGGCGCCTTGGGCAGCGCCCCGCGAGGGAGCGCACGACCGCTCATGATGATCGTTATCTTCTGGGCGCTGGCGCTGGCGCTCTTCACCCTGGCCAACAGGCTGGGCAAGCGCCTCGGGTTGATCCCGATCGTCAGCCATCTGTTGCTGGCAGCGCTGGTGCTCCCTGCCTTGATGGGCCTGTGGGTGACGCCGCATTGGCGCTTGGAGGGCACTGCGCTGATCGCACCGGCATGGGTAAAAACGCTCTACGGCGGTAGTTTCGCCCTGTTGCTCGGCCACATTCTGATCGACGTGCTGGCGCTGCGCCCGGACCGCCAGGCGCTGAAACTTGCCGCACCCAGTTTCCTGCTGCCGTTCGCCTGCGGTATTGCCTGTGCCTTCTGGGTGATAGGGCTGAGCGGTGTCGGTGCACTGGCACTGGGGCTGGTGTTCGCGATCACCGCCATACCGGTGCTCTACCTGTATCTCCAGGCAATCGGTTATCCCCCGGCGGCCAGCCGGCGGTTGTTGCAGGCTGCCATCCTGATCGACCTGGCATGCTGGCTGTTGCTAGGGGTAGGCCAGGGCAGCCTAGACCCCGGCACACTGGCCTTGCCGCTATTGGCGGCACTGCTGCCGTGGCCGTTGCACGCACTGGGTTTGCGTGCGCCTTCGCTGTATGGCGCGTTGTTCCTGGTGCTGTTGTTCATTGCCGAACACTACAAGCTCAACGCACTGGTGCTGGGGGTTGGCTATCTGGCGTGCCTGGCCTGGCTGAAGGTGGCGGCGGCATTGCCGCTGCCAGAGCGGTACAATCGCCGCGTGCAGCAGGGTTTGGCGGTACCCATGATCCTGACCTACGGCGTGGTGCAGATCGATGCCCATCAAGCCTTGGGGCAGTTGGACGCGTGGCAGCTAGTTGCCCTGCTGGTGCTTCCGATCGTCAGCAAGTTGCTGGGCAACTGGCTGGGCCTGTGCTGGGCTGCTCCGTCGCCCGGCGCTGCCGGCAAATGGCGCGAGAGCCTGCTGCTGAACATTCGCGGCCTCAGTGAAATCGTTTTCCTCAACCTGCTGCTTTCCCAGCAGTTGATCACCCCAGCGGTGTACTTCGCGCTCATGCTGATGAGCCTGGTCGCCACCCTGATGCCGGCGCTGGCCGGCCTTCATCGCCTTCCACTCAACACAGAACCCATGGCAAGGAGCCCGCATGCCAAACCTTGAAACCCAACAACGCGAGGTCCTGGTCATCGGCGCCGGGCCTTCCGGCGCCATCGCGGCGGCCTTGCTCAAGCGCAGCGGGCACGACGTACTGGTGATCGAGCGTCAGCGTTTCCCGCGTTTTTCCATCGGCGAAAGCCTGCTGGCGCACTGCCTGGACTTCGTCGAAGATGCGGGCATGCTGGACGCCGTGCAGGCGGCAGGTTTCCAGTACAAGAATGGCGCTGCATTCGCCTGGGGCGACGAATACACCGCCTTCGACTTCGGGCAGACCTTCACGCCAGGCAAGACCAGCACCTTCCAGGTGCAGCGTGCCCACTTCGACCAGATACTGGCCGACCAGGCCCAGGCTCAGGGCGTGGAAATCCGCTACGAGCATGAAGTTGTCAGCGCCGACATGGGCGGGCCACAGCCGCAGGTGGTGGTGCGCCGGCCCGATGGCAGCGAGTACCTGCTCCAGGCCCAGTTCGTCCTGGATGCCAGCGGCTACGGCCGCGTGCTGCCGCGCCTGCTGGACCTTGAAGCCCCGTCCGCTTTCCCAGTGCGCAAAGCGGTCTTCACGCATATCGAAGACCGCATCGACCACCCCGGCTTCGATCGCGACAAGATCCTCATCACCACCCACCCCGAGCACCGTGACGTCTGGTTCTGGACCATTCCCTTCAGTGATGGCCGCACCTCGTTGGGGGTAGTGGCTGCCGCTGAGCGCTTTGCCGCTGCCCCTGACGACCTCGATGCGTGCCTGAAGCACTTCGTGGCGCAAGCGCCTGGCCTGGCCAAGGTGCTGGCCAATGCAGTCTGGGACACCCCGGCTCGCACCATCGGCGGCTATTCGGCCAACGTGAAGGCGCTGCATGGGCCGGGCTACGCCCTGCTGGGCAATGCAGCGGAATTCCTTGACCCGGTGTTCTCCTCCGGTGTCACCATCGCCATGCGCTCTGCCAGCATGGCTGCCGGCCTGCTGCACCGCCAACTGCAAGGGGAGGCAGTGGACTGGCAGAGCGCGTTTGCCGAGCCGCTGCAGCGTGGCGTGGATACCTTCCGTGTATACGTGGAAGGCTGGTACGACGGCAGTTTCCAGGATGTGATCTATCACCCCGGCAGCTCACCGGAGATTCGCGCCATGATCAGCTCCATACTGGCCGGGTATGCCTGGGATACACGTAACCCGTTCGTCGCCGAGCCGCGGCGCCGGCTGCGTACCCTGGCCGAACTGTGCGCAAGGGACACCCCATGACCCAGCGCCCGTTCTTGAGCGAGACTTATGTGGAAGAAACCCGCATCGGGTTTCGCTTCCTGAGCAGCCACACCTGGCAGCATCACGTGCTGCGGGTGGCGATCGATGACCTCGCCCGGCTCTTCGCAGGCGCCCTTCCCCAGGCGCCGGTTCTGCTCGATGCCGGCTGCGGGCAGGGCAAGTCGTTCAAGCACCTGCAGCGGGTATTCGCCCCCTCCAGGCTGCTGGGCACCGACGCCGATCCGCACAGCCTCGACCTCAGCGCAGCCGAGGCCAAGCGCCTCGGCATCGAGGTGGAGTTGTCAGGCGGTGACTGCGCCAACCTGCCCTACCCCGATGCCAGCATCGATGTACTGTTCTGCCACCAGACCTTCCATCACCTGGTCGAGCAGGAAAAGGCCCTGGCCGAGTTCTACCGCGTACTTAAACCAGGCGGCTACCTGCTGTTCGCCGAATCCACGCAAGCCTATATCGATACCTGGGTCATCCGCTGGTTCTTCCGTCACCCCATGCATGTGCAGAAAAGCGCCGAGGGCTATCTGCACATGCTGCGCGTGCAGGGGTTCGCGTTCGGGCCCGACAACGTGTCCTATCCCTACCTGTGGTGGAGCCGGGCCAAGGACTTCGGCCTGCTGGAGCGCCTGGGCCTGCGCAAGCCTCCACCGGTCGGCGAACGCGATGAAACGCTGGTCAATGTAGTGGCTCGCAAGCCCCTGGAGCACGCATGAAACCCTGGATGGCGCTTGCCGTTTGCCTGATGCTCGGTGCCTGCGCCGCCAGGGCACCACTGCCCGCATCCCTTCCGCCGCTTGCCCTGCCGCAGCAACTGCATGTTGAGCGCACCCAGGCCGGGCAGCGCCAGGACTGGCTACTGGTGATCCAGGATGAGGGCGGCCGTCTGCGCTGGTCGCTGCTCGACCTGCTGGGTATTCCCCAGGCGCGACAAGTGCTGGACGGCCAGCAATGGCAGGCCGACGGCTTGCTGCCACCCAACCCGGCGGCCCGCGAGTTGTTCGCCGCCATGCTGTTCGCCCTCACGCCCCAGGACCAGCTGGCCCGGTTGTATCCCCAGGCCCGGGAGCAGCAGGGGCAGCGTTGGCTGGGCGCGCGCTGGCGGGTAACCTACCGCACGGCCCACGCGTTTGACTTGCACCTGGACCAAGGCCTGCGCTATGTAATCGACCCCCTGCCCCGTGAGCACACACCATGACCGCCTACCTCAATGCCCTGGGCCTGATCTGCGCCCTGGGCCATGGCCAGGCCGACGTCGCCGCACGCCTGTTTGCCGGCGACTGTTCAGGGATGCGGCCCGCCGCAGGCTGGATTCCCGAGCGCCAGCCTCCGGTGGGCGCCGTGACGCAGCCGCTGCCAGCCGTCCCCTTGCCGGAGCAGCACAGCCGCAACAACCAGCTGTTGTACGCCGCCGCGCTGCAGATCGAGCCCGCCCTGCGCCAGGCGATCACGCAATACGGTGCCCACCGTGTCGGGGTGGTCCTGGGTACCAGCACCTCGGGCATCGCCGAAGGCAGTGCCGCCATTGGCCACTTCCTGGCGAGCGATCACTTCCCGGCCGATTATCACTATGCCCAGCAAGTGTTGAGCGCGCCGGCCGACTTTCTCGCCGACTGGCTGCAACTCGGCGGGCCGGCCTATGTGATTTCAACCGCGTGCACCTCCAGCGGCCGCGCGCTGCTGAGCGCTCGGCGTCTGCTGGACCTGGGCGTATGCGATGCGGTGTTGTGCGGCGGTGTGGACAGCCTCTGTCACCTCACGCTCAACGGGTTCAGCGCCCTGGAGGCGATCAGCGACCGCCGCTGCAATCCGTTCTCGGCCAACCGCGACGGCATCAATATCGGCGAGGCTGCCGCCTTGTTCTTGATGACCCGCGCGCCCGAAGCGCAAGGCGAGCGCATCGCCCTGCTGGGCGCAGGCGCCAGTTCCGACGCCCACCACATCTCCGCGCCCGACCCAACTGGCGCCGGTGCCTTGCAGTGCATGGGCAAAGCGCTGGACAATGCCGGGCTTGAGCCCGCGCACATCCATTACCTGAACCTGCACGGCACCGCCACGCCCCATAACGATGCCATGGAAAGCCTGGCCGTCGATACCCTGTTCGGCGCCGGCCTGCCGTGCTCATCCAGCAAGCCGATGACGGGCCATACCCTGGGCGCTGCCGGTGCGCTCGAGGCGGCGTTCTGCTGGCTGAGCCTGAGCAGGCACAACCCGTTGGGCTTGCTGCCGCCGCACTTGTGGGACGGCCAGCCCGACCCTGCCCTGCCTGAACTGACCCTGGTCGACGGCAGCCAGCGCCTGGCAACCCATGGCCCACGCCGACTGATGAGCAACTCGTTCGCCTTCGGCGGCAACAACGTCAGCCTGATTCTTGGAGACACCGCATGATCACCTGGCCCCTGGCCGAGCTGCTGCCCCATGCTGGCGACATGATCCTGATCGATCACATCGAGCACTGTGACGAGGAGCAGATCAGCACCCGCACCACCGTACGGCCCGGCGCACTGTTCAATCGCGCCGATGGCAGCCTGCCGGCCTGGTTCGGCATCGAGCTGATGGCCCAGAGCGTCGCCGCCTACGCCGGTTGCCGGGCGCGACGCAATGGCCAGGCCGTCGAGCTGGGTTTTTTGCTCGGTGCCCGCAAGTACACGTGCGATGTCGAGTCTTTCCCGGCCGGCGCCCAATTGCATGTCCATGCCCAACGCTCGCTCGAAGACGAGAACGGCATGGGCGTTTTCGAATGTCACCTGCGCGGCCCCGGCATCCACGCCACCGCCCGACTGAATGTGTACCGCCCGCCGCAAGCGGCCAGCTACCTGGCCGAAGCGGGCCCTGAGGAGCCCCTTTCATGACTGATACCATCCTGGTGACCGGTTCGAGCCGTGGAATCGGCCGTGCCATCGCCCTGCGCCTGGCACGTTCGGGTTACGACCTGGTACTGCATTGCCGCAGCGGCCGGGCCGAAGCCGACGTGGTGGCCGATCAAGTGCGTGCTCTGGGGCAGCAGGCGCGCGTATTGCAGTTCGACATCGGCGAACGCGCCGCCTGCCGCTTGGCGCTCGAAGCCGACGTGGAGGCGCACGGTGCCTACTACGGCGTGGTGTGCAATGCCGGCCTGACCCGCGATGGCGCTTTCCCCGCGCTGACCGACGAGGATTGGGACCAGGTGCTGCGGACCAACCTGGACGGTTTCTACAATGTGCTGCAGCCACTGACCATGCCCATGATCCGCCGCCGCGCGCCGGGCCGCATCGTCTGCATCACCTCGGTTTCAGGGCTCATCGGCAACCGCGGGCAGGTCAACTACAGCGCTTCGAAGGCGGGCCTGATCGGGGCGGCCAAGGCCCTGGCAATCGAACTGGGCAAGCGGCGCATCACCGTCAACTGCGTAGCGCCCGGGCTGATCGACACGGCCATGCTCGACGAACATGTGCCGGTGGACGAACTGATGAAGATGATCCCTGCCGGGCGCATGGGCACCGCTGAAGAGGTAGCAGGCGCCGTCAACTTCCTCATGTCGCCGGAGGCCAGCTACATCACCCGCCAAGTGCTGGCGGTCAACGGGGGGCTGTGCTGATGCGCCGCGTGGTCGTCACCGGCATGGCCGGCATCACCTCGCTGGGCAACGACTGGGCAACCATTGCCGGTCATTTCGCCAGCCAACGCAGTGGAATCCGCCGCATGGACGAGTGGGACCGCTTCGAGGAAATGAACACGCGCCTGGCCGGGCCCATCGATGATTTCAAGGTCCCGGCGCACTGGACGCGCAAGCAGCTTCGCAGCATGGGCCGGGTGTCGCGCCTGGCCGTTGGCGCTGCTGAACAGGCCCTCGCCGATGCAGGCTTGCTCGGCGACCCGAGCATTCGCGATGGCCGCATGGGCGTTGCCTGCGGTTCATCCACCGGCAGTACCGACGAGATCAAGGCGTTCGGCAACATGCTGCTCAACTCGGTGGCCGACGGGCTCAACGCCAATTCCTATGTGCGCATGATGCCGCATACGACCGCCGCCAACATCAGCATTTTCTTCGGCCTGACCGGGCGCCTGATCCCCACGTCCAGTGCCTGCACCAGCGGCAGCCAAGGCATTGGTTATGCCTATGAAGCCATCAAGTACGGGCGCCTGCCGATGATGCTGGCCGGCGGTGCCGAAGAACTGTGCCCGACCGAGGCCATGGTCTTCGACGCGCTCTATGCCACCAGCCTCAAGAACGACACGCCGCACCTCAGCCCGCGCCCCTACGACTGCGGCAGGGATGGCCTGGTGATCGGCGAAGGCGCCGGCATGCTGGTGCTCGAAGAGCTTGAGCATGCACGGGCGCGAGGCGCGAAGATTCATGCCGAGATCATCGGTTTCGGCAGCAACGCCGACGGCCAGCACACGACCCGACCCGAACAGTCGACCATGCGCCGGGCCATGGAACTGGCGCTCGAAGACGCAGGCCTGGCACCGGAGGCGATTGGCTATGTGAACGGCCATGGCACCGCGACCGAACAAGGCGATATCGCCGAAACCCTGGCCACCAGCAGCCTGTTTGGCCCACGCATGCCCCTCAGTTCGCAGAAGAGCTTCCTGGGCCATACCCTGGGGGCGTGCGGTGCGCTGGAGTCCTGGTTCAGCATCGAAATGATGAACAGCGACCGCTATGTGCACACGCTGAACCTGGACGCAGTAGACCCTCGCTGCGGCGAACTGGACTACCTGCGTGGTGAGTTCCGCCACATGAGCCACGGGTTCGTGATGAACAACAATTTTGCCTTCGGCGGGGTCAACACATCGCTGATCTTCCGCCGCTGGCCCTGACCCTCGATAGGAGCGCAAGGAATGTCCTCACTGCTACGCGCCGCTGCACTAGGGCTGGTACTGGCCGGCCTTGCCGGTTGTACCTCCAAACCGGTGCTCAACCCCTCGGAACAACTGGCTGCTGCCACCCCTTACACCCAGCAGCAGGTCCAGCAGGCGATCCTCAAGGCCATCGTCGAGCGTGGCTGGACGGCCCGTTCGGTGGGCGCCTCGGTCATTCAGGCCGACATCACCGTGCGCAATACCTTCTACGCCGCCGTGGATATTCACTACAGCGCCAGCCAGTTCCGCATCGATTACCGCGATAGCCGCGAACTGGGCTATGACGACGGCAAGATCCACCGCAACTACAACCGCTGGGTCTACAACCTGGACCGCAGCATCGTGCGCCAGCTCAACGCACTGTCCGCCGATCAGCTTCTGCAACGCAGCAACGCCTCATCCAACCACTGACCAAGGAAGACCCCGATGCGCTTGAAAACCCTGACCGCTGCCACCGCCCTGCTGCTCGCTGCCCTACCCGGCCTGAGCCAGGCTCGCGACACGGCGCTGTACCTGCCGTTCGAAAAGGTGGTGCAGCAGATGCTCGCCGAGAAGAAGCTCGATGGCTCGGTCAAATTCTACCTGGCCGGCGTAAAGCCGCGCGGCAAGGTCACCGTGATCAGCCCCAACTCGGTCACCAACAAGAAAACCAACGCCTTCAACAAGAGTGACGAGGCTGCCTGCGAGTGGGCCCTTCAATCCGCGTTGCTGACCTTGCAGGACGCTGCTCGCAAGGCCAACGCCAATGCCGTGACGAACATCGCCAGCTACTACAAGCGCAACGAGCGCAAGGACGCTTCCACCTACGAATGCCACGCCGGTGCAGTGATTGCCGGTGTTGCGCTCAAGGGTGACCTGGCCCGCGTCAACTGATGACCCGCCCCGCTCACCGGGCAGGTTTCATCCCTGAACCTGCCCGGTGAGCAGCTCGGCAAACGCCTCGGCCATCGCCGACCTGCGGCACTGGCGCTGTACCAGCCAGACCGCCGAGGTGGCCTGCTTGTCCAGCAAGGTGCGGTACACCACGCCCTCGATGCGCATGCGCTGATAGGACGCCGGCAGCACCGACACCCCAAGCCCCGCCGACACCAGGCCGATGATGGTCATGGCCTCCCCTGCTTCCTGCGCGAAATGGGGACTGAAACCCGCCTGGCGCGCCAGATCCAGTAACTGCGCGTACAAACCACTGCCGTAGCTGCGTGGAAAGAAAACGAAAGGCTCGTGGGCCAGCGCTGCCAGGTGCACACCCTGCTCGGCGCCGTTGGCCAGCGCATGGGAGGCGTTGATCACTGCCACCAAGGGCTCACGAAACAGTTCGGTCGCAACCAGGCCGTCGGCCAGCGGCATAGGGCGCATCAGCCCCACTTCGATGGACTCGTCGAATACGCCCTGCGCCACTTCGCGGCTGCTCATTTCCATGAGGTTCAGGTGCACGGCAGGGAAGCGCTGCCGGAACGCATGAATCGCCTTGGGAATTTTCGATGTGAACGGGGCCGAGGATGTGAAGCCGATCTTCATTTCACCCAGTTCGCCCAACTGTGCGCGGCGGGCGACATCGGCGGCCTTTTCGACCTGCGCCAACACCTGACGAGCCTCTTCCAAAAACAGTCGCCCGGCCTCGCTGAGCTCGACACGGCGGTTGGTCCGCTCGAACAGCCGCGCACCGAGTTCCTGCTCGAGCGCGAGGATCTGTTGGCTAAGCGGCGGCTGCGAAATGCCCAGTTGCTGGGCTGCCCGACCAAAGTGCAATTCCTCGGCAACCGCGACGAAATAGCGTAAGTGGCGCAGCTCCATCACCCACCTCTCATAGGTCGTGAAACGTCTTAATTAGGTCGAACAATATATTGGACCTAATTATTAGCCAGCTATATGATTTTTTCACTGCCTCTGAGGTACTTGCCCGTGAAAACCGCTGTAGCCCTCGTATCGACCAAACCCGAACCCGAGCCTGTCACCTCGCACGACGCCTGGATCGAAAAGGGCACCCCGGCGTTCATGAGAACGGTACTGGCGCTGTTCAGCGGCGGCTTCGCCACCTTTGCCCTGCTCTACTGCGTACAACCGATGATGCCCTTGCTGTCGAAGGAATTCGGCATCAACGCTGCACAGAGCAGCCTGGTGCTTTCGGTCTCGACTGGCATGCTGGCGCTTGGGCTGCTGGTCACGGGCCCGATCTCTGACCGCATCGGCCGCAAGCCAGTGATGGTGGCGGCCCTGGGCTGCGCGGCCTTGTCCACGATAGCCAGCGCGCTGATGCCGACCTGGGAGCTGGTCCTGGCAACTCGGGCCTTGGTCGGGTTGTCGTTGAGCGGGCTGGCGGCCGTGGCCATGACCTACCTCAGTGAAGAGATCCACCCACAGCACATTGGCCTGGCCATGGGCCTGTACATCGGCGGCAATGCCATCGGCGGCATGTGCGGGCGCCTGATCACGGGCGTGCTGATCGATTTCGTCAGCTGGCACGCGGCATTGCTCACCTTGGGAAGCCTGGCACTGCTGGCGGCCATCGTGTTCTGGAAGGCATTGCCCGAGTCGCGCAACTTCCAGCCTCAGACCCTGAACCCGCGCACGCTGGTCAACGGGTTCCTCATGCACTTCAAGGACGCCGGCCTGCCCTGGCTGTTTCTCGAAGCCTTCCTGCTCATGGGCGCCTTCGTCACGCTGTTCAACTACATCGGCTACCGCTTGCTGGCCGAGCCTTATCACATGAATCAAGCCCTGGTGGGTTTGCTGTCGGTCGTCTACCTGTCTGGCATCTACAGTTCGGCCCAGGTGGGCGCTCTAGCTGACAGGCTGGGACGGCGCAAGGTGTTCTGGGCCAGCATCGTGGTCATGGGCGGCGGCTTGCTCATGACCCTGACCCAGCCGCTGTCGCTGATCATCCTGGGCATGCTTGTCTTCACCTTCGGCTTCTTCGGGGCCCACTCGGTGGCCAGCAGCTGGATCGGGCGACGAGCGCTCAAAGCCAAGGGGCAGGCCTCCTCGCTGTACCTGTTCTGTTACTACGCCGGTTCAAGCGTGGCGGGCACGGCTGGCGGGGTGTTCTGGCACCATTGGGGCTGGAACGGCATCGGCCTGTTCATTGGATGCTTGCTGGCGGTGGCCCTGATGGTGGCGTTGCGCCTGAGCACCTTGGCGCCGAAGGCCGCCTGAAGGCAGGGGAACGCGGCAACGCAGGCAGGCTCGCAGTGGATCCGCCGCGAGCCTGCCTGCGACAGGATCACTGGATCAGTTGATGATCTCGACCCGGTCCACGTCCACCTCGCGGCTCATCAAGTGTTTTTCGACTTCACCGATCAGCTTGACCTTGGTCTTGTCATTGAATGGTGTGGGCGGCAGGTCCTCGTCATCGATCTCGACCGTAATGGTGCCGGTGCTGTCCTTGAATTCGTATTTGTCATCGTTGTCGAGCTTGCGGGTCACGTAGCCCTGCAAGACCACCGGCGTATCGTCCGCGGCCTCGCTGGCGGCGGCCACGGTGGCAATCGACTGCGCACCAGGGCCGGTGTAGCCGCCTGACGCTAGTGCAGCGGTGCTGAACAAGGGGGCAAGGATCAGGGCAAGGTAGCGTGCTTTCATGGGAGCGGGTCCTATCTCTGTTGGAGTAGGACCAGCCTAGCGAGCACCGCTGAATTGAAACTTAATGCGACAATCTCGCTGCACTCAGCCCCGGCCGGGCTACGCAGCGTCATGCGCTCTCACAACCGGCTTACAGGTGATACTGCGCCGACAGCTCGTGCACGGCGTGGATGAAAGCGCCCGCGTTTTCAGGATCGACCTCCGGCGTGATGCCGTGGCCCAGGTTGAACACATGGCCGCTGCCGTGGCCGTAGCTGGCCAGGATGCGTGCCACTTCCGCACGAATGGCCTGCGGCCGGGCATACAGGACGGTCGGGTCCATGTTGCCCTGCAAGGCGACCTTGTCACCCACCCGGCGACGGGCATCGCCGATGTCGCAGGTCCAGTCCAGCCCCAATGCATCGGCCCCGGCATCGGCAATGCTTTCCAGCCACAGGCCGCCGTTCTTGGTGAACAGGATCACCGGCACCTTGCGCCCGTCGTGTTCGCGAATCAGGCCGCTGACGATCTTGCGCATATAGGCCAGGGAGAACTCCTGATAGGCCGCCGACGACAGGTTGCCGCCCCAGGTATCGAAGATCTGCACGGCCTGGGCACCGGCCAGGATCTGCCCATTGAGGTAGGTGGTCACCGACTGCGCCAGTTTGTCCAGCAACAGGTGCAGTGCCTGCGGATTGTCATAGGCCATGGCCTTGGTCTTGCGAAAATCCTTGGAAGAGCCGCCTTCGACCATGTAGGTGGCCAGGGTCCAGGGGCTGCCGGAGAAGCCGATCAGCGGCACGCGACCATTGAGTTCGCGGCGGATGGTACTGACCGCGTCCATCACATAGCCCAGGTCTTTCTGCGCGTCGGGAACAGGCAGCGCCTCGATGTCGGCCGGGGTGCTGACCACCTTCCTGAAACGCGGGCCTTCACCGGTTTCGAAATACAGGCCAAGGCCCATGGCGTCCGGGATGGTGAGGATGTCCGAGAACAGGATCGCCGCATCCAGCGGGTAACGGTCCAGCGGTTGCATGGTCACTTCGCAGGCGAACTGCGGGTTCTTGCACAGGCTCATGAAGTCGCCGGCCTTGGCGCGGCTGGCGCGGTACTCCGGAAGATAGCGGCCGGCCTGGCGCATCATCCAGACCGGGGTCACGTCAACGGGTTGCTTGAGCAGAGCACGCAGGAAACGGTCGTTCTTCAGGGCAGTCATGTCGGCATCCGGAAAAATAGTGGGGGCATTTTCTCAGACACCGACACAAAAGGCACGGTCGGGGCCATGCGTTTTGTTTTTTGCGTGCTTCAGGTCAAGCATTCCCGGGCAGGTCTGGGCGCTTGTCCCTGGCAAATGAGGCCGCCTAGCGACCCCACGTGACCTGCCAGGGCGCGCTTAGACTTCCAGGTAGTCCAGGATGCCTTCGGCTGCGGTGCGCCCTTCGAAGATCGCGGTCACGACCAGGTCCGACCCGCGCACCATGTCGCCACCGGCGAACACTTTCGGGTTGCTGGTCTGGTGCTTGAACCTGCTCTTCTCCGGCGCCACCACACGGCCCTGGCTGTCGAGCTGGATATCGTGCTGCTCGAACCAGGAGGCAGGGCTGGGGCGGAAGCCGAACGCGATCACCACCGCATCGGCCGGCAGGATCTCTTCGGAGCCGGGGATCGGCTCCGGGCTACGGCGCCCACGCGCATCAGGCTCGCCCAGACGCGTCTCGACCACCTTCACCCCCTCGACCTTGTCCTCACCGACAATGGCGATGGGCTGGCGGTTGTAGAGGAACTTGACCCCCTCTTCCTTGGCGTTCTTCACTTCCTTGCGCGAACCCGGCATGTTGGCTTCGTCGCGGCGGTAGGCACAGGTCACCGACTGGGCACCCTGGCGAATCGAGGTACGGTTGCAGTCCATGGCCGTGTCACCACCACCCAGGACCACGACTTTCTTACCCTTCATGTCGACGAAATCTTCAGGCGACTTCTCGAAACCCAGGTTGCGGTTGACGTTGGCGATCAGGAAATCCAGAGCATCGTGCACCCCTGGCAGGTCCTCGCCAGGGAAGCCGCCTTTCATGTAGGTATAGGTGCCCATGCCCATGAAGACTGCGTCGTACTCAGCCAGCAACTGCTCCATGGTCACGTCCGTGCCCACATTGGTGTTGAGGCGGAACTCGATACCCATGCCGGTGAAGACTTCGCGGCGATTGCTGAGCACGCTTTTCTCGAGCTTGAACTCAGGGATGCCGAAGGTCAGCAAGCCGCCGATTTCCGGGTTCTTGTCGAACACCACGGGCGTCACGCCGGCGCGCACCAGTACGTCTGCGCAGCCCAGGCCAGCCGGGCCGGCACCGATGATGGCCACGCGCTTGCCGGTTGGCTTGACCTTGGACATGTCCGGGCGCCAGCCCATGGCGAAGGCCGTGTCAGTGATGTACTTTTCCACCGAGCCGATGGTCACGGCGCCAAAACCGTCGTTCAGGGTGCAGGCACCTTCGCACAGACGGTCCTGTGGGCATACGCGCCCACAGACTTCGGGCAAGGTGTTGGTCTGGTGCGACAGCTCGGCGGCCGCCAGGATGTTGCCCTCGGACACCAGCTTCAACCAGTTGGGAATGAAGTTGTGCACGGGGCACTTCCACTCGCAATACGGGTTACCGCAGCCCAGGCAACGGTGCGCCTGTTCCACGGACTGCTGCGGCTTGAAGGGTTCGTAGATTTCCACGAACTCTTTCTTGCGCTGGCGCAGCAATTTTTTCTTCGGGTCCTTGCGACCCACTTCGATGAACTGGAAGTCGTTGTTCAGACGTTCAGCCATTTTTCAAAACCTCTTAACAGCAGCCGCACGCTACACGCTGCAAGCCGCAAGACGATCACTTGAGCCGGGCAAACCCTGGGCTGCTCGGTTCGAGCGCCCAGGGTTGGTCACGTGCAGCTGTTTACTGCGGGTTGGCGCGGGTGCTGGACAGCAGTTGCTTGAGGTTGGCGGCCTTGGGCTTGACCAACCAGAAACGTCGTACGTAGTCGTCCAGGTTTTCGGAGAGCTCACGCCCCCACTCGCTGCCGGTTTCATCCACATACTCGGCAAGAACCCGCGCCAAGTGGCTGCGGTAAGCCTCCATCGCTTCACCACTGATGCGCTGGATTTCCACCAGTTCGTGGTTGAGCTTGTCGACGAAGCTGTTATCCATGTCGAGCACATAGGCGAAACCGCCCGTCATGCCAGAGCCGAAGTTGTAACCGGTCTTGCCCAGGACGCAGACGAAGCCACCGGTCATGTACTCACAGCAGTGATCACCAGTGCCCTCTACCACGGCGTGGGCACCAGAGTTGCGCACAGCGAAGCGCTCGCCCGCCGTGCCGGCAGCGAACAACCTGCCACCGGTGGCGCCGTACAGGCAGGTGTTGCCGACGATTGCACTGTGCTGGGTTTCGAACGGGCTGCCAGCCGGCGGCACGATGGTGACCTTGCCGCCGGTCATGCCCTTGCCGACGTAATCGTTGGCGTCACCCTCAAGGTACAGGTTCAGGCCGCCGGCGTTCCAGACGCCGAAGCTCTGGCCTGCGGTACCTTTGAAACGGAACGTGATCGGCGCACCGGCCATGCCCTGGTTGCCGTACAACCGGGCGATTTCACCGGAGACACGCGCACCGATGGAACGGTCGCAGTTGCAGATGTCGAGCGCGAACTCGCCACCGGCCTGGTCACGCACAGCCGGCATGGCCATTTCGACCATCTTCTCGGCAAGCTCGCCCTTGTCGAAGGGCGGGTTCCTGTCCACCTCGCAGAATTGCGGCTTGTCGGCCGCAATGTGCGAGCTGCCCAACAGCGGGGTCAGGTCCAGGTAGTGCTGACGCTCGGTGTCGCCCGGCAGTACCTCGAGCAGGTCGGTGCGCCCGATCAGCTCGCCAAGGCTGCGTACGCCAAGCCTTGCCAGCCACTCGCGGGTTTCCTCGGCAACGAAGGTAAAGAAGTTGACGACCATGTCGACCGTGCCGATGTAGTGATCCTTGCGCAGCTTGTCGTTCTGGGTCGCCACGCCGGTCGCGCAGTTGTTCAGGTGGCAGATACGCAGGTACTTGCAGCCCAGCGCGATCATTGGGGCGGTGCCGAAGCCGAAGCTCTCGGCACCCAGGATGGCAGCCTTGATGACGTCCAGGCCGGTCTTGAGGCCGCCGTCAGTCTGTACCCGGACCTTGCCGCGCAAATCGTTGCCGCGCAATGTCTGGTGAGTCTCGGCCAGGCCCAGTTCCCACGGCGCGCCCGCATACTTGATCGAGGTCAGTGGCGATGCGCCCGTGCCGCCGTCGTAGCCCGAGATGGTGATGAGGTCGGCATAGGCCTTGGCCACGCCAGCGGCGATGGTACCGACACCTGCCTCGGCCACCAGCTTGACCGAAACCAGCGCCTGCGGGTTGACCTGCTTGAGGTCATAGATCAACTGCGCCAGGTCTTCGATCGAGTAGATGTCGTGGTGCGGCGGGGGCGAGATCAGCGTCACGCCCGGTACGGCATAGCGCAGCTTGGCGATCAGGCCGTTGACCTTGCCGCCGGGCAGCTGGCCGCCCTCGCCGGGCTTTGCGCCCTGGGCCACCTTGATCTGCAACACTTCGGCATTGACCAGGTATTCAGGGGTCACGCCAAAGCGGCCGGTCGCCACCTGCTTGATCTTGGAACTCTTGAGGGTGCCGTAGCGGGCTGGGTCTTCGCCGCCTTCGCCGGAGTTGGAGCGCGCGCCCAGGCGGTTCATCGCCTCGGCCAAGGCTTCGTGAGCCTCTGGAGACAGCGCACCCAGCGAGATACCGGCAGAATCGAAGCGCTTGAGGATGGCGTCGAGCGGCTCGATCTGCTCCAGCGGCAACGGCTGGTCGGCCACCTTGACCTTCAACAGGTCGCGAATCATCGACACCGGACGCTGGTCGACCAGCGTGGTGTACTCCTTGAACTTGGCGAAGTCGCCCTGCTGCACGGCCGCTTGCAGGGTGTTGACCACGTCGGGGTTATAGGCGTGGTATTCGCCACCGTGGACGAACTTCAGCAAGCCACCCTGCTGAATCGGCTTGCGCACGCTCCAGGCCTCGGCAGCCAACAGCTTCTGGTCACTTTCCAGATCGACGAAGCGCGCACCCTTGATACGGCTCGACACACCCTTGAAGCTCAGCCCGACCACTTCTTCGGCAAGGCCGATGGCTTCGAACAACTGGGCGCCCCGGTAGGAGGCGACCGTGGAGATGCCCATTTTCGACAGGATCTTGAGCAGGCCTTTGGAGATGCCCTTGCGGTAGTACTTGAAGACCTCGTCCAGATCGCCCAGCACTTCGCCCGTGCGGATCAGGTCGGCCAGCACTTCATAGGCCAGGTACGGGTACACAGCCGAGGCCCCGAAGCCCAGCAGCACGGCGAAGTGGTGCGGGTCACGGGCAGTGGCGGTTTCCACCAGGATGTTGCTGTCGCAACGCAGGCCTTGCTCGGTCAAGCGGTGATGCACTGCACCTACGGCCAGCGAAGCATGCACCGGCAGCTTGCCGGGTGCAATGTGACGGTCGCTGAGCACCAGTTGCGTCTTGCCCGCGCGCACGGCCTCTTCGGCCTGGTCGGCGATGTTGCGGATAGCCGCTTCCAGCCCGACGGCCTCTTCGTAGTTCAGATCGATCAACTGACGCTCGAAGCCGTCGCGCTCCAGATTCATCAGCGAGCGCCACTTGGCCGGCGAAATGACGGGCGAGCTCAGGATGACGCGTGAGGCATGCTCCGGCGACTCCTGGAAAATGTTGCGCTCGGCGCCCAGGCAGATCTCCAGCGACATCACGATCGCTTCGCGCAGTGGGTCGATCGGCGGGTTGGTGACCTGGGCGAACTGCTGGCGGAAGAAATCGTACGGCGAGCGCACGCGCTGCGACAGCACGGCCATCGGCGTGTCGTCACCCATCGAGCCGACCGCCTCCTGGCCCTGTTCACCCAAGGGGCGCAGCACCTGGTCACGCTCCTCGAAGGTGACCTGGAACATCTTCATGTACTGCTTGAGCTGGTCAGCGTCGTAGCTGGCCACACCCTGGTCGTCGGTCAGGGTCGCCTGGATCCGCGTGGCATGCTGACGCAGCCAGCGCTTGTACGGGTGGCGAGACTTGAGACGGTCATCGATGGCATCGGTGTCGAGGATCTGCCCGGTCTCGGTGTCCACCGCCAGGATCTGCCCAGGCCCGACGCGGCCCTTGGCCAGTACTTCATCAGGCTGATAGCCCCACACCCCGATTTCCGAGGCAATGGTGATGTAGCCGTTGGTGGTGGTGACCCAGCGCGCCGGGCGCAGCCCATTGCGATCGAGCAGGCATACCGCGTGGCGGCCTTCGGTCATCACGATGCCGGCCGGGCCGTCCCATGGCTCCATGTGCATGGAGTTGTATTCATAGAAGGCGCGCAGGTCGGCGTCCATGGTCTCGACGTTCTGCCAGGCTGGCGGCACCAGCATGCGCACGCCACGGAACAGGTCGATACCGCCGGTCACCATCAGTTCGAGCATGTTGTCCATGCTCGAGGAGTCTGAGCCGACGCGGTTGACCAGCGGGCCGAGCTCTTCGAGATCGGGGATCTGGTCATTGGCGAACTTGGTCCGCCGGGCCATGGCCCAGTTGCGGTTACCCGTGATGGTATTGATCTCGCCGTTATGGGCGAGGAAGCGGAAGGGCTGCGCCAGCGGCCACTTCGGCAGGGTGTTGGTGGAGAAGCGCTGGTGGAACACGCAGATCGCGGTTTGCAGGCGCTCGTCGCTCAGGTCCGGGTAGAACGCAGCCAGGTCCCGCGGCATCATCAAGCCTTTGTAGATGATGGTCTTGTGCGAGAAGCTGCAAATGTAGTGGTCGGCGTCATGGGCGTTGGCTACCGACGAACGGCGACGGGCGCTGAACAGCTTGATGGCCAGTTCCTGATCGCTCAGGCCGTCGCCACCGATGAACACCTGCTCGATCTGTGGCAAGCGTTCCAGGGCCAGGCGGCCCAGCACGCTGGTGTCGATCGGCACCTTGCGCCAGCCCACCAGCTGCAGGCCAGCCGCGCGGATTTCACGGTCCATGTTGGCGCGAGCCGCTTCTGCCTTTATCGGGTCCTGGTTGAAGAACACCATGCCGACGGCGTACTGCCTGGGCAATTCGACGGCAAAATGTTCCTGGGCCATGGCACGCAGGAACTGATCGGGCTTCTGCATCAACAACCCGCAACCGTCGCCGGTCTTGCCGTCGGCGTTGATACCGCCGCGGTGCGTCATGCAGGTCAACGCCTGCATGGCGGTTTGCAGAAGGTGGTGGCTGGGCTCGCCCGTCATATGGGCGATCAGGCCGAAACCACAGTTGTCCTTGAATTCTTCGGGATGGTACAGACCTGTTTTCATAGACACATTCTCACCAGGTTCACCCCTCAACGGAGGCAAATCTCTTTTTTTAACAACCACTTACCATCCACGCCGATCAAACGCCAGCTTTTTTGCGGTGGCCATGGAAAACCATTGTTGCACAGCGACAGCGACACTCACAAATTTTCATGTCTCACCATTGAAAATTTATGTCGCATTTTTGAATGTATTGATGCCGCCAACCAGGTGGCGACTTCACTGGACTCTGAAGCGATTCAGCCAGAGCTGCGTGGGTGGCTTGTGGCCGACAGCCCGGGACAGAAAAGCCTGCCGCGCTTGGGCGCAGCAGGCTAGACGAAAACCAGAATTCGCTTGGCTACAGGGCAGCGGGGTGATGCTGCCCGGAAGGTATCAGCGGGCCGAAGCCAGCTCTTGTTGGACGCTGGCGACAGTACGTGGCCAAGGTTTACCAGCCTGGACCTTCGCTGGCAAGTTCTTGATGGCGGCCACAGCTGCATCGCGGTTGGCGAAGTTGCCGTAGGTGACCACGTACAGCGGCTTGCCCTGCAGGGACTTGCGGAAGTAGCGATAGTCGCCACCTTGGGCTTTCACAAAGGCCTGGGCCGACGCTTCGGAGCTGGTCCCCAGAATCTGCACCACGTAGTTGCCCGGCTTCTGGCCGGTGTACCAGGCGCTGTTGCCGCTGCCACCTGACGCTGATTTTTCAGTAGGTTTCTCGGCAGCCTTGGGCGCGGGCTTGGCCACCGCCACCTGGGTAGGTGCAGGCTCAGGCTTGGCCGGCGTGGTCTGCTTGGGCTGTTGCGTGACCGCCGGCTTGGGCGTGGAGGTAACCGGCTGGGCAGGCGCCGGCGCTGGGCCTGCAGACACGCCCTGTGGCGGTGCGATGGTGGTGACCGTAGGTGGCGGATTGCCCGGTTGCAGCGCTGTATCACCCGCCGGGCTGCCCTCTTCGCCCTCGCCCATGCCTGCTGCCTGGGCCAACGGTTCACGCATCACCGGTTGCGACTGCCCGCCCAACGGCAGGGGCTTGGGCTGGGACGAGCCGGAGAACTCGATTGCCGCGCTGGAATTGCCGTCGCCAAGGGGCAACTGGGCTTGGGCTGCAGGTGCATCTTCAGGGGCCTTGTCGCCCTTGCGGGGCATCAACACCGCTGCGGCCACGGCGACGACGACCACGGCGGATAGCGCGAGTACGTGTTTTTTAGGCATCTTGAACCCCATGGCTGGTCGCTTTGCCGGCGTGCGGCTGGCGATCATGGCTTCGATCAGAGTGTCACGGGCAACCTGGTTGATAGTGCCAGGCCACCCATCGGCATTTTCATGGATATCGGCGATCTGCTCCCGGCTGAACACCTCGATACCCCGGCCGGCACCCACCAGGCGCTGTTCGAGGTATTCGCGGGTTTCTTCCTCGCTGTACGGCGCAAGTTCGATGATGTGGAAGCGCTCTTCCTCGATATTCAACTCATCGAGCCCTGCGATCAGCGATGGCTCACCGAACAGGAATACATGCGGACGCCCTTCGGGAACGCCTGCCGCCAATTCCAGCAACGCTTGGAGTGCCGACTCGTCCAGTTGTTCCGCATCGTCCACCAGCAGATACACTTCCTGGCCAGTCAGGGCCAGTTGCACCATCTTGGACAGGATGCTCTGCACCTGCGGCTCGGCCACATCCAGGTATTGCGCGATCTGGCCGAGAATACTGGCAGCATCGCCGGCACTGCGGGCCGACACCACGACGCTCTGCACCGACTGCTTGTTGGTGCTGGCCGCCAGCGCTTGGCGCAGCAGGGTCTTGCCGCTGCCCAGAGGCCCGGTGACCACCAGCATCAGGTGGCTGTAGCGAGCCAGGTGGTGCAGCTGTGCCAGAACCGGCTTGCGCTGGGCGGGGAAGAACTTGAAGCCCGGTACGCGTGGTGCGAACGGGTCGTGGCTCAGTTGGTAATGGTCGAGAAAGGCCTCATCGGCGTGCAAACTGGTCATTGCGCTGTCACAACCTCAAAGCTGGGCCACGATCGCGCGGTAATCCGCCGACAGCGTGGCCTGAAGAATCTCATTGGGATAGTCGTCGGTGACCACGGCCTCGCCTAGCTGGCGCAGCAGCACCAAGCGCAGACGGCCGTCCAGCACCTTCTTGTCGACCGCCATGTGTTCCATGAAATGCGCCGGGGTCATTTCCTGTGGGGGCACCACGGGCAAGCCTGCTTCCAGCAGCAAGCCAATGCCGCGGTCGCGTTCGGCCTGAGTGATCCAGCCCAGCCGCATGGACATCTCCAGCGCCATGGCCGTACCTGCTGCCACGGCTTCGCCATGCAGCCAGACGCCATAGCCCATATGGGTTTCGATGGCGTGGCCGAAGGTATGGCCAAGATTGAGCGTGGCCCGAACACCCGACTCGCGCTCGTCAGCCCCTACGACGGCTGCCTTGGCCGCGCACGAGCGACGGATGGCTTCGGTCAACGCTACTGGGTCAAGACTGCGCAGCGCCGGCATATTTTCTTCGAGCCAGGCCATGAAAGGCTTGTCACAGATCAAACCGTACTTGATGACTTCGGCCAACCCGGCAGACAGCTCACGGGCTGGCAGGGTCCCGAGCGTCGTGGTGTCGATCACCACGGCGTTGGGCTGGTAGAACGCGCCGACCATGTTCTTGCCCAGTGGGTGATTGATGCCGGTCTTGCCGCCAACCGACGAATCCACCTGCGACAGCAAGGTGGTGGGCACCTGGATGAAATCCACGCCGCGCTGATAGCACGCCGCGGCAAAACCTGCCATGTCGCCGATCACGCCGCCACCGAGGGCCACGACGGTAGTGCGCCGATCGTGGCGGGCCGTCAGCAGGCCATCGAAGATCAGCTGCAACGTTTCCCAGTTCTTGTGGGCCTCACCGTCAGGCAGTACCACCGGCAGTACGCTGTAAGCCCCCAAGGTCTTGCTCAGGCGCTCCAGATAGAGCGGCGCCACAGTTTCATTGGAAACGATGGCAACCTGACGGCCCGCGATATGCGGCGTCAGCCACTCAGGCTGGTCAAGCAGGCCTTCGCCAATGTAGATCGGGTAGCTGCGCTCGCCCAGGTCGACCTTCAGTGTCTGCATGTATCCCCACAATGAGCTGGTGCACGGCGCCTTTGGCAGGCAAGCCACGCGGTATCGTTGAATCTCGCCTTGGCGCAGGAGGCCGAGAATAGTCCCGGGTTAACGGGGCGGCAACTGCTGCAGGCGCTCGAGAATGTCGATCACTACCATCCGCGGTGGCCGCTCGTCGGTTTGCACCACCAGATCGGCAATTTCACGGTAGAGCGGGTCTCGGGTTTCGAGCAAGGCGCGCAGTGTCGCCTCCGGGTTGGCGGTACGCAGCAATGGCCGGTTGCGATCCCGAGCGGTGCGGCCGACCTGCTGCTCGACCGAGGCATGCAGGTAGATCACCCGGCCGCCCTGGTGCAGCGCGCGGCGATTGGCCTCGCGCATGACAGCCCCGCCGCCTGTGGCAACGACCACGCCATCGAGGCTGCATAACTCGGCGATCATGGCCTGCTCGCGGTCACGGAAACCCGGCTCGCCTTCCTTGTCGAAGATCCACGGGATGTTGGCACCGCACCTCAGTTCGATTTCCTTGTCGGAATCCCTGAATGGCAGGCGCAGCTCTTTGGCCAATAGGCGCCCGATGGTGCTTTTACCAGCACCCATGGGCCCCACAAGTATCAAATTTCGCACAGAATCAACGACTCACAGCAATCGTCTGGTCACTCATGATACGCGGAGTCAGGAAGACCAGCAGCTCGGATTTTTTCTCTTGTAGTACATCGCGTCGAAACAGCCGTCCAACATACGGCAGATCGCCAAGAAATGGCACCTTGTCCACCACATTGTTTTGCGTGGTCGAGTAGACGCCTCCGATCACGATCGTCTGCCCGTTCTCGACCCTGACCTTGGCATTGACCTCGTTCTTGCGAATGGGCGGGACGTCATTCAGGGCATTGACGTAGTCAGGTTCGTCCTTGGTCACTCTCACGGTCATGACGACACTGTCATCGGGCGTGATCTGCGGCGTTACTTCCAGTGAAAGCGAAGCCTCGCGAAACGACACGGTTGTCGCGCCGTTCTTGTTGGACTGCTGGTAAGGCACCTCGGTACCTTTGAGTATCCGCGCCGTCTCCTTGTCAGCGGTCACTACCTTGGGCTGCGAGATGATCTCGCCCTCACCGCTCTTTTCCATGGCGCTGAGCTCAAGATCAAGGAGCACGTCGCCGCGCAACAGACCGACGCCAAGGCTGCTGCTGCCCCGCTCGACGCCCAGGTCTACGAACAGGTCCTTGCCCGGTCTCGGCACGGCGCTGTAGAGGTCGCCGCCCCATCGCACCCCCAGGCCTTTCTGGTAGTCGACGTTGGCCTCCACGATACGGGCTTCGATCGCGACCTGACGCACGGGCACATCCAACTGGGCGATCAGTTGCCGAATCTCGGCAAGTCGATTCGCCGGCTGGTGGACAACCAGCGTGTTAGTACGCTCATCCACACCCAGGCTGCCCCTGCCGGCAAGGATGCCGTCCTCAGACAGGCTCGCCAACAACAGCTCGGACAAATCTGCGGCCTTGGCATAGTGGATACGCATCAGTTCTCGACGCATGGGCTGTTGTTGTACGTCGAGTGAATTTGCGGTGCCCTCGAACGACTGCGCGTTCAGGGTCGAAAGCGGTGCGATCAGCAGTACATTGCCTTCCTGGCGTCGACCCAGGCCCTTGCTGCGCAATACCAGGTCGATCGCTTGATCCCAGGGGACATCTTCCAGCCGCAAGGTGACGCTCCCTTGGACGTCGTCGCTGGCGACCAGGTTGATACCGGCATGGTCGGCAAGCACCTGCAGCACGGCGCGTACCTCGACATCCTGAAAATTCAGTGACAATTGTTCACCCTGGTAGGGGGCGGCCATTGCCGTCAACGGCAACAGCAGGGTTGCGAGTAGCCATTTCCATGTCTTGCTCATCCAGGATCAGGGCCTCCTTGCCCGCAGGTGTTGCCATAGAGATAAACGCAACGCGCTCGTGCCATGCACCGTCCATGAACCAGTGTTCGCGAATTTCCACCTGACCCGAATCGATATGCGCAACGACCCCTTGATCGCGCCCGACCCGGTCACCCAGGCGTACTCGATGAACCCTACCGGCTGCCATCAACAGCGCTTCGTGAGCCTGTGCCCGCGACAGACTGCCAACCATGCGCACCTGGGACAGCCGCACGCCTGCCAGCCCGCGATCAGGCAGCTGGTCCTGCGGCGGCCTGAATGGATCGACGTGCGGTGCCGCCACGGGCATGCGTGCCGGCAGCTGGGCCAATGCCTGTGCCGGCAGCGTTGGGACGGTTGCCTGGAAGGCATCGACCTGCAGCCGCATTTGCACCATGCCAGGCTGCCCGGTGACAGGATCCAGGCTCATGTCGCCAGTGCGCAGCAGCCGAGCCTGGCCAAGCCACTCGAACAACCATTGCCGCACGCCGGCATAATCGCCTTTGACTCGCAGCTCCAGCGGCACCTGTTGGTAATCACCGTGGGTTTGCGCCTCTTGCACCCGCAGCAGCTCGATGAGCAAGCCGTGGGCGCGGCCCAACGCCGCGATGTGATCCACCAGGTCGCTCATGTTCTGGCCGGCTGCCATGTTCCACTGGGCCACCTGCAGGCGTTGCTCGGCCTCAGCCACCGCGGCGCGCAGGCTGTCGAGCCCCGCGCGTTCTGCATTCAAGGCCGATTGCCGCTCATCCAGCGCCTGGGCCCTGGCCTGCTCCCGGTCCATTTGCTGCAGCGCTGCTGGCAAGCGTATCGCGCAGCCCAAGGCGAACAGACAACAGGCCAGCAGCACTGGCGCCATGCGCTTGGCCCGCACGGACTGCCCGAACGCCGACGCGCGCTCAAAGGCCGCCTGCAGTTTCATGACCAGGACGCCGCGACGCGTGCTGTCAGCAGGAACTGATCGGCACGGGGCAGGCTTTTGATCTGCTTGAGTTGCAGGTCGATCAACATGCCCGAGCGACCCAGGTCCCGCATGAACTGGGCGATCACGGCGCCAGAGGGAGCCAGGCCCGTTATCTGCAGGTGGCTGGCTTCAAATTGCAAGCCCAACAACTGCACAGTAGTTGGCAGGGAGCGCTCAAGGTCCATGAACAACCCCTCCAGGATGCGCTGCTCAGCGCGCAGCGTCTCAAGCCGGGAAAGCTGGCTCGACGACTTGGCGTGCTGGTCCTGCAGCTTTGCCCTGGACGCTGTCGGCTCACTCAGGATCGCCAATTCAGCCGCACGCTGCTTGTTATCAGCCGCCTGCAAGTGGGCCCGTTGACGCGCCAGCTGATCGACTGTTGTCACGGCGCACAGGGCTGCCAATGCGCTTGCCAACAGCTGGTTGCGAAAGCGCCGAATGGCCGCTTGCCGCTGCCGCTCGCGCCAAGGCAGCAGGTTGAACCGGATCATGCCCGCAACCCTCCTGCCGCCAGCGTGCTGGCAAGCAGCATGGGGCCGCCGAGACATTCGAGCCCGCCGGGTGCAGGCAACGGCCGGCAACGTACGTTGAGCCTTTCGCTCATCGCCTGCAGGTGCCGATGGGTCATGCAGGCACCGCTTGACACCCACAGGTCTGCCGGCAACCCCTGCGACACGAGCGCCGCGGCAACCTGCTCTGGCAACTCGCCCGGCAGCAGGGGTTCAGTCGCCGTCCACTCCCATCGCTGGCAGACGCCCTGGGGTTGCCAGCGATGCAGCACAATGTTTTGCCGATCGATCCGCAACAAGGCGGCCTGATCCGAAAATGCAAGCGGTAACAGGCGGGTAAGGGCGATTGTGTCGACCTCGACGGCTTCCAATTGCAGCCCCGCTTGCGTCACCATCGATTGCACCAGTGCCAGCGTGCTTTGCCGGCAAGCCGCCACCATCACGTCGATACTGTTCGGCTCATCAAGGCTAGGACCCAGCACATGAAAATCCATGGCCAAGTCATCCAGTGCAAAAGGCAGTAGCCGCTCGGCTTCGGCGAGCAACTGCGCTTCGATCTGTTCCTCACAAGCCTGGCGCGGCAGGCGGCACGGCTTGCAGATCACCTGGTCGGCTGGCAGCGCCATGGCCACTCGATGCTGGCGTAGACCGTGACGTTCGAAGGCGCGCCGCAGCGCAGCTGCAGCATGTGCTGGCTGGGCCATCCAGGTGGTGGCCGCTGGCTGTCGGTAGGATTCCTGTGTCTGGCACAGCACCTCAAAGCCCCGCTTGCGCTTGCGCAACTGAACCACCCGCACCGCATTCTCGACGATTTCAATCCCTGTAAATGAACCGGCATCCTTGCTAAAGCGTCCAAGCATCGCGGCCTCCCTGCGCTCGATACCCCCTGGGGCGTTCCCTGAACCCGGCCGCCGCCAGACGACGAGCAGCCCGGGCGGTAACCCCGGCGTGGCGAAAAATGCTTATAATGCCCGGCGTTTTCCGGCCCGCCGGGCCTGCGTGCAATCCATTCACAACCTGGACACCGAAAAGCCTTGATACGTCTGCTTAAGTTCTTCTGGTGGTCTTCCGTCGCAGCCATCTGCGCGCTCGTACTCGGTGTGAGCGGTGCGTTTCTGTATCTTAGCCCCAACCTGCCTTCGGTCGATTCGCTCAGAAGCATCCAGTTGCAGATCCCCCTCAAGGTGTTCAGCAGCGACGGTAAGCTGATCGCCGAATTTGGCGAAATGCGCCGCTCCCCGATCCGCTTCTCGGAAATTCCGCCACAGTTCATTCAGGCACTTCTGTCGGCCGAGGACGACAATTTCCTCAACCACTATGGCGTCGACCCCAGCAGCCTCATGCGCGCGGCCACACAGCTGGTCAAGACCGGCCACATCCAGACCGGCGGCAGCACCATCACCATGCAGGTGGCGAAGAACTTCTTCCTGACCAGCGAACGCAGTTTCTCGCGCAAGACCAACGAGATTTTGCTGGCACTGCAGATCGAACGCGAGCTGACCAAGGACGAAATTCTTGAGCTGTACGTAAACAAGATCTACCTGGGCAACCGCGCGTACGGCATCGATGCCGCCGCCCAGGTTTACTACGGCAAGTCGATCCGTGACGTGAGCCTGGCGCAGATGGCGATGATTGCGGGCCTGCCCAAGGCGCCGTCACGCTTCAACCCGCTGGCCAACCCGGTCCGCGCCAAGGAGCGCCGTGACTGGATCCTGGGCCGCATGTACAAGCTCGGCAAGATCGACGAGGCAAGCTACCAGGCCGCCCTGGCCGAACCGCTGAACGCCCGCTATCACGTGCCCACGCCGGAGGTGAATGCGCCCTTCGTCGCCGAAATGGCCCGCGCCGAGATGGTCGGCCGCTACGGCAGCGACGCCTACACCGAAGGCTTGCGCGTGACCACCACCGTGCCGAGCGACACCCAGGAAATCGCCAACAAGGCGGTGCTCAAGGGGTTGACCGACTACGATCAGCGCCATGGCTACCGCGGCCCCGAGGCCCGATTCCCTGGGCGCACCGTGGCGGCCTGGAGCCACGAACTGGCCAGGCAGCGCACACTGGGTGGACTGGAACCGGCCATCGTTACCCGCGTCGAGAAGACCGGCATTCAAGTGCTGACCCGCAACGGCAAGGAACAGACCGTGGCCTGGGACACCATGAAGTGGGCGCGTCCGTTCATCAACACCAATGCCCAGGGCCGTGCACCTCAGTCGCCGGCAGACGTTGCCCAGGTCGGCGATCTGGTGCGCCTGCAGCGCCTGGATGACGGGTCGTTGAAATTCAGCCAGGTGCCCAGCGCCCAGAGCGCGCTCGTCACCCTGGACCCAACCAGCGGCGCCATCCGTGCACTGGTCGGCGGCTTCTCGTTCGAGCAGAGCAACTATAACCGTGCCATGCAGGCCAAGCGCCAGCCTGGCTCGAGTTTCAAGCCCTTCATCTACAGCGCAGCGCTCGACAGCGGCTACACCGCTTCCAGCCTGGTCAATGACGCGCCGATCGTGTTCGTCGACGAATCGGTGGACAAGGTCTGGCGCCCCAAGAACGACACCAATACGTTCCTCGGCCCGATTCGCATGCGCGAAGCCCTGTACAAGTCACGCAACCTGGTTTCGATCCGGTTGCTGCAGGCCATGGGCATCGACCGCACCATCGACTACATCGCCAAGTTCGGTTTCAACAAGCAGGACCTGCCACGTAACCTGTCGCTGGCACTGGGTACCGCCACACTGACGCCGATGGAGATCGCCACCGGCTGGAGTACGTTCGCCAACGGCGGCTACAAGATCTCGCCCTACCTGATCGACCGTATCGAGAGCCGCAATGGCGAGACGCTGTTCACAGCCAACCCGCCACGCGTTCCCCAGGGTTCGGAAGACAATGCCGGACTAGCCGCTCCCGAGCAGCCCATCAGCACTGGGCAGATGCCGGGTGAGCCCCCTGCCGCGCTCGATCAGGCGCCCGCACCACAAGCCCCGGCAGTGGCCGAGCGCATCATCGACGGCCGTACTACCTACATCCTCACCAGCATGCTGCAGGACGTCATCAAGCGCGGTACGGGCCGCCGAGCCCTGGCACTGGGACGCACCGACCTGGCAGGCAAGACCGGTACCACCAACGAATCCAAGGATGCCTGGTTCTCGGGCTACAACGCCGATTACGTGACCACGGTATGGGTTGGTTTCGATCAGCCCGAAACCCTGGGTCGTCGGGAATACGGTGGCACTGCCGCACTGCCGATCTGGATGGGCTTCATGGGCCCTGCCCTGCAAGGCCGGCCGGAGCACCCGCCTGCGCAGCCTGAAGGCATCCTGAGCCTGCGGGTCGATCCGGTCAGTGGCCGTGCTGCCTCGGCAAGTACGCCCAATGCCTATTTCGAGCTGTTCAAGGCAGAGGACTCGCCACCCTCGGTGGATGAACTGGGTAACGGGACTGCACCGGGTAGCCCGCTTCCAGCCGATGAAGCAACGCCAATGGATCTCTTCTGATATCCAACCGGAACCCTGACAGGGCTGCAATGCGGCCCTGGCTTTATGGCGCGATGCCGGCGATTTCCCGCGAACCCTTCGTTTTACAGCCATGAAAAAACCCGGCAGTCATGGCTTGATGCTGTCTTGATATCGTTGGAGCCGCTTCGCAGCCCCACGTATACAGCATCAGGCCATGACAGCCGGGTTGGTTAGTGCAGAACGACGATCAGCCGTTGAACACGTCGTTAACATTCTTGAGCGGGTAATGCTTCGGATACGGCAGCGTAGCGACGCCCGACTCGATGGCAGCCTTGGCCACGGCGTCGGAGACGACTGTGATCAGGCGTGCATCCAGCGGCTTGGGAATGATGTACTCACGGCCGAATTCCAGGCCATCCACACCGTAGGCTTCGCACACTTCCTTGGGAACCGGCTGCTTGGCCAGGTCTTTCAGGGCGATGGCAGCGGCGATCTTCATTTCTTCGTTGATACGCTTGGCTCGAACGTCCAGCGCGCCGCGGAAGATGAACGGGAAGCCCAGTACGTTGTTGACCTGGTTCGGATAGTCGGAACGACCGGTGGCCATGATCACGTCGTCGCGCGTGGCATGGGCCAACTCGGGGGCGATCTCGGGATCGGGGTTCGAGCAGGCGAACACGATCGGGTTGGCGGCCATCGACTTCAGGCCTTCAGCGCTCAACAGGTTCGGACCGGACAGGCCCACGAACACGTCAGCACCCTCGAGGGCATCGGCCAGGGTACGCTTGTCGGTCGCGTGCGCGAACTGCGCCTTGTACTGGTTCAGGTCGTCACGGCCAGCGTGGATAACGCCGCTGCGGTCGATCATGAAGATGTTCTCGACCTTGGCACCCATGCTGACCAGCAGCTTCATGCAGGAAATGGCCGCTGCACCAGCGCCCAGGCAGACGATCTTGGCGTCTTCGAGGGTCTTGCCGGCGATTTCCAAGGCGTTGATCATGCCGGCGGCCGTTACGATGGCGGTGCCGTGCTGGTCATCGTGGAAGACCGGAATGTCGCACTGCTCGATCAGGGTGCGTTCGATCTCGAAGCACTCTGGCGCCTTGATGTCTTCAAGGTTGATGCCACCGAAGGTGATCGAAATGCGGCGTACGGTATCGATGAAGGCTTGCGGGCTCTCGGACTCGACTTCGATGTCGAACACGTCGATACCGGCGAAACGCTTGAACAGAACACCCTTGCCTTCCATGACAGGCTTGGACGCCAGCGGACCCAGATCGCCAAGACCGAGAATGGCAGTACCATCGGAAATCACGGCAACCAGGTTGCCTTTGCCGGTGTACTTGTAGGCCAGCTCCGGATCACGACCGATCTCGCGCACAGGCTCTGCCACACCTGGGCTGTAAGCCAAGGCGAGGTCACGGGCGGTGGCGGTGGGCTTGGAGAGCTCGACGCTCAGTTTCCCTGGACGAGGGTGAGCGTGATATTCGAGAGCGGCGGTTTTCAGGTCTGACATGTTGGGCATTCCGCTATTGGCTGTTCTGACGGACCGCCGAGGATACGCAAAGAGTCCAGCCGTCACAAGACTGGCCGGTCACTCGTGTCAAGGCCTCTAGCCTAAGACTTTATGCTACAACCCACGGGGCATGCAGGCTTCAGTGTGTACAATCTGCTGTAGAAATGTCTACATTTTTTATCTCTGTACACGGTCGAGCATGCTGACGTCTGTGAGAGTCAGCTGCCAGCGTCGCTGACCTGACGTGTAGGAAGCCTTACGTGATCCGCTGCGAATC
The DNA here is from genome assembly GCF_007680745.1 of Pseudomonas sp. DE0010. Taxonomy (NCBI): domain Bacteria; kingdom Pseudomonadati; phylum Pseudomonadota; class Gammaproteobacteria; order Pseudomonadales; family Pseudomonadaceae; genus Pseudomonas; species Pseudomonas sp. DE0010. The sequence continues at coordinate 209,355 of NZ_VEJQ01000002.1, forward strand.
CAACCCCTGGCCTCGACCTTTTGCCCCTTGAGGTTATCGAAGAAACCTGTGGGGAATGCACGGCGCAGACGAGCGGGTATGTGAAGCGTCATGGCGCTGTCGAGGGTCACTCGAATGCCCGCGCGGCTCCGTTCGATGGCGGTGACGCGGCCTGACACCAGCGCAAAACCTGGCCTGCGCACTGCATGGGCGGGCACCACCGGTGAGCGCTTCCACACACCGACAGCCGCCTGACGCGCAATTGACTCGGCACTTTGCTGGCAGCGGCTGAGCTCAGTATTGGGTGCAAAGGCGATACGGTATGCAAGGCCTTCGCTGAGCAGCTGCGCCTCTAAGTTATGCCCCTCACGGCTGTACAGGTGGGCCAGCGTGCGACCGTACCGGTCTTTGCCTTCCTTACCGCGTACCAAGCCAACGCGCCCGTCACTGGCCTTGATCAATGCTTGCAAGTGTTTTCGGGCAGCCTGGGCAAAAGGCTCATCCGCTTGCCCCTTGCGGCCGATTTCGGGGGCATTGATCCCGATCAGACGCACACTGCGGCCATCGACCAAACGCACGGTGTCGCCATCGACCACATGCCGTACGGCGACCCATTGCGCACGTGCCGGGGGCGGGCAGAAAGCCAGCGCCTGGGATGCCCAGCAAACGAGCATAAAAAAAGCGCCCACAAGGGGCGCTTTTTTCTGCAACGCTACGAAACCCAAAGGGTTCGCCACGCGCATCAGTCTTTCTTGGTACCGAACATGCCGAAGCGATCGGCGAACTTCTGTACGCGGCCGCCGGTGTCCAGGACTTTCTGCTTACCGGTGTAGAAAGGGTGGCACAGGTTGCAAACGTCGATCGACAGGGTATCGCCCAGGGTCGAACGGGTTTCGAATTTGTTGCCGCAGCTGCAGGTGACAGCAACTGCTTCGTAGTTCGGATGGATATCAGCTTTCATGGTCACTTCCTCGAGCTGCGTGCCGCCACCCAACACCAATTGTTGAATACCGCACGTAATTAGGCGGCAAATAATACCAGAGCATGGCGCCAGCGCAAGTTGTCGCTTGTACCGACCGTCGTCTGCTAGGCTCGCCAGTTCTGAAACGCCCCCCGAGACCATTCGCGTGCCCGACGTCATCCTGCGCCTTGCCCTGCCCTCTCCGCTGCGCCGCCTGTTCGACTACAAGGCGCCGGTCGGCATGGCGAACCAGACATGGATGCCTGGCATGCGCCTGCGCGTGCCGTTCGGGCGGCGCGAGATGATCGGCGTCCTGGTAGAAGTGTGTGCCGAAAGCGAGGTGCCGGCTGACAAGCTCAAGCCAGCCAGCGCCCTGCTCGACCCGGTATCGCCCATTCCAGCCTCGCTGTTCAAGCTGTGCCTGTGGACCGCCCAGTACTACCAGCACAGCCTGGGTGACACCTTGAGCTGGGCGCTTCCTACCCTGCTGCGTCAGGGTGAACCTGCCGAGATGCGCCAGGAACGTTTCTGGCATGCAGCGCCGGGCGCTCGCCTTGAAGACCCGCGCATCGCGCGTGCACCTCGCCAACGCGATGCGCTCAAGACCCTGGCTCAGCATCCGCATGGGGTGGCCCACAGCGTGCTGTCGAAGCTCAACCTCAACAAGGACAGCCTTGACCTGCTGTTGGCCAAGGAGCTGGTGTGCGTCGAAATACGCCGTCAGCGCCCGGCCGAACGGCGTGAGCATTGGCTGGCGCAGTCGGAATTGCCCCTGAACGAAGAACAGCGTGATGCCTTCGATGCGGTGCTCGGCGGTTTCGGGCAGTTCGGCGCTTTTCTGCTGGCGGGCGTCACAGGAAGCGGCAAGACCGAGGTTTACCTGCAACTGATTCGCGAAACGCTCGAAGCAGGCAAGCAAGCCCTGGTACTGATCCCGGAGATCAACCTGGGGCCGCAGACACTGGCGCGTTTCGAGCAGCGCTTCAACGCCCGCATTGCCCTCGTGCACTCGAACGTCAGCGACCGTGAGCGCCTCGATGCCTGGCTGGCGGCGCGTGACGGCGAGGCAGACATCATCATCGGCACACGCTCGGCCTTGTTCACGCCCATGAAGAACCCGGGCCTGATCATCATCGACGAGGAACACGACGGCTCTTATAAGCAGCAGGAGGGCCTGCGCTACCACGCCAGGGATCTGGCGCTGGTGCGCGCGCATCAGGAGAACGTGCCGATCGTGCTTGGCTCGGCCACACCCTCCCTGGAAACCCTGCACAATGCAGTAAGCGGCCGCTATCGGCTACTGCACATGACCCAGCGCGCAGGCGGTGCGCGTGCACCACGCATGTTGCGCCTGGACGTGAAAAGCCTGCCGCTGGACAGCGGCATCAGCGGCCCGCTGCAGCAGGCCATTGGCCAGACCCTGGAGGCGGGACAGCAGGTACTGGTGTTCCTCAATCGCCGTGGCTTTGCGCCAACCCTGTTGTGTCACGATTGCGGCTGGCTGTCCGAATGCCCACGGTGCGATGCGCGCATGACGGTCCACCAGCGCTCCGGCGTGCTGCGCTGCCACCACTGCGGCTACGACGAGCGGCTGCCGCATCACTGCCCACAATGCAAGCACGTGGACCTGCGCCCTGTCGGGGCCGGCACCGAGCGCGCCGAAGAGCGCCTGAAGGTGTTGTTCCCGGATTATCCCGTGCTGCGCGTGGACCGCGACAGCACCTCGCGCAAGGACGCGATGCACCAACTGTTCACAACCATTCAACGCGGCCAGCCAAGCCTGCTGGTCGGTACGCAGATGCTCGCCAAAGGGCATCACTTTCCCCGGGTGACGCTGGTTGCCATTCTCGATGCCGATGGCGGTCTGTTTTCCGGGGACTTCCGCGCCAGTGAACGCATGGCCCAATTGATCGTACAGGTCGCTGGCCGTGCAGGACGGGCGGAAGAGCCTGGCAAGGTCATCATCCAGACGCACTTGGCAGACCACCCTTTGCTGGTTCAACTGACCGAGCAGGGCTATTTTGCCTTCGCCAAACAGGCGCTCGACGAACGCCGCGCCGCCGGTTTGCCGCCCTTTTCGCACTTGGCCCTGCTGCGCGCCGAAGCGCACAAGCCAGGGCAGGCCGAGGCGTTTCTGGATGAAGCCTGCACAGCGGCCGAGCGCCTGATGGCGCAGCAGTGCCTGCCCGGCATCGAACTGCTTGGCCCGGTACCGGCGCCCATGGAGCGTCGAGCGGGGCGCTTTCGCGCACAACTGTTGCTGCAGGCCAGTACCCGTGCCCCTCTGCACCGCCTCATCAGCGCCTGGCTACTGGTGCTGGAGCAACTGCCAAGCGGGCGCCAGGTACGCTGGTCGGTGGACGTCGACCCGGTGGATCTTTACTGAAGGCACGTTTGAAGCGCCACGCCGCGCGCGGCTGCATCAGGCCCAGCGAAGGCTTTCAAGTTGCCCCGTGCCTGGGCACGTGCCTGCCAAAGGTTGGCAACGCGCGCCCAGCCACGGATAATGCCCAGTTTTTCCACCAGCGCATCCAGGCGCCCGCCGCGCTTGCGGTCGAAAAGAGATTCCTATGAAAGACACCATTCGCCAGCTGATCCAGCAAGCCCTCACCCAACTCGTCAACGACGGTGTGTTGCCTGACGGGCTGTCGCCGGCGATCCAGGTGGAAAACGCCAGGGACAAGACCCACGGCGATTTCGCCAGCAACATTGCCATGATGCTGGCCAAGCCGGCCGGCATGAAGCCGCGTGACCTGGCCGAAAAACTGATCCAGGCCCTGCCGGCCAGCGCCGACATCAGCAAGGTCGAGATCGCAGGTCCGGGCTTTCTGAACTTCTTCCAGAACACCGCTGCGTTGGCCGCCCGCCTGGACGCAGCGCTTGATGATCCTCGGCTTGGCGCGCGCAAGGCTGGCCCTGCGCAGAAGGTGGTAGTCGACCTGTCGGCGCCGAACCTCGCCAAGGAAATGCACGTTGGTCACCTGCGCTCGACCATCATTGGCGACAGCGTGGCGCGGGTACTCGAGTTCCTGGGTGACCAGGTGATCCGCCAGAACCACGTAGGCGACTGGGGCACCCAGTTCGGCATGCTGCTGGCATACCTCGAAGAAAACCCGATCACCAGCGACGAACTCTCCGACCTGGAAAACTTCTACCGTGCGGCCAAGAAGCGCTTCGACGAATCCGAAGCCTTCGCCACGCGCGCGCGCGGGTTGGTGGTCAAGCTGCAGGCGGGTGACCCTGACTGCCTGGCCCTGTGGACACGGTTCAAGGACATCTCGCTGTCGCACTGCCAGAAGACCTACGAACTGCTCAACGTCAAGCTGACCATGGCCGACGTCATGGGCGAAAGCGCCTACAACGATGACCTGGCCAATGTCGTCGCCGAACTCAAGGCCAAGGGCCTGTTGGTCGAAGACCAGGGTGCCCAGTGCGTGTTCCTGGAGGAGTTCAAGAACAGCGAAGGCGAACCGCTGCCCGTGATCGTGCAGAAGGCCGATGGTGGCTACCTGTACGCGACCACGGACCTTGCCGCGGTGCGCTACCGCAGCAATGTGCTCAAGGCAGATCGCGCCCTGTATTTCGTCGACCAACGCCAGGCACTGCACTTCAACCAGGTATTCGAAGTCGCTCGCCGCGCCGGCTTCCTCGGGCACCCGATGCAGATGGAGCACATGGGCTTCGGCACCATGAACGGCGCCGACGGCCGCCCGTTCAAGACCCGTGACGGCGGCACGGTCAAGTTGATCGACCTGCTCAACGAAGCCAAGGACCGTGCGTATGCGCTGGTGAAGGAAAAAAACCCAGGCCTGCCCGAAGACGACCTGCGTCGCATCGGTGAGGTGGTGGGTATCGGTGCGGTGAAATATGCCGACCTGTCCAAGCACCGTACCAGCGACTACAGCTTCAACTTCGAGTTGATGCTCAACTTCGAAGGCAATACGGCCCCCTACCTGCTGTACGCCTACACCCGTGTGGCCGGGGTGTTCCGCAAGCTGGGCAAGGGCTTTGACGAAGTCGAAGGCACTATCGTGCTGCAAGCGCCTCACGAGCAGGACTTGGCCGCGCGCCTGGCCCAGTTCGGGGAAATTCTCAACAACGTAGCCGACAAGGGCACGCCACACGTCTTGTGCAGCTACCTGTACGACCTGGCAGGCCTGTTCTCCAGCTTCTATGAAAATTGCCCGATCCTGGCTGCCGAGACGCCCGAGCAGCAACAAAGCCGCCTGCGTCTGGCAGCGCTGACCGGGCGCACCCTCAAGCAAGGTCTGCAACTGCTCGGCCTGGAAACTCTGGAGCGCATGTAAGGTGGCTGCCAAGAAGAAACCTGCCCCCAAACGTGGCGCCAGTCGTCAGACGGCGCCCGCCAAGCAGCCCATGCCCGGCTGGGTATGGCTGGCAGTCGGCCTGACCATCGGTGCGTTCATCGTGTTTCTGATGAAGCTCGAACCCGGTGGCGGCGATATCAAACGCACCAAGCCCGAGCAGCAGAAAACCGAAAAGACGGTCGAAGCCGGGAAGTCGACCCAGGCCACCCCGCAACAGCCGGTAAAGCCCAAGTACGATTTCTACACCTTGCTGCCGGAGTCGGAAGTCATCGTGCCGCCTGAGGCAGTGCCGGAGAAGACGCCACCTGTACCAGCCCAGCCAGTCACCCCAGTGACCCCGGCAGAGGCCGCCAAGATTGACACCGCACGCGCCCAAGCTGCATTGCTGGGCCAGACGCCACCGCCTGCCCCTCCGGTGATCAAGCCGGCGGCAACCACGCAGTTCTTCCTCCAGGCAGGCTCGTTCCGCAAGCAGGCCGATGCGGACAAGGTGCGCGCGCAGATCATCCTGCTGGGGCAGAGCGTGAAAGTGGAGTCCGGCACGGTGAAGGACGAAACCTGGTACCGGGTGCTGGTCGGGCCGTTCAGCAACCGCGAGCAGTTGACCGTCGCCCAGAAGCAATTGGCTGGCGCGGGCTTCAGTAACCTGCTGTTGCAACAGCGTCAAACCCGTCAATAGCAGTCAGTGCCCAGAGGTTGGCGCGGCCTGGCCAGGCCGCGCCAGAGGGGCTAACGGTCAGCGCTGGCTGGCATTGCGCTCGGACACCTGCCCGTTCAACGTCCAGAAGTCATACAGAACGCCCACCAGGAACAAGCCGCCTGTGCAGAAGTAGATGATGGCGGTGATCCACTTGCCTTGATAAAGACGGTGCAGGCCGAAGATGCCCAGGAACGTCAGCAGTATCCAGGCGATGTTGTAGTCGATTCGGCCAGAGTGGAAACGCAGGTCGGCTTCGCGGTCCATGGCCGGGATCAGGAACAGGTCGATGAGCCAGCCAATGCCCAGCAGCCCGAAGGTGAAGAACCAGATCGTCCCGGTGATGGGCTTGCCGTAATAGAAACGGTGCGAGCCGGTGAAACCGAAAATCCATAGCAAGTAGCCGATCACCTTGCTGTGGGTGTCGTGGAAGGGCGCGCCCTGTTGATAAGTGTTCATGCATGGCCCTCGTGGGTTGCTGATTAAATTTCCTAAAAAAAGTTGTGACTTTTTCCGCCAAGGCCGACGGATGGTAAGCAAGAATCGACCAGCGGATCAAAATTTGATCAAAAAGCTGTTATAAAGTTGCGCGCCCAACACACAACTATTCATAAGAGCTTCATCTATGCCGCCTTTGATCAAGACATGGCTGACCCTCTGCCTACTATTGCCCCTGGCCGCCCACGCCACCAACCGTGAGCAACGTCTTCCCAACGGCTTTACCGGTTACACCACCAACGCTTCGGTAAAGCGCACGCCCATCAAGCAGACCACCCTGCACGCCCGCCCTGGCAACGCTGCCAGTAAGTCGCGTGGCAAGACGGTGGCGGCTGCTTCGAGCAAGCAAAGCAGCGCCGTGCTCGATCGTGCCGTGAACATGCTCGGCACCCCTTATGTTTGGGGCGGTACCAGCCCGAAAAAAGGGTTCGATTGCAGCGGCCTGGTTCGCTATGCCTTCAACGACGTGGCTGAGGTCAACCTGCCTCGCACTTCCAGCGCCATGGCCAGCGGTCACGGCACCAAGGTCGCCAAGGGCGACCTCAAGCCGGGCGACCTGATCTTTTTCAACATCAAGAGCCGCCGCGTCAACCATGTTGCCATCTACCTGGGCAATGACCGCTTCATTCATGCGCCGCGTCGCGGCAAGCGGGTGAGCATCGATAACTTGAGCAAGCCCTATTGGCAGAAACACTACGTGGTCGCCAAACGCGTACTGCCCAAGGAAAAGCAACAGCTTAGCCTGGCCAAGCGTTAACCCTGCCTCATGACAACCCCATGGAGGGCCGCTCCCTTGCCAACCCTAGGTGGTGGGTAGCGGCCCTGGTTGCATCACTCAGCGAGCAGCCCGCGCGCTTGAAGTTGCCTAATGGCCCCGGCCAGGGTTTGCATACCCTCTGCCGCGCCGGTCTGCATCACCGAATGGAGCTGGGCCATGCGCCCTTCCCGGATCAGATTGCGGACTGCATCCGTCACCACCAGCACTTCTCGCGCCGCGACCCTCCCACCGCCCCGGCGGCCAACCAGCACTTGCGCCACTACCACTCGCAGCGAGTCTGCCAGCATCGCGCGCACCCATGCCTTTTCCTGCGCAGGGAATACCTCTACTACCCGGTCGATGCTGTTCACCGCTGAGCGTGTATGAACGGTTGCCAGTACCAGATGACCCGTTTCGGCGGCACGCAGTGCAAGACGAATGGTTTCCAGGTCCCTCAACTCGCCCAGCACAATCACGTCGGGGTCCTGACGCAACGCACTGCGCAGGCCTTGGGCAAAGCTGCAGCAATCTCTGCCCACCTCACGCTGGTTGACCACGCCCTGATGGCTGGCATGGACGACCTCGATCGGATCCTCGAGGGTGACGATGTGCAGCGCGCGCTCGCGGCTCATCTGATCGAGCAGGGCTGCCAATGTGCTCGTCTTGCCACTGCCCGTCGGCCCACCTATGAGCACCAGACCGTCACGGTATTGGCCAATGGTTTGGGCAATCTCGCCCAGGCCGAGCGCTTCGGCGCAGGCGATCCGCGCGGGGATCAAGCGGAACGTGAGCGCAGGGCCGTTCATCTGCTTGAACAGGTTCACGCGAAACCGCCCAAGCGCGGGCAGCTCCAGTGCCACATCCAGGTCGTGACCGGCGGCCCACTGTCGATATGGGTCGGCGTCGAGTAACGATTCCATGCTTTGCATCAATCCATCCGGCGTTGCTATCGGCACGGGCAGGCGCTGCAGCACGCCATGCACGCGCACCGTCGGCGCCTGGCCTGCAGCCAAGTGCAGGTCGCTGGCACCTGCCTTCAAGGCAAGCGCCAGCAGGTCTGTCACATCCATGAGACTCCCCATCTGCCTTCAACCAGGTAAAATGCGGCGAAACTTCAGCTGCCGGCCTCGATCTATGTCCACCCTAGCAGACAACCTTTCCTCGATTCGCGACCGCATCAACCGGGGTGCCCAGGTTGCCGGGCGTAATCCCGCCGACGTCCGGTTGCTGGCCGTCAGCAAAACCAAGCCGGCCGCCGCCATACGCGAACTCCATGCCGCAGGCGTGCAGGATTTCGGGGAAAACTACCTACAAGAAGCGCTGAATAAACAACAGCAACTCATCGACCTGCCTCTGACCTGGCACTTCACTGGCCCTATTCAGTCGAACAAGACCAAGGCCATTGCCGAGCATTTCGACTGGGTGCATTCCGTGGATCGCCTGAAAATCGCCCAACGCCTTTCAGAACAGCGCCCAGTTGGCCTGGTGCCGCTCAACATCTGCCTTCAGGTGAACGTCAGCGGTGAAGCCAGCAAGGCCGGTTGCGCACCCGCGCAACTGCCCGCACTGGTGGAGGCCGTGGCTGCCCTGCCCAACCTGCGTTTGCGTGGGCTGATGGCAATCCCCGAACCTACCGCCGATCGCAACGCCCAGGAAGCAGCCTTCGCCCAGTTGCGCCAATTACAGGAGGCGCTGGGGCTGGGCCTGGACACCCTGTCCATGGGCATGAGCCATGACCTGGAAGCGGCAATTGCTCAAGGCGCGACCTGGGTCCGTATTGGCACCGCCTTGTTTGGTGCCCGCGACTACGGCAACGCTTGATGACATGCTTAACTCACTTTTCCTAACAAGGACCTGACATGAGCAAGACACGTATTGCCTTTATCGGCGCCGGCAACATGGCCGCAAGCCTGATCGGCGGTCTGCGTGCCCAGGGCGTGGAGGCGACGCACATCCGCGCCAGCGACCCCGGTGCCGAAACCCGTACTCGCCTCCAGGCTGAACAGGGCATCGAAACCTTCGAGCACAATGCACAGGCCATCGAAGGCGCCGATGTGATCGTGCTGGCGGTCAAGCCGCAGGTGATGAAGACCGTGTGCCTGGCCTTGCGCGATGACCTGAAGGAAGGCCAGCTGATTGTGTCCATCGCTGCGGGCATCACCTGCGCCAGCCTGCAGAGCTGGATAGGCAGCCACCCGGTGGTGCGCTGCATGCCCAACACGCCGTCGCTGCTGCGCCAGGGCGTCAGTGGCCTGTACGCCACAGCCGAAGTCACGGCCGCGCAACGCCAGCAGGCCGAGCAACTGTTGTCGGCGGTAGGGACGGCGCTCTGGCTCGAACAGGAGCAGCAACTGGATGCAGTGACCGCCGTCTCCGGTAGCGGCCCTGCGTATTTCTTCCTGCTGATCGAGGCCATGACTGCGGCGGGCGAGAAGCTCGGCCTGCCTCGGGAGACCGCCACCGAGCTGACCTTGCACACGGCGTTGGGCGCCGCCCGCATGGCGGTTGCCAGCGATGTGGACGCCGCCGAATTGCGCCGCCGCGTGACATCACCTGCCGGCACCACCGAAGCCGCTATCAAATCGTTCCAGGCCAGTGGTTTCGAGGCCATCGTGGAGCAGGCGCTGCACGCTGCAGCCACACGCTCCGCTGAGCTGGCCGAGCAACTGGGCAAATAAGGAGTTTCAAATGAATGCACTGTCCGGCGCCGCGATTTTCGTGGTGCAAACACTGGTCAGCCTGTACCTGGTGATCGTCCTGTTGCGCTTTGTGCTGCAACTGGTCAAGGCCAACTTCTACAACCCGCTCAGCCAGTTCACGGTGCGCGCGACCCAACCGCTGCTCAAGCCGATCCGCCGGATCGTACCCAGCATCGCCGGGCTGGATACCTCATCGCTGCTGCTGGCCGTGCTCATCCAGGCCCTGCTGATGGGGTTCGTGCTGATGGTGACCTACGGCACCTTCGGTGATGTGCTGCACCTGCTGTTGTGGGCCATCATCGGCATCACCTCGCTGTTCCTGAAAATCTTCTGGGTGGCAATGATCGTCATGGTGATCGTTTCCTGGGTAGCGCCCAACAGTCACAACCCGGCGGCCGAGCTTGCGTATCAGATCAGCGAGCCGGTGCTGGCGCCGTTCCGCCGTATCGTGCCAAACCTGGGGGGCATGGATATTTCGCCGATCTTCGCGTTCCTGGCCATTCAGGTCATCCAGTCGTTCGTCATGCCACCACTGGCTGCCTACGCTGGCATGCCGCAGGAGCTGTGGCGGATGATCTGACCCGGCAGCACCCTGGCGACAAGCCTGCGCTTGCCGCTGGGGGTGGTGCTCTTTAGACTTACGCCTCCGTCAAGCGTGAGCAGGGTCGATGTCCACTGTCTTTCCAGAAGATTCCGTCGGTCTGGTCGTACCCCAGACCGCCCGGTTCGACGAGCCGCTGGCTCTGGCCTGCGGCCGTTCGCTGAGCAGCTACGAGCTGGTCTACGAAACCTATGGCACGCTGAACGCCAGCGCGAGCAATGCAGTACTGATCTGCCATGCCCTGTCTGGGCACCACCATGCCGCGGGCTACCACGCCGCCACTGACCGCAAGCCGGGTTGGTGGGACAGCTGCATCGGCCCAGGCAAGCCCATCGACACCAACCGCTTCTTCGTGGTCAGCCTGAACAACCTGGGCGGCTGCAATGGCAGCACCGGGCCAAGCAGCATCAACCCGGCCACTGGCAAGGCCTATGGCGCCGACTTCCCGATCCTGACCGTCGAAGACTGGGTTCACAGCCAGGTCCGCCTGGCAGAGCGCCTGGGCATCGCGCAGTGGGCCGCCGTGGTGGGTGGCAGCCTGGGCGGCATGCAAGCGCTGCAGTGGACCATCAGCTATCCCGAGCGCGTGCGCCACTGTGTCGATATCGCCTCGGCGCCCAAGCTGTCCGCGCAGAACATCGCGTTCAACGAGGTGGCGCGCCAGGCCATTCTCACCGACCCCGAATTCCATGGCGGCTCGTTCCAGGACCAGGGCGTGATTCCCAAGCGGGGGCTGATGCTGGCACGCATGGTCGGGCATATCACCTACCTGTCGGATGACTCGATGGGTGAGAAATTTGGCCGCGAGCTCAAGAGTGACAAGCTCAACTACGACTTCCACAGTGTGGAGTTCCAGGTCGAAAGCTACCTGCGCTACCAGGGCGAAGAATTCTCCGGGCGCTTCGATGCCAACACGTACCTGCTGATGACCAAGGCACTGGACTACTTCGACCCGGCGGCGGCGCACAATGGCGATCTGGCCGCGACCCTGGCCCATGTCAAAGCCAACTACTGCATCATGTCGTTCACTACCGACTGGCGCTTCTCGCCGGCGCGCTCGCGGGAAATCGTCGATGCCCTGATGGCGGCGCGCAAGAACGTCTGCTACCTGGAAATCGACTCGCCCTACGGCCACGATGCCTTCCTGATTCCCACGCCTCGCTACATGCAGGGTTTCTCGAACTACATGAACCGTATTACCCTCTGAGGACAGCATGAGAGCCGATCTGGAAATCATCCACGACTGGATTCCCGCCGGCAGCCGGGTACTGGACCTGGGCTGTGGTACCGGCGAGCTGCTGGCTTCGCTGCGCGACCGCAAGCAGGTCACCGGCTACGGCCTCGAAATCGACGGGGACAATATCGCCGCCTGCGTGGCCAAGGGCGTGAACGTCATCGAGCAGGACCTGGACAAAGGCCTGGGCAATTTCGCCAGCGACAGTTTCGACGTGGTGATCATGACCCAGGCCTTGCAGGCGGTGGAGTACCCCGACCGCATCCTGGACGAAATGCTGCGCGTCGGTCGCCAGTGCATCATCACCTTCCCCAACTTCGGTCACTGGCGCTGCCGGTGGTACCTGGCGACCAAAGGCCGCATGCCCGTCTCGGACTTCATGCCGTACACCTGGTACAACACCCCTAACATCCACTTCTGCACCTTCGCCGACTTCGAAGAGCTGGTCCACGAGCGCAAGGCCAAGGTGCTGGACCGACTGGCGGTGGATCATATGCACCGCAACGGTCTGGGCGGCCGGCTCTGGCCTAACCTTTTGGGCGAAATCGGTATCTACCGGGTCAGCAGCCCCGGCCTGCAGGCACATCAACTCGCGGTCTGACCCAGGAGAATCTGCACCATGCGTCGCCTTGCCCTGCTTTTGATCAGCCTGTGTCTGGCAATGCCAGCACTGGCAGCCGATACTGCACGCGCTGCTCGCAAAGAGGTATTTGGCGATATCACGGTGCACTACGGCGCGTTTACCTCAAGCATGCTCACCCCGCAGGTCGCAGCGGCCACAGGCCTGGTCCGCAGCCGTAACCAGGGCGTGCTCAGCCTCACCGTACTCAGAGCCGGCAAACCCATCACGGCCGTGGTCAGCGGCGCGGTCAAGGACCTGACCGGGCGCGAGCAGCCCCTGGCCTTCAAGCAGGTCACCGACCACGGCACCGCGTCTTACGTCGCCCAATTCAAGATCGAACACCCTGAGACCGTCGTCTTCGAGCTAGGTGTCCAAGCCGGTGGTGTCAGTCACTCCTTCAGCTTCAACCAGGACGTTTTCCCAGGCGAATGATGAATTTCCAGCAACTCGTATTGGCCAGCCATAACGCCGGCAAACTCAAGGAACTGCAGGCGATGCTCGGTCAATCCGTGCAATTGCGATCGATTGGCGAGTTCAGCCAGGTCGAGCCGGAAGAAACCGGCCTCTCGTTCGTCGAGAACGCCATCTTGAAAGCGCGCAATGCCGCGCGCATTTCCGGGCTGCCCGCCTTGGCGGACGATTCCGGTCTGGCCGTGGATTACCTGGGAGGTGCACCTGGCATCTACTCGGCGCGTTATGCCGACGGCCAGGGCGATGCCGCCAACAACGCCAAGTTGCTCGACGCGCTGAAGCACGTACCCGAGGCCGAGCGCGGTGCGCAGTTCGTCTGTGTATTGGCGCTGGTGCGGCACGCCGATGATCCGTTGCCAATCCTGTGCGAAGGCCTGTGGCACGGTCGCATCCTGCTCAAGGCAAGCGGCGAACACGGGTTTGGCTACGACCCACTGTTCTGGGTGCCAGAACGTGATTGCTCAAGCGCCGACCTGACCCCGGCTGACAAGAACCAGATTAGCCATCGTGCCCGCGCCATGGCGCTGCTGCGTCAACGTCTGGGCCTGGCATGACCCTGACGTCGTCGCTCATCCAGGCACCGGGCATCAGCCAGCTGCCGCCGTTGGCGTTGTACATCCACATCCCGTGGTGCGTGCGCAAATGCCCCTACTGCGACTTCAATTCCCATGCCGCAGGGCCTGAGTTGCCCGAAGCGGCCTACGTTGCGGCGCTGCTGACCGACCTTGACCAGGAACTGGCCGCAGTCCAGGGCCGCGCCATCACCTCGATCTTCTTCGGTGGTGGCACACCAAGCCTGTTCAGTGCCGATGCCCTGGGCCGGTTGCTGCGCGGCGTCGAGCAACGCATCCCATTCGCTTCGGACATCGAGATCACCCTGGAAGCCAACCCGGGAACGTTCGAACAGGACAAGTTCAAGGCCTATCGCCAGACCGGCATCAACCGCCTGTCCATTGGCGTGCAGAGTTTCCAACCGGCCAAGCTGCAAGCGCTGGGCCGCATCCACAATGGCGAGGAAGCGATCCGCGCTGCTGGCATGGCAAGGGCCGCAGGCTTCGACAACTTCAACATGGACCTGATGCATGGCTTGCCCGACCAGTCGATGGACGACGCCTTGGGCGATCTGCGTCAGGCAATCGAGCTCGGGCCCACGCACCTGTCCTGGTATCAACTGACGGTAGAGCCCAACACCGTATTCTGGAACCAGCCGCCCGAGCTGCCCGAGGACGATATCCTCTGGGACATCCAGGAAGCCGGCCAGGGCCTGATGGCGGCCAACGGGTTCGGCCAGTACGAGGTGTCTGCCTACGCTCAGCCCGAGCGCGCTGCCCGCCACAACCTCAACTACTGGCGCTTCGGAGACTTCATCGGCATTGGTGCCGGGGCCCATGGCAAGCTCACCTATGCGCACGGCCGTATCGTACGCACCTGGAAAACCCGGCTGCCCAAGGACTACCTGAACCTGGCCAAACCGTTCAAGGCCGGCGAAAAACAGTTGCCCGAGGACGAGCTGCCCTTCGAGTTCCTGATGAACGCGCTGCGCCTGACCCAGGGTGTGGAAGCGCAGCTGTTCACCGACCGCACCGGGTTGCCGCTCGCACGGCTCGCCCAAGCTCGTCGCCTGGCAGAACAAAGAGGGCTTTTGCAGGTCGAACCGGATCGACTGGTGGCAACGCCCAGGGGCCAACTGTTCCTCAATGACTTGCTGCAGTATTTCTTGACCTAAGGATGACCCATGGATCTGGTACTCGACCTGCTCGCGACGATTTCCCGCTGGAGCCGCAGCAACTTGTCGGAGATTTCTCTGGCGTTGGTAGGCTGTCTGCTGGTGCTGTTCGGGACGGACATCAATGCCTGGGCCGAGCAGCGCCTGGGCGGGCTGACAGGGGCCCTGCGGGTGCCGCTGATGGCATTGCTGGTGATGATCGGCAGCGGCGCGGCCTTGATCTACGCCACACCCTGGGTTTTGAAGGGGCTGAGCCAGTTCAACAACTACGCGTTGGCGCCTGTGCTTCTGGTGGTCCTGGCGCTGATCGGCGTAGTGGCGGACCGTCGCGGCTGAAGCTGTAACAGTCCGGCCGCCTTTTACGTAACGCCTTGGCGTTAGCCCCCGTGGTTGTCGGCACTCAAAAACCGACCTTGCAGAGTGATGCTGTTCATCAAGATCGCTGGGGCCGCGCCGTGGCCCCAAATAACAGCGCTTGCAAGGCAGCTTTTTGTCCATCCGCACAGCGTCCGGCTTAGCGGATCACGCGGTCTTTTCGAATTTCAGGTCCCAGACACCATGGCCCAAGCGCTCGCCGCGGCGTTCGAACTTGGTGATCGGCCGCTCGGTCGGCCGCGGCACGTAGGTACCGTCCGCTGCTTGATTGCGATAGCCAGGGGCTGCATTCATCACTTCCAGCATGTACTCGGCATAGGGTTCCCAGTCCGTGGCCATGTGGAACACGCCGCCGGGCTTGAGCTTGCGCCGTACCAACTCGGCGAACGCCAGCTGGACGATGCGGCGCTTGTGGTGGCGCGCCTTGTGCCAAGGGTCAGGGAAGAACAGCATCAGGCGGTCAAGGCTGTCGTCGGCCACGCAACGGTTCAATACCTCGATGGCATCGCAATCGTATACCCGCAGGTTGGTCAGCCCTTGGGTGAGCACGCCATTGAGCAGCGCCCCAACGCCTGGGCGATGGACCTCGACACCGATGAAGTCCTGCTCAGGCGCAGCGGCGGCCATTTCCAGCAGGGAATGACCCATGCCGAAGCCGATTTCCAGCGTGCGCGGTGCCGAGCGGCCGAAGACCTGGTCGTAGTCGACCGGGCTGTCCGCCAGCGGCAGGATGTACAGCGGCCCACCCTGGTCCAGGCCGCGCTGCTGGCCTTCGGTCATGCGCCCGGCACGCATCACGAAGCTCTTGATGCGGCGGTGTGGGCGGGCGTCGCCGTCGGCGGCGTTCGGCAGATCTTGCGAATCAGTCATCAGGGGCTCTTACTTGATCAGACCATCCAGCGGCGAAGAGGCGCTGGCATAGAGTTTCTTGGGCATGCGACCGGCCAGGTACGCCATGCGACCCGCCACGATGGCGTGCTTCATGGCCTCGGCCATCAATACCGGTTGCTGGGCATGGGCGATGGCCGAGTTCATCAGCACCGCCTCGCAGCCCATTTCCATGGCGATAGTGGCGTCGGAGGCAGTGCCTACGCCAGCATCCACCAGCACCGGTACTTTGGATTCTTCGAGGATGATCTGCAGGTTGTAGGGGTTGCAGATGCCAAGCCCCGTACCGATCAGGCCAGCCAGGGGCATGACGGCGATACAGCCGGCTTCGGCCAGTTGGCGGGCGATGATCGGGTCGTCGCTGGTGTAGACCATCACGTCGAAGCCATCCTTGACGAGCACCTCGGCGGCCTTGAGGGTTTCGATTACGTTGGGGAACAGGGTTTTCTGGTCGGCCAGCACTTCCAGCTTGACCAGGTTATGCCCATCGAGCAGCTCCCGGGCCAGGCGGCAGGTACGCACCGCTTCGACGGCGTCATAGCAGCCGGCAGTATTGGGCAGAATGGTGTAGCGGTCCGGTGGCAGTACGTCCAGCAGGTTCGGCTCGCCCGGGTTCTGACCAATGTTCGTGCGGCGCACCGCGACAGTCACGATCTCGGCACCCGAGGCCTCGATGGCCTGGCGGGTTTGCTCCATGTCACGGTACTTGCCGGTGCCTACCAGCAGGCGCGACTGGAAGGTACGCCCGGCCAGGGTGAAGGGCTTGTCGCTGCGAACGTTGCTCATCGTTGTTCCTCGGGAAAAGGTTGCTGGGCCTGCGGTTGGGTTGCCGACAGCGGTCAGCCGCCGCCGATCGCGTGCACCACTTCGACCTGGTCGCCATCGCTCAGCGCGGTGGTGTCATGCTGACTGCGCGGCACGATGTCCTGATTCAGCTCCACCGCCACGCGGCGGCCAGCCAGCTCAAGGCGGGCCAGTAGCCCGGCGACGCTTTCGCCAGCAGGCAATTCGTAGGGTTCACCGTTCAGTTGGATACGCATGCTCACGGCCACCATTGTTCTTTGGGGCCCGCATTCTAGCGCCGAAAGGCCGCGCAACCCAAGGCCACCGCACGCCATTAGTCGTTAATGTGGACTGGGCAGTCAGCCCAGTCGCCACGCGGCGAGCCCAAGGCAAAGCCACCCTGCCAGGAAGCACAGGCCACCGATGGGCGTGATCATGCCCAGCTTGCTGATGCCGGTCAGCGTCAGCAGGTACAGGCTGCCGGAGAACAGCACGATACCCAGCACGAACAGATAACCGGCCCAACCCACCAGCCGGCCAGGCAGATGGACCGCCAGCAATGCCACGCCAAACAGCGCCAGCGCGTGAACCAGTTGGTAGGTGACACCGGTGTGGAAAATAGCCAGGTAGTCAGCGCTAAGTCGATTTTTCAGGCCGTGGGCTGCAAAGGCGCCCAGGGCCACGCCGGTAAAGCCGAAAAAAGCGGCAAGCATCAGGAAGCTGCGAAGCATGGGACGACTCCTCGAATCGGGTCTGTATAATGGCCCTTCCCAAACGTCCGGCCAAGCCACCCTATGCTGCGAAACCTTCTCCGACGTCTTCTGCGCGCCCTGCTCTGGTTTGCTGCCGTCAGTATCGTGCTGGTTATGGTGTTTCGCTGGGTGCCCCCGCCCGGTACGGCGTTGATGCTCGAGCGCAAGGTGCAATCGTGGGTGAGCGGCGAACCGATTGACCTGCAGCGCGAATGGGTGGGTTGGGACCATATCTCCGATGACCTCAAGGTGGCGGTCATCGCTGGCGAAGACCAGAAGTTCGCCAACCATTGGGGGTTCGACATACCCGCCATCCAGGCAGCCCTGGCTTTCAACGAGCGTGGCGGTAGCGTGCGCGGGGCCAGCACCCTGACCCAACAGGTGGCCAAGAATCTGTTCCTGTGGCCGGGGCGCAGCTGGCTGCGCAAGGGGCTGGAAGCATGGTTCACCGGCTTGATCGAGCTGTTCTGGACCAAGCAGCGCATTCTTGAGGTCTACCTGAACAGTGCCGAGTGGGGCCAGGGTGTGTTCGGCGCCCAGGCAGCCGCTCGCCATCACTTTGGTGTGGAAGCCAGTCAACTCAGCCGGCAACAAGCCGCGCAACTGGCCGCGGTGCTGCCCAGCCCTCTCAAGTGGAATGCTGGCAAGCCAAGCCCCTACGTGGCCAGCCGCGCTGGCTGGATTCGCCGCCAGATGAGCCAGCTGGGTGGGCCCAGCTACTTGATGCAATTGGACACATCACGCAGGCCCTGAGCCTGGCACCGCGTACAGGGCAGCCATGAAAAAAGCCGCTGTCCCCTTGCAGGGCAGCGGCTTTTTGTCGAGCAGAGAACGATCAGGCAGCGATCAAGGCCTTGACCTTGTTCATCGCGTTCTTCTCCAACTGGCGAATGCGCTCGGCCGACACGCTGTATTTCTCGGCTAGCTCGTGCAGGGTGGCTTTCTCTTCGGCCAACCAGCGCTGGTACAGAATATCCCGGCTACGGTCGTCCAGACCCTGCAAGGCCTCATGAAGGTTGCTGGTGGAGTTGTCGCTCCAGTCTGCATCTTCAAGCTGTACCGCCGGGTCGTAACGGTGGTCTTCCAGGTAATGCGCAGGCGACTGGAAGGCACTGTCGTCATCGGCTTCGGCTGCTGGATCGAACGCCATGTCGTGACCGCTCAGACGGCTTTCCATCTCGCGGACTTCACGAGGCTCGACCCCCAGGCTTTCGGCAACCCGATGCACTTCGTCGTTGTTCAACCAGGCCAGACGCTTTTTCTGGCTGCGCAGGTTGAAGAACAGCTTGCGCTGGGCCTTGGTGGTCGCCACCTTGACGATACGCCAGTTGCGCAGGATGAACTCGTGAATCTCGGCCTTGATCCAGTGCACGGCGAACGACACCAGGCGCACGCCCATTTCCGGGTTGAAGCGCTTGACGGCCTTCATCAGGCCCACGTTGCCTTCCTGGATCAGATCGGCCTGGGCCAGCCCATAACCGGCATAGCTACGGGCGATATGCACGACGAACCGCAGGTGGGCCATTACCATCTGCCGAGCAGCTTCGAGGTCCTGCTCGTAATAGAGACGCTCAGCCAGATCACGCTCCTGCTCGACAGTCAGCAGCGGGATGCTGTTGACCGTATGCACGTAGGACTCCAGGTTTGCACCGGGGACCAGGGCATACGCAGGTTGCAACGATGTGGTCATTCAAGAACCTCCGACTTACTGAACTCGCGCTTTTCAGGCGCTGCCTACATAGACCTGGGGCCCAGGTACAAGTTCCAACGGGCACGCCCAGGCCAATGCTGGCCAATAAAAACTATCGCGGCGCCAGCTCGTTCAAGTGGCGGGCGACTGCAATCCATGCACCGATATACCCCAACAGCACCGCTCCGATCAAGAGCGACAGACCATCGGAGGCAGGTACGCCATCCAAGGCGAAATCGCTGCCATACAGACCGGACAGGCTCACCACGGCCTCGTTCAGCCACCCCAGGCCAAATGCCAGGATGGCCCAGGCCAACAGGCCCGCGCCCAGGCCGTACAAGGCCCCCATGTACAGGAAAGGCCGGCGTACGTAAGCATCGGTGCCCCCTACCAGCTTGATCACTTCGATCTCGACACGGCGGTTCTCGATATGTAGACGAATTGTGTTGCCAATTACTAAAAGCAGCGCAGAAATGAGCATCACGGCCAGCCCGAAGACGAACCGGTCCCCAAGCTTGAGGATGGCCGCCAGCCGCTCGACCCACACCAGGTCCAGCTGCGCTACATCGACGCGCGGCAACTCCGACAGGCGCTGACGCAACGCTTCCAGGGCCGGCTTGTCGACTTCGGTCGGGGTCACCACGACTACGCCGGGCAGTGGGTTGTCGGGCAACTCTCGCAGCGCCTCGCCCAGGCCCGATTGTTGCTGGAACTCCTGCAGCGCCTGCTCGCGACTGACATACTGCGCCTCTGCTACGCCAGGCATGCCCTTGATTTCATCGCGCAACGCCTCGCCGTCACGGCTGCTGGCATCGAGCTTGAGGTACAGGGATATCTGCGCGGCGCGCTGCCAGGACCCGCCCAACTGCTCGACGTTCTTGAGCAGCAACGACAGCCCCATGGGCATGCTCAGCGCCACGGCCATCACCATGCACGTGAAGAAGCTGCCAATGGGCTGCTTGCCCAGTCGCCGTAAGCTGTCCGCCAGGCTGGCGCGATGGCTCTCGAGCCAGGCATGCATGAGCGATCGCAGGTCCGGACCGTCATCGTCGGAGCCTGCGCCACGCTTCTTCGCAGGCTGTGGGTCGGCAGGTTTAGGCGCGACGCGCTCGGAGACCTTCGGTGATCGTGTCGTACTCATTGTCCGGCCTCCCCGTCGCCGATCAGACGCCCGCGCTGCAAGGTGAGCATGCGGTGACGCATGCGCGCGATCAGGGCCAGGTCGTGGCTGGCGATCAGCACGGTTGTGCCCAATCGGTTGATGTCCTCGAACACCCCCATGATCTCCGCAGCCAGGCGCGGGTCAAGGTTACCCGTTGGCTCGTCGGCCAGCAGCAGGGCTGGCTGGTGCACGATGGCGCGGGCGATACCCACGCGCTGCTGCTGGCCGGTCGACAGGTCGGCAGGGTACAGCTCGCCTTTGTCGACCAGAGACACCCGCTCCAGCGCCGAGTCCACGCGCTTGGCGATCTCGGCCTTGGACAAGCCCAGTATCTGCAGGGGCAAGGCAATGTTGTTGAAGACCGTGCGGTCGAACAGCAACTGGTGGTTCTGGAACACCACGCCTATCTGGCGGCGCAGAAACGGGATCTGCGAATTGCTGATCTGGCCCAGGTCCTGCCCGGCCAGCATCAGTTTGCCGCTGGTAGGACGCTCCATGGCCAGCAGCAGGCGCAGCAGCGTACTTTTACCTGCGCCCGAGTGCCCGGTGACGAACAGGAATTCGCCCCGACGCGCCCGGAAACTCAGCTCGTGCAGCCCCACGTGACCGTTGGGGTAGCGCTTGGCAACCTGTTCGAATCGAATCATGGTCAGTCTCGCTCGGCGAACAGGGCCTTGACGAACGGCTCGGCCTCGAAGGTGCGCAGGTCATCGATCCCTTCACCGACACCGATGAACCGGATAGGCAGCTTGAATTGCTTGGCCAGGGCGAAGATGACACCCCCCTTGGCGGTACCATCGAGCTTGGTGAGCGCAAGGCCGGTCAGCTCCACGCTCTGGTGGAAATACTTGGCCTGGCTGATGGCGTTCTGGCCAGTACCGGCGTCGAGCACCAGCAGCACTTCGTGCGGTGCATCGGGATCGAGCTTACCGATGACGCGACGGACCTTCTTCAGCTCCTCCATCAGGTTGTCCTTGGTGTGCAGGCGCCCGGCGGTATCGGCGATCAGCACATCCACGCCCCTGGCCTTGGCTGCCTGCACCGCGTCGAAGATCACCGAAGCGGAGTCGGCGCCGGTGTGCTGCGCGATCACCGGGATGCGGTTACGCTCACCCCACACCTGCAATTGCTCGACCGCCGCGGCCCGGAAGGTGTCGCCTGCAGCGAGCATCACTTTCTTGCCTTCCATTTGCAGCTTCTTGGCCAGCTTGCCGATGGTGGTGGTTTTGCCGGCGCCATTGACGCCTACCACCAGGATCACATAGGGCTTGTTCTGCGCCGCCACGACCAGCGGCTGCTCGACAGGCCTGAGCAACGCGGCCAGCTCTTCCTGCAAGGACTTGTACAGCGCATCGGCGTCGGCCAGCTGCTTGCGAGCCACCTTCTGCGTCAGGTTCTGAACGATGGTGGACGTGGCTTCCACCCCGACGTCGGCGGTCAGCAGGCGAGTCTCGATCTCGTCGAGCAAGTCGTCGTCGATGACTTTCTTGCCCAGGAACAGGCTGGCCATGCCTTCGCCAATGCTGGCGCTGGTTTTCGACAACCCCTGCTTGAGGCGGGCGAAAAAGCCTGCTTTCACAGGCTCGGCCTGGGCGGCCTCGACGGGCGGGGCAGCCTCGGCCTCGACGTGCGGATCGACCTTGGCCGGCTCTGCAATGGGCTGGACTGCTGGCGCAGGCGCCGGGCGATCCGGAATGACCGGTGGCGCCTTGGCCTGCAGATCGGGCACAAGCGCCACGGGTTCTTCTGCAACCGGCAGCACCAGATTGCTCACGGGGGCAGGGATTTCGGCTTCAGGCACAATCGCCTGTACAGGCGCGGGCACGTGCGGTGCAGGGTCGACAACCGGCGCCGGTGCCTCGGGCGCGGCGACCTCGGGCAAGGGCTCAGGCGTCACGGGAGCAGGGGGTGTAGGCTCCGCACGCGGCGCAACGACCGGGGCCGCAGCGGCGTGCTCGTCCAGCGGCGCAGGCACCTGCGCTCGCTCGGGATCAGCTACTGCGGGCGCTTCGACAGCTGGGGATTTTTCCGCCGGCACGTCCGCTTGCGCAGGTGGCTGCGGCTTCTTGCGGAACCAGCCGAACAGGCCTTTCTTCTCGCCAGCCTCGGCCGGCGCTTTTTTGTCGTCGTTGGAACCAAACATGGAAGACGGCTATCTCAGGGTAGCGATGGCCCGCTAGGGCGCATCAGGAATTCTTTCTACGCAGAACAGACTATCTAGAAGCCGGCTGGTTCATGCGCAACGTTTTGTCTTGATGTCCTGCAGGCCAGAACGGCGACAGGCATGGTCGCCAGGCAACCGGATCAGTATCCTAGCACCTCCTGGCCTGCCGACGCTAAACCCAGCGGGCCGCCGAACAGGTTAAACACCGTATGAATGCTCTAGCCCGCCGCGCCGCTGGCCTGTTGCTCGGCACGCTGTGCCTCCCGCTTGCGGCCTTAGCCGCCGATGTGCAACCCACCCACGAATTCATCCTGGATAACGGCCTCAAAGTGGTCGTGCGCGAAGACCATCGCGCGCCAGTGGTGGTCTCGCAAATCTGGTACAAGGTCGGCTCCAGCTACGAGACGCCTGGCCAGACCGGCCTTTCCCATGCGCTTGAGCACATGATGTTCAAGGGCAGTGCCAAGGTCGGCCCCGGCGAGGCCTCGCGCATCCTGCGGGACCTGGGCGCCGAAGAGAACGCGTTCACCAGCGACGACTACACCGCCTACTACCAGGTGCTGGCGCGTGATCGCTTGCCGGTCGCCTTCGAGCTGGAGGCCGATCGCCTGGCCAGCCTGCGCCTGCCGGCCGACGAGTTCAGCCGTGAAATCGAGGTCATCAAGGAAGAGCGCCGCCTGCGCACCGATGACCAGCCCAATGCCAAGGCGTTCGAGCTGTTTCGGGCCATGGCCTACCCGGCCAGTGGCTACCACACCCCGACCATTGGCTGGATGGCCGACCTGGAGCGCATGAAGGTCGAGGAGCTTCGCCACTGGTACACCTCGTGGTATGCGCCCAACAACGCCACGCTCGTGGTGGTGGGCGATGTCACCGCCGACGAAGTCAAGGGCCTGGCCCAGAAGTACTTCGGCGCTATCCCTCGCCGGGACACACCTGCGGCCAAGCTGCCGCTGGAGCTGGCTGAGCCCGGCCAGCGCCAGCTGACCCTGCACGTGCGCACCCAGCTGCCAAGCCTGATCTACGGCTTCAACGTACCCGGCCTGCCCACGGCCCAGGACCCTCGCACGGTGCATGCCTTGCGTCTGATCTCGGCCTTGCTCGACGGCGGCTACAGCGCACGCATGCCCGCACGACTGGAGCGCGGGCAGGAACTGGTGGCCGGCGCCTCGTCCAGCTACAACGCCTTCACGCGCGGCGACAGCCTGTTCCTCATTTCAGCCACACCCAACGTGCAGAAGCAAAAAACCCTGGCAGACGTGGAAAAGGGCATCTGGCAACTGCTGGATGAACTCAAGACTACTCCGCCCACGGCAGAAGAGCTCGAGCGTGTGCGCGCCCAGGTCATCGCCGGGCTGGTGTATGACCGCGACTCAATAAGCAGTCAGGCAACCACCATAGGCCAGCTGGAAACCGTCGGGCTGTCCTGGAAGCTGATCGACAGCGAGTTGGACGAACTCAAGCGCGTTACTCCTCAGGACATCCAGCAAGCTGCCCGTACCTATTTCACCCGCGAACGCCTGAGCGTTGCCCATGTTCTGCCCGAGGAGTCCGCTCATGAGTGACCGTCGCTTGCATCGCCCCCACTGGCTGGCTACGGGTATCTGTACCTGGGCATTGACGGCTGCACTGGCCGTACCGGCACTGGCCCAGGACGCTGCCAAGGCTGGCAATGCACAAGCCCGGCAGGCCAACACTCTACAGTCCCTGGCCGAGCTTGACGGCAAGGCGCCCACCACCCGCCAGTTGAACATCCAGCACTGGAACACGGCTGAAGGCGCGCGGGTGCTGTTCGTCGAAGCCCGCGAGCTTCCGATGTTCGACCTGCGCGTGACCTTCGCCGCCGGCAGCAGCCAGGACGGTGACACACCGGGCCTGGCGGCGTTGACCAACGCCATGCTCAACGAAGGCGTAAAGGGCAAGGATGTGACGGCCATCGCCCAGGGCTTCGAGGGCCTGGGCGCAGATTTCGGCAACGGCTCGTACCGCGACATGGCCGTCGCCTCGCTGCGTAGCCTCAGTGCCAAGGACAAGCGCGACCCGGCCTTGAAGCTGTTTACCGAAGTCACAGGCAAGCCCACCTTCCCGGAGGATGCGCTCAAACGGCTCAAGAACCAGATGCTGGCCGGCTTCGAATACGACAAGCAGAACCCCGGCAAGCTTGCAGGCAAGACGCTGTTCGCCAACCTGTACGGCGAACACCCTTATGCCCATCCCAGCGATGGAACACCGCAAAGCATCACTGGCATTACCCTGGAGCAGTTGCGAGCGTTTCACGCCAAGGCCTACACGCCTGGCAATGCCGTCATCGCACTGGTGGGTGACCTGAACCGCAGCGAAGCCGAGGCAATTGCCGCGCAGGTTTCAGCCGGCCTGCCCAAAGGCCCGGCCTTGCCTGCTCCAGCCCAACCGACGGAGCCCAAGGCAGGCTTCACCCACATCGAGTTTCCGTCTCAGCAGACCCACCTGATGCTCGCAGAGCTGGGTATCGATCGCCAGGACAAGGATTGGCCAGCCCTGTCACTGGGCAATCAGATCCTCGGTGGTGGCGCGTTCGGGACGCGGCTGATGAGCGAGGTGCGGGAAAAGCGCGGCCTGACCTACGGGGTCTATTCGGCCTTCAGCCCAATGCAAGTACGCGGCCCGTTCATGATCAACCTGCAAACCCGCGCCGAGCTCAGCGAAGGGACATTGAAGCTGGTTCAGGGTATTCTGGCCGACTACCTGCGCAGCGGTCCTACCCAGCAAGAGCTGGACGATGCCAAGCGCGAGCTGGCCGGAAGCTTCCCGCTCTCCAATGCCAGCAATGCCAGCATCGTCGGGCAACTGGGCGCCATCGGCTTCTACAACCTGCCATTGAGCTGGCTGGAAGACTTCATGCAGCAGTCCCAGGCCCTGACCGTCGAACAGGTTAAAGACGCCATGAACAAGCACCTGTCTGCCGACAAGCTGGTCATCGTCACGGTTGGCCCAAAGGTGCTGCAGAAGCCACTGCCAGCCCCCACTGATAAACCCTCCGGGCAACCGCTCGGGGTACCGGAGCACTAATGCCAAGATCCAACCCTCCCGCTCGCCAGCAACCGGGCCAGAGCAAGGGCCAGGGCCACCTGCGCATCATCGCGGGCCAATGGCGCAGCCGTCGCCTGGCCGTGCCCGACGGTGAGGGCTTGCGCCCTACGCCTGACCGGGTACGCGAGACGGTTTTCAATTGGCTGGCACCCTACATCGAGGGCGCGCACGTGCTCGATGCCTTCACCGGCAGCGGAGCATTGGTGCTGGAGGCCCTGTCGCGCGGGGCCGAGGACGCCGTGGCGCTGGACAGCAACCCTGCGGCCATCGCCAACCTCAAGAACAACCTCGAGCTCCTGCGCTGCCCACGGGGGCAGATCCTGCAGACCGATGCCTTGCGTTATCTGCAAGGCCCTGCCAAAAAGCAGTTCGACCTGGTGTTCCTGGATCCACCCTTCCATCAACAGTTGCTGGCAGACACCTGCAATCTGCTTGAACAGCACCAGTGGCTGAGCGAGCAAGCATGGGTATACACCGAGAGCGAAGCGGCTCCATCGACCTTGCAGTTGCCTGCTAACTGGCGCCTGCACCGGGAGAAAAAAACCGGACAGGTGCACTACGCGCTGTGGCAACGGGGCTAGTTATATAGCGCAGGCCAGGTCTTGCATTGACTGATGCTGCTCGGGTCTCTAGCCACCCGAGCACCTCAGCATGACCGTATCACTCTCTGCGCCTTCACTGGCCGATGATGTCTCGGCGGCGCTTGCCTCTCTTGCAAGCGCCAGCCCCTCCCCTATCCAGCATTTCACGCTTGAGAACGGCCTGTCCGTCTACCTGAGGCAGCAGAGCCGAAATGCCCTCGCCGCCGTCCAGCTCTGGTACAACGTCGGTACCCGCCATGAGCCGGCAGGGCAGACCAACCTCTCGCACTTGCTCGAACACGTCATCTTCGAAGGCAGCCGCAAGCTGGAGCCTGGGCAGTACGCCAAAGTCGTTGCCCGTCTTGCAGGGCAGGCCAATGCCAGTACTCACCTCGACGCCACCTCTTTCGACATGCTGCTGCCTGCATCGCGCCTGCCCGTTGCGCTCGAACTGTTGGCAGATGCCATGGACACAGCCACATTCGGGTTGCCCGAGTTGGCACGAGGCGCCAAGGCAATCGCTGACGAACGACGCCTGAAGGTGGACGCCCAGCCCGTCCAGCAAGCCTACGACCGTCACCTGGCCTTGGCTCACGGCAGCAGCCCGTATGCGACCCCAAGCTTCGGCTCGGCGATGGATCTACAAAGCATCGACCTTCCAACGCTGCGGCAGTGGTACATCACCCATTACCGGCCTAACAACGCCACGCTCGTCGTGGTGGGCAACGTAGAACTGGAAACGTTGAAACAGCAGGTCGAAACGTACTTCGCGCACGTGGAGCGCGGCCAGCTGACAGACTCGCCTTTTCCTCGCTCAGACGCGCCATTGGCTGAACGCAGCCAGACCGTCAGCTTGCCGGGGCTTAGCCATGGTCTGTTGATGTCCTTCAACGTCCCCAGCTGTGCCACAGCCATCGATGCACTCACGAGCAAGACCCTCGAACTGATCTGTGAAGTACTGGCCGAGGGCTCCAGCGCTTGGTTGTATGCCGAACTTGTCAGGGGCCGGGGCCTGCTGACAGGCGTTGCCGCAACCTATGACCCCCTTGTACGTGGCGACACCGTACTCACCTTCTCAGCCTATGTGAACACGCTGAATGCGACCCTCGAACAAGCTGCTGACGCTATCTACGAGCAGATAGCACGCCTGCAAACCGAAGCCTTGTCCGACGAGCAGTTGCAGCGGATAAAACTGCGATTGCTCGCCCGCCAGCTTTTCTCTCTCGACAGCCCAATGGCCCAAGCCTCACAAATCGGCGCCATGGCCGCGACAGGGCAGCCAGCAACCCTGATCGACGAACATGCGCGCCTGATCTCGATCATCGATAGCGCTCGGGTGCAGCAGGTAGCGCGCACTTATCTGGGGCGTGAGCGGCTGACCACCACCTCTCTTTTACCAGGAGCGCAAGCATGACCGACGATCAGATACGCCAACCAGCACCTGTGCTGTGCCAGGGGCCTGCCATCGATGCTGCGCGTCAAGCGATGGCAAGGCTGACCTCGACCCAAACGGTCGAACTCGACCAGCCTCCTGCCCTTCTGGCCACGGCTGAGCGATGGGAGACGGCGCAAGGTACGAAGGTCAGTTTCGTAGCTGCGCACGATCGGCCCATGATTGATCTGGTGCTGCGATTCCGGGCAGGTAGTGCTCTTGATGGCGATCATCCAGGGCTGGCTGCGCTGACGCTCTACAGCCTTGATCAGGGTACCGAAACCCTCAATGCGGCGCAGTTTGCCGAGCACATGGCTTCGAGGGGCGCCATCGTGGGACGCTCGTTGAGCGAAGACAAAGCCACGATCACGCTAAGGTGCCTGAGCACACCCGGCTTGCTGCGAGCTGTTTCGCAAACGCTGGCGCAGATGCTGGCCCGCCCAGCGTTTCGCGCAGAGGACGTGGCGAAGATACGTGATCGAATAGCGCTCTACCAAGGCCGGCAAAAACTCAATCCGCTTGCACGCCTGATCAATACGACCACCGGTCATGTATTCAGCGGCCATCCGTACGCTTCGCACGCCGATGCAGCGATCATCGGCCCCTTGACCACTGACCAGATGCGGGCCTTTCATGCAAAGGCTTACTCGGCCAGTAACCTCGATATAGGACTGGTTGGCAACCTGAGCCGAGACGAGGCGGAGCAATTGGTCAATGACCTGATACGTGATTTGCCGCAGCGGTGGGCAGCGCAGCCACCGTCCATGCTGGCTGAGCAGTCGGCGCTGTTACGCCATATTACGCACCCTGGCAGTGCAATTCAGGCAATGCTCACCCTGGCCGTCCCCGTGCTACCCAGCGCCCCGGTCTATGCTGCACTGGAGTTGCTGACCGAGATTCTTGGCGGCAACTACGAGGCGCGCTTGCCTCAGGAACTGCGCCATGTGCGAGGGCTGACCTACACGGTCACTACGAAACTGAGGCACTTGGATGCGGGAACACTGTTGCACGTACACTGGGACGTCGCCCCGCAATACCGGGAATCTTCACATGCCCTGGTCGCAGGCATGCTGGATTGCCTCCATGAATTTGGACCAACTCAGGTGGAGTGCGACATGGCCGTCAACCAGATCGCTGCTCGGCTGCACCGGGAGCTGGCCGACAGCGCAAAGTTGGCAGCGACATTGGCCACGCACAGTCATCAGGGCCTGCCCGCCGATTACCTGACCACCCATCTGGACAGGCTTGCTTCATTGACCCCTGCCCACCTTCGTGAAGTGGCGCAGGTGTGGTGGCGCAACGCACCTCAGGTATTCGTCACCCTCGGCCCCGACGCCGAGCAGTCCCCTTTGCCTACGCCGGAGCCAGCACAGCGATAGGCGAGCAGGAGCACAGGCGAGTCAGTGAGAGCTGATACAGGCGCTGTTTCATGGCACTCTAGCCGGGCACATCACGAGTTACCCAGCATGCCAAGCTCCAGCGCCCTGTTTCATCCTGCCAAAGGCCTTTCCAACCCCCACCTGCAAACATTGTGGGGTCCCCTCTGGCGCAAAATCCCAGTGCTGCAACGCGACCGCGAACGCATCTGGCTGGCGGACGGGGATTTCATCGACCTCGACTGGCATGGCCCGCACCAGCCCCATGCGCCGCTGGTGCTAGTGCTTCATGGGTTGACGGGGTCATCGGGCTCACCCTATGTCAAAGGCCTGCAACAGGCGCTGCACGCACTGGGCTGGGCCAGCGTTGCAGCGAACTGGCGGGGCTGCTCTGGGGAGCCGAACCTGCTGCCGCGCAGCTACCACTCTGGCGCCAGCGAGGATCTGGCTGAAATCATCAGCCACTTGCGCGCCAAAAGGCCCCTGGCCCCCCTGTACGCGGTCGGCTACTCCCTGGGAGGCAATGTCCTGCTTAAATACCTGGGCGAACAGGGTGACGACAGCCAGTTGCAGGCAGCAGTTGCCGTCTCCGTGCCTTTTCGCCTGGACCAGTGTGCCGATCGTATCGGCCTAGGGTTTTCGAAGGTGTACCAGGCACATTTCATGCGCGAGATGCTGGCCTACGTGCAGATCAAGCAGCGCTTGTTCAAAGACCAGGGCCACCCAGAACGTCTGGCGAAGCTGGAGCAGCTCGGGCCACTGCGTGGCTTGCGCACGTTCTGGGATTTCGACGCCAAGGTCACTGCACCGCTGAATGGTTTTCAGGATGTGCACGACTATTATCGCCGCGCTTCAAGTGGCTTCTACCTGGGCCAGAACCGTACCCGGACCCTGATCATCCAGGCCAGCGACGACCCCTTCGTCTCGCCCCTGAGCTTACCAACGGCAAACGAGCTGGCCCCAGGGACCGAGCTGGAGTTGCACGCCCATGGCGGCCATGTCGGGTTCGTTGACGGCAGCCTGCGAAAACCGGGCTATTACCTGGAGCGCCGGATTCCGCAGTGGTTGCGCGAAGGTATGCAGAGGACGGCTTACTGATCGCCCGTTGCTACTGCATGCTCAGGGCGGGTGATCCATTCACTCCATGAGCCTGCATACAGTTTGCCGAGCGGGTAGCCTGCCAACGCCAACGCGAACAGGTTATGACACGCCGTTACCCCCGAACCGCAGTACGCCACCAGATGCTCGGGCGCGCGGCCCTGCAGCTGCTGCTCGAAACGTTGCCTGAGTTGCTCGGGCGGCAGAAAACGGCCATCGCTGCCAAGGTTTTCGGTGAAAGCGGCGCAGCGTGCTCCAGGAATATGCCCTGCCACTGGGTCGATGGGTTCCATGTCGCCACGAAAACGTGGCAATGCGCGCGCATCCAGCAGGGTCAGGTCTGCGCTGCCCAGGCGCTGATCCAGGCCATCGGCATCGATCAACATCGCATCATCGGGCTGGCCGCTGAAGTTGCCTTCGCGCCGGGCTGGGGGGTCCAGGCTCAATGGCAGGTGCGCGGCGTGCCAGGCGGTCAGGCCGCCGTCCAGGAGGGCAACGCCACTGCGTTTGCCCAGCCAGGCCAGCAGCCACCAACCTCGCGCCGCATAGGCGCCGGTACCGTCGTCGTACAGCACCACTTCGCTCTCGTTATCCACGCCCCATTCGCGCAGGCGGGCTACCAGCTTTTCTGGATCGGGCAGCGGGTGACGCCCTGTCACTCCCTTGCTGACCGGGCCGCTGAAGTCTCGTTCAAGGTCGGCAAAATGCGCCCCCTCGATATGACCCAGGGCGTAACTGCGCTGACCGTAATCCACATCCTCAAGGGCGAAGCGACAGTCGAGAATGACAAGGTTTGGTGAATCCAGCCGCTCAGCCAACTGCTGCGGGGTGATCAACTGCGCAAGTGACATGACAATCTCCTGATCGATGTAATCCCAGGCCCTGGCGCTAGTGCTCAAGCGCCTGAATGAACGGTACGTGAAACTCGCTGCACAAGGCTTGCACCGCTTTGCGCGCAGGCTCGGTGACGAACCCCAGCTCAAGGGCCAGCACCTGATACACGCCCCGCTTGAACGCTTCTTCACCCAGGTGCGCTGCATGCTCCCGGGTCGTGCTGAGAAAGCGCACCCATGAGGTGAGCACGATCCAGGCGTTGATGGTCAGCGACTACTGCTGCGCGGGGTTCATCGCCAGGATACCCGCCTCGACGAAACCGCGGTAAATGGCCTTGCCCTGACGCATGCAGCGTGCGGAGAAGCGCCGATAACGGGCTGCCAGCTCAGCATCGCTGCCCAGCAGATGCTCCAGATCGCGGTGCAGAAAACGGTAGTTCCACATCGCAGCCAGCAGCGCCTGCAAGTAGAACCGCTTGTCCTCCACCGCCAGCGGGCGCCCCTGTGGCGGGCGCAGAAAACTGTCTACGTGCGTTTCGTACTGGCCGAACAAAACCGCAATAATCGCCTGCTTGTTGGGGAAGTGGTAATACAGATTGCCGGGCGAGATGCCCAGGTGCGCCGCGATATGGTTGGTACTGACGCTGCGCTCGCCCGAATGATTGAACAGCTCGAGGCTGCTCTGGACGATTCTCTCGCGGGTCTTGATGGGCCGGGCCATGTCCAGCTTCCTGTATACGGAGCAGTGAAAACCGCCATGGTACGAGGTATTGCCAAGGTGTTGCACGGTACCCAAGCGCTGCGCCCTCGCACCATCGGCTGGCCCAAAGTATAGTGCCTTGGCCGGCCGCATGACTTGGCCGGGCGCAGTCGCTGCGCTACCATCCGACTCCCCAACGCACTCCAGCCAGGATGACGCGATGAACCGAGTGTTGTACCCGGGTACTTTCGACCCCATTACCAAAGGCCATGGCGATCTGGTCGAGCGCGCCTCGCGGCTGTTCGACACCGTGATCATTGCAGTGGCCGCCAGCCCCAAGAAAAACCCTTTGTTCCCGCTGGAACAACGCGTGGAGCTGGCCCGTGAGGTCACCAGGCACCTGCCCAATGTCGAAGTCATCGGCTTTTCCTCGCTGCTGGCGCATTTCGCCAAGGAGCAAGGTGCCAATGTGTTCCTTCGTGGTTTGCGTGCAGTGTCGGACTTCGAATACGAGTTCCAGCTGGCGAACATGAACCGTCAACTGGCCCCCGACGTCGAGAGCCTGTTTCTTACGCCGTCAGAGCGGTACTCGTTCATCTCGTCGACCCTGGTTCGCGAAATCGCCGCACTGGGGGGCGATATCAGCAAATTTGTGCACCCGGCTGTGGCCGATGCGCTGACTGAACGCTTCAAGAAATAAAGCCGCTGTTCCAGATCGTCGCGCCTGCGTGCACTGCAGGCGCGAATGCGGCACAATTGTGCCCATTGCGTTGAACATGCCCGGGCGCTGAGCCCCGGCCGGAGCCCCCATGTCCCTGATCATCACCGACGATTGCATCAACTGCGACGTCTGCGAACCCGAGTGCCCCAACGAGGCCATCTCCCAAGGCGAAGAGATCTACGTGATCGACCCCAACCTGTGCACCCAGTGCGTGGGTCATTACGACGAGCCGCAGTGCCAACAGGTCTGCCCGGTCGACTGCATCCCGCTGGATGAGGCGCACCCGGAAAGCCAAGAGCAGCTGATGGCCAAGTACCTGAAGATCACCGGCAAGGCCTGACGCTGCCGGCCATCGGCATGCCCGCGCCTTGCTCCTCCGTGGCGATCATCCCGAAGCGCGCAAGGCCTCAGCGCTGGCAGCGCGGGCAGAACACGCTGGCGCGTTGACCCAGCTTCACATCCCGCAGTTCGGTGCTACATACCTTGCAGGGCAAGCCGCCGCGCCCGTAGGCGAACAGTGTCTGCTGGAAATACCCTGGCTGGCCGTCACCGCCGATGAAATCGCGCAGCGTGGTGCCGCCCAGCTCGATGGCGGCCGCCAGCACGCGCTTGATCTCGATGGCCAGCTTCAGGTAACGCGCCCGCGAAATGCCACCGGCCGCGCGGCGCGGATCGATGCCGGCAGCGAACAGCGCTTCGGTCGCATAGATGTTGCCTACGCCAACGACCACGGCGTTGTCCATGATGAAGGGCTTGACCGCCATCGACCGACCGCGGGACAGCTGGAACAGTCGCTCACCGTCAAACAGGTCGGTCAGTGGCTCGGGGCCAAGTCGCAGCAGCAACGCATGATTGAGCGGGTCCTGGCTCCAGAGCATGGCGCCAAAGCGGCGCGGGTCGGTGTAGCGCAGCATCAGACCGGATTCGAGCTCGATGTCCACGTGCTCATGCTTGCCAGCCGGCAAGCCCGCCTCCACCAGCCGTAGATTACCCGACATGCCCAAGTGGCTGATCAGGGTCCCTACTTCGGCATTGATCAGCAGGTACTTGGCCCGGCGCTCGACCGTGACGATGCATTGCCCGGAGAGCCGCACGTCCAGGTCTTCCGGGATCGGCCAGCGCAAGCGGCGGTCACGCACGACCACGCGGCTGACGCGCTGCCCTTCGACATGCGGTGCAATGCCGCGCCGGGTGGTCTCTACCTCGGGTAACTCAGGCATGTATCAGTGCCCACCTAGTTCTCGGATGTTCTGTTTGAGGTTATCGAAGTCGTATTCCGACAAGCCTATGTAATCGAGCACCAGCGGCCCCACTACGTTCCATTCCTGATCCACCGACTGGTTGCCCAATACCCGGTAGGAGGCACAGATATGCTCGGCCATCTTGAGCACCGCCAACAGGTTTTTCATCTGGCTTTGGTTGTTGCGGGCGCTGTCATCGCGAAACACCGCCAGCGCGTTGTGGTGGTTGGCGATGGCCCCGGTCAGGTGTTCGGGCAGGCGCCAGGACTTGGCCGTGAAATAGCCGACGACGGCATGATTGGTGTTGAAGGCGCGGTTCTCGGTGTCCACCACGCGGGTCTGCTCATTGGTTTTTGCATAAGCCTCTTCGAGCACATCCATGTACGTGGGGAAGCGCTTGAGCATCAGCGGAACGCCGCAATCGTGGAACAGCCCGAGGGTATAGGCTTCGTCGGCGGGCTGGATACCCGTGCGCTTGGCCAGCGTCAGGCAGGTCATTGCCACATCCTGCGCGGTATCCCAGAACCGGTTGAGGGTAACAATGGTTTCATCGCTCATTTCACCCTTGATCGACTGTGCGTTGATCAGGTTGATGATCGAACGACTACCCAGCAAATTCACCGCACGCTGGATCGAGCCAATCTTGTTGGACAGGCCAAAGTGCGCCGAGTTGACCAGCTTGAGCAAGGCCCCCGACAACCCAGGGTCCTGAGCGATCAGTTTGGCGATGGTTTCCAGGTCCGGGTCAGGCATGTACTGCTCGAACTGCAAATCGACCATGATCTGCGGCTGCGGCGGAATGGTGATGCCTTGCAAGGCTTGCTGGATCTGTTCGGCGGTGAGTTCTTGGGACATGCGTGCACACTCGTATGGGACTGCCGATTCTACCGCGATGCACCCTACAGAACTAACCGCTGGATCAGTGAACTTGAACTTTCATGAGCGCGGGTGGGCCTGTTTCTCATATTCATCGAGTAAAGGAGCAAGGCCCATGGGTACTGAACTGAACGGCAAGCGCGTGGCTATCCTGGTGACTGATGGCTTCGAGCAGGTGGAATTGACAGGCCCGCGTGACGCCCTGCAGCAGGCGGGCGCACAGGTGCACGTGTTGAGCGAGAAGCAAGGCACGGTGCGCGGCTGGAACCACGACGAGCCCGCGGACGAATTCAAGGTCGACGGCACCTTTGACAGCGCCAGCGAACTCTACGATGCCGTGGTCCTGCCAGGCGGCGTACAGAACTCGGATACCATCCGCCTGGTTGAAGGCGCGCAGAAAATCGTCAAAAGCCATGACAAGGCCGGCAAACCGATTGCCGTGATCTGCCACGGCGGCTGGTTGCTGATTTCGAGCGGCTTGACCCAGGGCAAGCGCATGACCAGCTTCAAGACCCTGCAGGATGACCTGCGCAACGCTGGCGCCGAGTGGGTTGACGAAGAAGTGGTGGTTGACGGGAACCTGATCAGCAGCCGGCAGCCCGATGACATCCCTGCCTTCAACAAGGCACTGATCCAGGCCCTGTCGTCCTGACAGCTGGCGCTCAGCATTAAGGTTGGGTAGGGGTTATACTCCCGCTCTTTTTTCCGGAGCGACGTCATGTCCCTGCCCAGCCTTCGCCTCAAAGCCAATGCCGACCGCCGCCTGCGCGCAGGTCATCTGTGGGTCTACAGCAACGAGGTAGACGTTGCTGCCACCCCGCTGCAAGGCTTGCAGGCCGGCCAGCAAGCTGTGCTCGAAGCCGCCAACGGCAAGCCACTGGGCATTGTTGCCCTGAGCCCCAATAACCTGATCTGCGCCCGCTTGCTGTCACGCGACGTCAAGCTGCCACTGGACAAGTCGCTGCTGGTACACCGCCTGAACGTGGCCTTGTCACTGCGCGAGCGCCTGTTCGACAAGCCGTGCTATCGCCTCGTCTATGGTGATTCCGATTGGCTGCCGGGGCTGGTCGTCGATCGCTTCTTCGACATCCTGGTTGTGCAACTGGCGTCGGCAACCATGGAAGCGCACAAGGATGAGGTGATCACGGCGCTGGTCCAGGTGCTCAAGCCAAGCGGCATCCTGTTCAAGAACGATTCGGCAGCCCGCGATGCCGAAGGCCTGCAGCGCTATGTCGAAACCGTTTACGGCGAAGTCCCGGATTGGGTACCGCTGGAAGAGAACGGCGTGCGTTTCGAAGCCCCGGTCCGTGAGGGCCAGAAAACCGGCTGGTTCTACGACCACCGCATGAACCGTGCACGTCTGGCCCCCTATGTGCAGGGCAAGCGCGTACTCGATCTGTTCAGCTACATCGGCGGTTGGGGTGTGCAGGCGGGTGCCTTCGGCGCCAGCGAAGTGTTCTGCGTCGATGCCTCGGGCTTTGCCCTGGATGGCGTTGAACGCAACGCCGCGCTCAACGGTATTGGTGAGAAGCTGACCTGCGTCGAGGGCGACGTCTTCGAAGCCTTGCGTGAACTCAAGGCAGCCGAGGAGCGCTTCGACGTGATCATTGCCGACCCGCCCGCCTTCATCAAGCGCAAGAAAGACCTGAAGAACGGCGAGGCGGCTTACCGCAGGCTCAACGAGCAGGCCATGCGCATGCTGAACAAGGACGGCATTCTGGTCAGTGCTTCTTGCTCGATGCACCTGCCCGAAGACGACCTGCACAACATCCTGCTGACCAGTGCCCGTCACCTGGACCGCAACATGCAGCTGCTCGAGCGCGGTGGTCAGGGCCCTGACCATCCGGTGCACCCGGCCATTGGCGAAACCCGCTACATCAAGAGCATCACCTGCCGGTTACTGCCCAACAGCTGAGCCATGACGGGGGCCTGCGTAGCCCCCGATCGTTTCAGAGCTCAAGCACCTGGGTCGCGATACCGAAGTACACCAATACGCCTGCTGCGTCGGCAATGGACGTGATCAATGGCCCGCTGGCCGTGGCGGGGTCCAGCTTGAGCCGGCTCAGCAGAAACGGCAGGCTCATGCCGATCAGGCTGCCGACCAGCACGATCACCACCATGCTGCTGGCCACGATCAAGGCGATCTGCGGGCCGCCACGCAGCAGCCCAAGCGATGCCACGGCCACCGCCATGGTGCAGCCCAGCAGCAGCGCGACGCCAAACTCGCGCCCCAGCATTCGCCCCCAGTCGCTCAGCGTCACCTCGCCTGTGGCCAGGCCCCTGACCATGAGGGTTGCCGACTGGGAGCCAGCATTGCCGCCGCTGTCGACCAGCAGTGGCAGAAAGAACACCAGGGCGATATGCGCGGCAATGGTTTCTTCGAAGGCCGCGATGCCTGCCCCTGAGAACAGGTTGCCGAACACCAGCAGCACCAGCCACAGCACCCGCTTGCGGTACAGCAATCCGAGGGTCGCGTGCCGCAGGTCACCGATGGTACTGGTGATGGAGGCGCCTTTGTGGAAGCTTTCGGTGGTTTGCCGCCGTTGCGCATCGAGCGCAGCGTCGACGGCACCAACAGCGATGGTTTTATCGATAGGGTTTTGCATGAAGTTCTCCAGGCGCCGACCAGGCGCCTGCAGGCTTCAGCCTCGCAGACTCAAGCCCTCGGCAGCCCTGGCGGCGGCGCGCTCAGTGCCAGGTTGCAGTTCGTGATGAACCGGTAACTGGGAAGGTCCATTGAGGGTTATCTCGTCAAGCCGCACATGCGGCGGCCGAATGATAATGGCAAGTCAGGCGCAGGTCAGCCTCACACGGATCGTTTCAGACGGTTCCTACAACTTCGGGTTTTCGCCCAAAACCGCCGCCCGGACACATCGTCATGCCTTCCCGGCGCCAGCGGTGTAGAATCGGGCTATTCATCGCCAGTCATCCCCCGGCGGGTTTATGAGCTCTGGCCAAGCACGCGGCGATCCCGCGCGGTCTTCGGCCCCATCCGTGCCAGTGGCAACCGGCCTGCGGTACAGAGGACAAGAGAAGCTCACTCCCCTTTCTGTGACCTGATTAAGCCGCCAGGAGTGTTTCATGCCTGATTATCGTTCCAAGACTTCCACCCACGGCCGCAACATGGCAGGTGCACGCGCCCTGTGGCGTGCCACCGGCATGAAGGACGAAGACTTCAAGAAGCCGATCATCGCCATCGCCAACTCCTTCACCCAGTTCGTGCCGGGCCATGTGCACCTCAAGGACCTGGGCCAGCTGGTCGCTCGCGAGATCGAGCGCGCCGGTGGCGTGGCCAAGGAATTCAACACCATCGCGGTCGATGACGGCATCGCCATGGGTCACGACGGCATGCTGTACTCGCTGCCCAGCCGTGAAATCATCGCCGACGCGGTGGAGTACATGGTCAACGCGCACTGCGCCGATGCCATCGTCTGCATCTCCAACTGCGACAAGATCACCCCCGGCATGCTGATGGCTGCCTTGCGCCTGAACATTCCGGTAATCTTCGTCTCCGGCGGCCCGATGGAAGCCGGCAAGACCAAGCTGGCCAGCCATGGCCTGGACCTGGTCGACGCCATGGTCATCGCCGCCGACAGCACGGCCTCCGATGAAAAGGTCGCCGAATACGAGCGCAGCGCCTGCCCTACCTGCGGCTCGTGCTCTGGCATGTTCACCGCCAACTCGATGAACTGCCTGACCGAGGCGTTGGGCCTGGCCCTGCCGGGCAACGGTTCCACCCTGGCCACCCACTCGGACCGCGAGCAGTTGTTCCTGACGGCCGGCCGCACCATCGTCGAGCTGTGCAAACGTTACTACGGCGAGAACGACGCATCGGTCCTGCCGCGCAGCATCGCCAACTTCAAGGCGTTCGAGAACGCCATGATGCTGGACATCGCCATGGGGGGGTCGACCAACACCATCCTGCACCTGCTGGCCGCGGCGCAGGAAGGCGAAGTGGCATTCGACCTGCGCGACATCGATCGTCTGTCGCGCAAGGTTCCGCAGCTGTGCAAGGTGGCGCCCAACATCCAGAAGTACCACATGGAGGACGTGCACCGCGCCGGCGGTATCTTCAGCATCCTGGGCTCGCTGGCCCGTGGCGGCCTGCTGCACACCGACCTGCCCACTGTGCATAGCCGCAGCATGGAAGAAGCCATCGCCAAGTGGGACATCACCCAGACCGACGACGAGGCAGTCCACACCTTCTTCAAGGCTGGCCCGGCCGGCATCCCGACCCAGACCGCGTTCAGCCAGTCGACGCGTTGGGAAACCCTGGATGACGACCGCGAGAACGGCTGCATCCGCAGCTTCGAGCACGCTTATTCACAAGAAGGTGGTTTGGCCGTACTGTACGGCAACATCGCCCTGGACGGCTGCGTGGTGAAAACCGCCGGTGTCGACGAATCGATCCACGTGTTCGAAGGCACGGCCAAGATCTTCGAAAGCCAGGACAGCGCCGTGCGTGGCATCCTCGCCGACGAAGTGAAGGCCGGCGACATCGTGATCATCCGCTACGAAGGCCCGAAAGGTGGCCCGGGCATGCAGGAAATGCTGTATCCCACGTCGTACCTCAAGTCCAAGGGCCTGGGCAAGGCGTGCGCCCTGCTCACCGACGGCCGCTTCTCGGGAGGCACCTCGGGCCTGTCCATCGGTCATGCCTCGCCGGAAGCCGCAGCAGGCGGCGCCATCGGCCTGGTGCGTGACGG
Organism: Pseudomonas sp. DE0010; assembly: GCF_007680745.1. NCBI lineage: Bacteria > Pseudomonadati > Pseudomonadota > Gammaproteobacteria > Pseudomonadales > Pseudomonadaceae > Pseudomonas > Pseudomonas sp. DE0010. The sequence goes on from NZ_VEJQ01000002.1 coordinate 248,375, forward strand.
CGACAAAGTCCTGATCGATATCCCCAACCGCTCGATCAACCTGCTGGTAAGCGATGATGAGCTGGCCGAGCGCCGCGCCGAGCAGGACAAGAAGGGCTGGAAACCGGCTGAGGTACGCCCGCGCAAGGTGACGACAGCCTTGAAGGCCTACGCCCTGTTGGCGACCAGTGCCGACAAAGGTGCCGTGCGTAACAAGGCGATGCTCGAAGGGCTGTGATAGCCATCCAGCATGACGAGAACCGGCGCTTCGAGCGCCGGTTTTTTATTGCCAAGACAGCGGCCTCGCGCATCCATCACGGATGCAACCTGCTCACTGAATCTGTTCAGGCGTCACGATCACCCAGTTCTTGTCCGCCGTCACCGGCAACCCTTCCTTGGCCTGGGCCGCTGCCTGCCTGGCGATCATTCCTTCGAGCTGCTCCATGTACTTGGGCTTGCGGTTTATCCACAAGTGGATCCCGCCCTTGGCGACATCCACGCCATGAAACTGCATGTAGCCATCGCTGGTCGGGGTATCGCCGCCCACCAGCACGGGCTTCTTCCATTCATCGATGTAGGTCAGGATCGCCGCTTGCTTGCCCGCCATCCACGTGGCGGGCGTCCACAGGTAAGGGGTCAGTTCGAGCCCTTCGTTAGCCTTGGCATCGTAGTGCCCAGTGCTGATCTGCTTGCGTGCCGTGGTCAATTGCCCTGTGGCGCGATCCTTGAGCAGCAGGCTGACCCCGATGACGTTCTGCGGCTTCACGTTGTAGCCATACTTGGGGTCAGAGGCGACCATGCGCACCAGCTCTTCGGAAGCGGCTGACACCACATAGACCTCGATGCCGTTCTCCATCAACTTGTTGTACAGCTCGGCCTGGCCCTTGAAGACCTTGGGCGGCTGCACTTCGATGGCCTTGACCTGATCCCCGTCGTAGTAGGTGCTAGGCACAGGCTTGCCGGATGCCATGAGCGCGTCCACCTGTACTTTCAGTTCCTTGAGTGTGAAGCCGGAAAACACTTGCGCCACCCAGGGGTAGCAGACCATGTCGTCGATCTCACACAGCCGGTAGTAGTAGCTGAACAGGCTTTCCTTGTGCTCGGCGCTGTCCTTGAAGGGGATGAGTTTCAGCGAAGAGTCCAGCTTGTCACGGCTCAGCAGCCCTTTGTTCTCCATGAATGGCAACAACGCTTCTTCAAGGTCGTAGCGGTAGCTGGTGTTGTCCATGTCGAACACCGCGTAGTTACCTTTATGGGCGTTGGCGGTGATCATGCGGTCGAGCTGTGTGGCGGCTTCGGCTGGCCAGTGGTCAAGCTCGGTTGCGAAGGTTTGCCAGCTGAACAGCAGGGATAGGCCGATGGCGGCGGTTTTGAGCGCAACGTTCATGTACGAATCTCCTGATACAACTGACAGACGCTAGTCGAGTGAGCCCTGTCGGCACCGCTCGATTGCGACATTTACGCCCCAGTAAACGCCGTATTCATTGCAATCCACGACGGCTCTTTATTCCATTTGCGACTATGTAAATTCCATTTGGGTATAAATTCGTTTGTTTTCAGGCTGTTAGCATTTCCGCTCGCAATCGCACATAGAGGCGGCGACTCATCTTCTCGTTTCCGGAGTTTCAATGAACCTGCCACTGCTGCTAAACCTGCTGGCGTTCCTGGCCTTGTTGCTGGGACTGGCGCAGACCCGCCGTACCGACTGGAGCCTGGCCAAGAAAGTGCTGCTTGGCCTGGCACTTGGCGTGGGCTTCGGCCTGGCCCTGCATACGATCTATGGCGCAGGGCACCCCGTGCTCAAGACCACCATCACCTGGCTGGACCTGGTCGGCAACGGCTACGTGGGCCTGTTGCAGATGATCGTCATGCCGCTGATCTTCGCCTCCATCCTCAGCGCCGTGGCGCGTCTGCACAATGCCTCTTCCCTGGGACGCATCAGCGTCCTGAGCATCGGCACGCTGCTGCTGACCACGGCTATCGCTGCCCTGATCGGCATCCTGCTGACCAACCTCTTTGGCCTCAGTGCCGAAGGCCTGGTGGCAGGCGCCCAGGAGAGCGCACGCATGCAGGTGATCCACAGCGACTATGCAGGTAAGGTCGCCGACCTCAACATCCCGCAACTGCTGCTTTCGTTCATCCCCAGCAATCCGGTTGGCGATCTGGCGCGGGCCAAGCCGACATCGATCATCAGCGTGGTCATCTTTGCCGTCTTCGTCGGCCTGGCCGCCTTGCAGTTGATCAGGGACGACGCCGAAAAGGGTCAGCGTGCACTCTCGGCCATCGATACCCTGCAAGCCTGGGTGATGCGCCTGGTGCGCGTGGTCATGAAGCTCACGCCTTACGGCGTGCTGGCATTGATGACCAAGGTGGTGGCCAGCTCGAACATGGAAGACATCCTCAAGTTGGGCAGCTTCGTAGTGGTGTCCTACCTGGGCCTGGCGCTGATGTTCGTGGTCCACGCCATCATCCTGGCGGCGATCGGGGTCAGCCCGTTGCGCTTCTTCCGCAAGGTATGGCCCGTGCTGACCTTCGCCTTCACCAGCCGTTCGAGCGCTGCCAGCATCCCGCTGAACATCGAGGCCCAGACGCGTCGCCTGGGCGTGCCGCAGTCTATCGCCAGCTTCAGCGCCTCATTCGGGACCACCATCGGTCAGAATGGCTGTGCCGGGCTTTACCCTGCCATGTTGGCGGTGATGGTCGCCCCAGCGGTTGGCATCGACACCTTCGATCCGCTGTGGATCGCCACGTTGGTGGCCATCGTCACGCTCAGTTCGGCCGGTGTGGCCGGGGTTGGCGGCGGCGCTACCTTCGCCGCGCTGATCGTGCTGCCGGCCATGGGCTTGCCGGTGGAGCTGGTAGCCCTGCTGATTTCGGTGGAGCCGCTGATCGACATGGGCCGTACGGCGTTGAACGTGAACGGTTCGATGACGGCAGGCGTGGTAACCAGCCAGCTGCTCAAGGAAACCGACAAGCAGGTACTGGCCGATGATGAACACGCAGCATTGAGCCATACCTGAGTTCACGGGGGGCCGCACAGCGCGGCCCTTTCCTCGCGCAACAGGCGTCAGGCCTTGTCCCACACCTCGAAGTGATACAACGGCTTACCTTCCTCGGCCTGCGCCTGACTGGACAGCAGCGTCCACTGCTTGCGATCGAAATCCGGGAACCAGGCATCGCCCTTGGGCGACAGCTCGACCCGCGTCACGTACATACGGCTGACGAGTCCTTGCTCCAGCGCCTGCCCGTAGAGCTGCGCACCACCGATCAGCATCAGCTCGTCGACACCTTGCTCGCACGCCCACTGATCAGCCCGCACCAGCGCGTCTTCCAGCGAAGCGAAAACTTCGGCACCGACCAGTTTCAGCCCGGGCTGCCTGCTGACCACGATATTCAACCGCCCAGGCAGCGGCCGTCCCAGCGAGTCCCAGGTCTTGCGGCCCATGATGATGGGCTTGCCCAAGGTGGTGGCCTTGAAATACTTGAAGTCCCCCGGCAAATGCCAGGGCATGGAGTTGTCGATGCCTATCACGCGGTTGTCGGCGCAGGCCACGATCAGGCTTAAGGGCAGTAATGTCTTCATGCCGGCGAGAATAGCACCGCGCGGGTGAGTTATGCTGCTGCCACGACCTGTGCAATGGAACACCCTGTGAGTGCACCTTCTTTGCTGGACAAGCGCTGGCTCACCGAGGCGATACGCCTGCGCGAAGAACATGCCGGCCCTCTCGAGGACCAGGAAGCCAACCGCCGTGCCCGCCAGCAAGGCGGCACCCTTGCCCTGCGCATCGAGACCCGCGCGCTGCTGCTGGCCGAACGCGACGGCTTGACCGCCGCGTTGCGGCGTTGGAAGCAAGGGGCACGCCTGGCGCTGGTGGCAATGGTGTTGATGGCCGTGCTCAGTGGCGGCGGCCTGGCGTTGGCCGCACTGGGTGACGGGCAGCGGCCGGTGAATGTGTTCTGGGCGCTGGGCAGCCTGCTGGGGCTGAACCTGGTCATGTTGCTGGGCTGGTTGATCGGCTTGTTCCTGAGCGGTGAGCACGGCGCGCTGCTGGGGCGGCTTTGGCTGTGGTTGAGCGAACGCTTTGCCCGCGACGCCCGTGCCGCCCACCTGGCGCCGGCCCTGCTGGTGCTGCTGCAACGCCAACGCCTGGGCCGTTGGTTGCTGGGTTTGCTGGTCCACAGCCTGTGGTTGGTGGCCATGCTGAGCGCGGTGGGTGTGCTGCTGACATTGCTGGCCACCCGGCGCTATGGCTTCGTCTGGGAAACCACGTTGCTGGCGGCCGAACCCTTCATTGCCATGACCCAGGCCCTGGGCGCCCTGCCCGCGCTGCTGGGCTTTGCGGTACCTGACCCGGCCATGATCCGCGCCAGCGGTGACACCGCGCCGGCCCTGGCCATGACGCGCCAGGCATGGGCCAGCTGGCTGCTGGGCGTGGTGGTAGTCTATGGCGTGCTGCCGCGTCTGCTCCTGGCTGGCGTGTGCCTGTGGCGCTGGCGGCAAGGGCGCCAACGCCTGGCGCTGGACACGGACCTGCCAGGCTACATGCCGCTGCGCGACAGGCTGATGCCCAACAGCGAGCGCCTGGGCGTGCAGGACGATGCGCCCGACACACTGCCGCAATTCAAGGCCCAGCCGTCACTCATTGAAAATGCCGGCGCACTGCTGGTCGGCGTCGAGCTGGATGATCAGCGCCCCTGGCCGCCGTCATTGCCCGCCAATGTCGCCGATGCCGGTGTGCTGGACAGCCGGGAGTCGCGGCATCGTCTGCTTGAGCAACTGGGGCGTTTTCCACCCGCGCGCCTGGCCATTGCCCTCGACCCTGAGCGCTCGCCGGACCGCGGTAGCCTGGCCTTGCTTGCCGAGCTGGCGCGCAATGCAGGCAGTACGCGTATCTGGCTGTTGCCTACTGTCGCTGATCAGCTTCGCGACGAGCGGCGCCTGAATGACTGGCGTGAAGCCCTGGATCGCCTGGGGCTCCCTCATGCTGATACTTTACCGTTGGCCTGGTTGGAGCACGGTCATGACTGAGCCCTTGAAGCTGGCCGTGGTAGGCCACACCAATGTGGGCAAGACCTCGCTGCTACGCACCCTCACGCGTGACGTCGGTTTCGGAGAGGTCTCGCATCGCCCCAGCACCACACGCCATGTGGAAGGGGCTCGCTTGTCCGTGGACGGGGAGCCTCTGCTGGAGCTCTACGACACACCGGGCCTGGAAGACGCCATCGCCCTGCTCGACTACCTCGAACGCCTCGAACGCCCTGGCGAGCGCCTGGATGGCCCGGCGCGGCTGGAGCGCTTTCTGCAGGGCAGCGAGGCGCGCCAGCGCTTCGAGCAGGAGGCCAAGGTGCTGCGCCAGCTGCTGGCAAGCGATGCCGGGCTCTATGTCATCGACGCCCGCGAGCCGGTGCTGGCCAAGTACCGTGACGAACTCGACGTGCTGGCCAGCTGTGGCAAGCCACTTCTGCCGGTGCTCAACTTTGTCTCCAGCCCCCAGCATCGCGAACCGCAGTGGCGTGAAGCCCTCGCCCGGCTTGGGCTTCATGCATTAGTGAGATTCGACACCGTAGCCCCACCAGAAGATGGCGAGCGCCGCCTGTATGAGAGCCTCGCCCTGCTGCTGGAAGATGCACGCCCTAGCTTGCAGCGCCTGATCGACGATCAGCAGGCCCAACGGGTGGCCCGCCAGCAAGGTGGCAAACGCCTGATCGCCGAATTGCTGCTGGACTGCGCTGCCTGTCGTCGCAGCGTGGAAGGTGAACCTTCTGCCCAGGCACAAGCCATCGAGGCGCTCCACCAGGCCGTGCGCCAGCGTGAACAGCGCTGCGTGGAGGCTCTGCTCAAGCTCTATGCGTTCCGGCGCGACGACGCGCATGCCAGCGACCTGCCGTTGCTGGACGGGCGCTGGGGGGACGATCTGTTCAATCCTGAAACCCTGAAGCAGCTTGGAGTGCGTGTAGGCGGCGGTGTAGCGGCAGGCGCGGCGGCCGGGGCCGGCGTGGACCTGCTGGCAGGTGGGCTTACCCTGGGCGTCGCCGCCTTGGCCGGGGCCATCGCCGGCGGCGCCCTGCAGACGGCACGCGGCTATGGCGCGCGCCTGATGGGCAAGCTCAAGGGCAAACGCGAGCTGACCGTCGATGATACCGTCCTGCGCTTGCTGGCCTTGCGTCAGCAACAGCTGATGGCGGCACTGGACCACCGTGGGCACGCCGCTCAGGACAGTATTCGCCTGGGCCCCTTGGATGAAAAGACCTGGCGTCAGGGCAAGCTGCCCGAACCGCTGGTGCGGGCTCGCGCGCACCCGCAATGGTCCACGCTCAACCCAGGTGCCAAACCGAACCAGGCCCAGCGTCAGGAGCAGCTCGAAGCGCTGGTACAGCAGCTCTAGGCCTGGCCTTTCAGGCGGTGGTCACTTGCGCAACAAGCGCAGGCCGTTGAACACCACCAGCAGGCTCACGCCCATATCGGCGAATACGGCCATCCACATGGTGGCCAGCCCGGCGAAGGTAATGCCCAGGAAAATCGCCTTGATCGCCAAGGCCAGCACGATATTTTGCTTGAGGATCGCTGCGGTGTGCCGCGACAGCCTGATGAACGCAGGGATCTTGCGCAGGTCATCGTCCATCAGCGCCACATCGGCCGTTTCGATGGCAGTGTCGGTGCCAGCCGCCGCCATGGCGAAGCCGATTTCGGCCCGGGCCAGCGCCGGCGCGTCGTTGATGCCGTCCCCGACCATGCCGACGCGATGACCTTGGTCGTACAGCGCCTGGATGCTACTGAGCTTGTCGGCTGGCAGAAGGTTACCTTCGGCCCGATCGATGCCTACCGTACGCGCGATGGCCGCGGCGGTGTGCGGGTTGTCACCGGTCAGCATGGCTGTCTGGATGCCCAGTGCATGAAGCTCGGCAATGGCTTGCCGGCTGCTTTGCTTGACGGTATCGGCCACCGCAAACAATGCCAGGGGGCCTGATGCGTTGAGCAGCAACACCACCGTCTTGCCCTGCTGTTCCAAGGCATCGAGCTGGGCTTCCAGTTCGGGTGAACACAGCCCCAGCTCCTCGACCAGGCGATGGTTGCCCAGGTGCAACACCTCACCCTCGATGGTGCCACGCACGCCACGGCCCGCGAGCGCGGTGAAATCCCGGACCTCACTGTGGGGCAGGTCGTTGTCCTGGCCGAACTGGGCTATCGCTCGCGACACGGGGTGATCGGAGCGTGCACCCAAGCTCGATGCCAGGGCCTGCGCACGATGCTCGAACGCCGGTTGCAGGGCCTTGAAGTCTGTCTGGACCGGCTTGCCGTGGGTGATCGTGCCGGTCTTGTCCAGGGCCAGGAAGTCCAGGTGGCGCCCGCCTTCGAGGTACACCCCGCCCTTGATCAGGATGCCTTTGCGCGCCGCAGCCGCCAGGCCACTGACGATGGTGACGGGGGTCGAGATCACCAGTGCACAGGGACATGCCACTACCAGCAGCACAAGCGCACGATACACCCAGTCGAACCAGGTGCCGTCCAGCAGAAGCGGCGGGACGATCGCCACGGCCAGCGCAAGGGCCAGCACCGCCGGCGTATAGATCCGCGAAAACCGGTCGACGAAGCGCTGGGTTGGCGCCCGCGCCCCTTGCGCCTGCTCGACGGCCTTGATGATGCGAGCCAGTGTGGACTGACCGGCCACGGCGGTGGCTTTGATTTCCAGGGCACCTGCCTGGTTGATGGTGCCGGCGAAGACCTTGTCGCCCAGGCCCTTCTCCACCGGCAGGCTTTCACCGGTGATCGGGGACTGATCGACGCTGGACTGCCCGCTGATCACCTGGCCATCGAGCCCGATACGCTCGCCTGGCCGTACGCGCATCGTCGCGCCGACAACGACTTCACGTACGTCCACTTCGCGCCATTGGCCGTCGGCCTGTTGCACGGTCGCCATGTCCGGCGCCAACTGCATGAGCCCGCCAATGGCATTGCGTGCACGGTCCAGCGAGCGGGCTTCGATCAGTTCGGCCACGGTAAAGAGCACCATCACCATGGCTGCTTCCGGCCATTGGCCGATCAGCAACGCACCGGTGACCGCGATGCTCATGAGGGCGTTGATGTTGAGGTTTCGGTTTTTTAGCGCAATCCAGCCCTTCTTGTAGGTACCCAGACCACAACCCAGGATCGCCGCCAGTGCTAGCGCGGCCACCAGCCATTGCGGCGCGAGCTGGGCGAAGTGCACGATTTCGGCGCCCAGGGCTGCCAGACCGGACAGCGCCAGCGGCCACCAACCCTGCTGGCGCGGCGGCGCTGGCACGGTAGCGCTGTCCGCATCACCCACGAGCGGCTCGGCTTTCATCCCCAGACTGTCGATGGCCCGTTCGATGTCGGACGTGCCATCGAGCGTGTGCCTGACCCCCAGGATGCGACTGATGAGGTTGAATTCCAGCGCCTCGATGCCAGCCATCTTGCCCAGTTTGTCCTGGATCAGCGTCTGCTCGGTCGGACAATCCATGGCATCGATACGGAAACGGCTGAGCTGGGCCTGCTCGCTGGGACTGGACGTCAACTGCACGTGGGCAGGCGCGGCCTGCGTACTGCAACAGGTATGACCCTGATCGCCATGGCGCACGTCGTCATGGGCATGGTCATGATTGTGCTCATGATGATGCGCGTGTTCAGGGCTGACAGACTTGTTCATGGGTCATCCTTAATTGAGTCTGTTGCCAAGTGAACACCCTGTAGCCACTATAGGGTCAAGCGAATGCCAGGAGTTTTCAACATGAAGATCGGCGACCTTGCCAAGGCGACGGACTGCGCTGTGGAGACCATTCGTTATTACGAACGCGAAAAGCTCCTGCCTGAACCTGCGCGCAGCGAGGGCAATTACCGGATGTATACGCAAGCGCATGTCGAGCGCCTGACATTCATACGCAACTGCCGCACGCTGGACATGACGCTCGATGAAATCCGCAGCCTGCTGCAGCTGCGTGACAGCCCTCAGGCCTCGTGCGGCAGCGTGAATGCCTTGATCGACGAGCATATCGAGCACGTCCAGGCCCGGCTCGATGGGTTGGTGGCATTACAGGCGCAACTGATGGATTTGCGAAGACGGTGTAACGAGGAAGGCGCGCAATGCGCCATTCTGCAGCAGCTGGAAACCAACGGCGCTGTGACGGTGCCGGATATCGAGCATTCACATGTTGGGCGTAGCCATGGGCATTAGTGGGCGTGACTAGCCTGCCGGAACAATTGTCTTGCACCGCACCTGAAGGCTAGCGGATTTCGGGTAGGAGCGCCCCGGCTAGACCGCTCCGAGGTCGTGCACCGGGGGTATGAAGGGGATCCCTCAGACCGCCATCGGCGCCGTCATCGGGGCATGATGCTCATACCCTTCGAGCCAGAAATCACTCGGCTCGATCTGCTCAAGCCACTGTGGCTCGTACTTGCCTGTCTCGGCGAACGCCGGGACCCGATCGCTAATCACCAGTTTGGGCGCTTCCAGCGGCTCGCGCTTGAGCTGCTCGTTGAGCATGTCCAAGTGGTTCTCGTACACATGGGCGTCGCCGATGAAATAGGTGAACCAGCGCGGCGTGTAGCCGGTCAGCCGGCCGAACAGCGCCAGCAATGCCGCTCCTTCGGTGAGGTTGAATGGTGTACCCAGGCCAAGGTCGTTGGAGCGGATGTAAAGCGTCAGTGAAAGCTCGCGCGTTTCCACGTTGGGGTGGAACTGGTAGAGCAGATGGCAAGGCGGCAGGGCCATTTCATCCAGCTGGGCGCAGTTCCAGCCGTGGAACAGGATGCGTCGGCTGCCAGGATCGTTGGCGATGGTGTCCAGGCACTGGCGGACCTGATCGATGGCCTTGTACAGGATGACAAACGCCACGCCATCCTCTTCATCCTGGGCAATCTGCCGAAAGCCGGCCTTTTCCGCCATCTCGATCGCGGCCTGACTGCTCAGGGCGATGCGCTTGTAGCCCGGCCATTGCCGCCACTGTACCCCATAGATCTCGCCCAGGTCGTCATGGCCCTGGCGAAACGGGTTGGCCAACCACTGGGCATTTTCGTTGGCGTTCTGGTCCCAGACCTTGCAACCCAACTCACGGAATTGGCCGGCATTGCGAACCCCGCGCAGGAAGCCCACCATTTCGCCGATGGCCGACTTGAACGCCAGCTTGCGCGTGGTGATAGCGGGGAAGCCCTTCTGCAGGTCGAAGCGCAGCATCGCCCCTGGCAGGCTGATGGTGCGGATGCCGGTACGGTTTTCCTGCAACGTGCCGTTTTCGATAACGTCGCGGACCAGGTCCAGATACTGTTTCATGGCTTACCTGTAGCTAGACGGCAGGGGGATCGCCCCTGCCGGGAGAGTGATCAGGCGGGTGTCGCCGTAGGCTTGTGATTATAAGCCCACCAGATGAGCCCAAGGCCAGCCACGATCATGGGGATGCACAGAATCTGACCCATGGTCAGCCATCCCCACGCCAGGTAACCGAGCTGGGCATCCGGCACCCGCACGAACTCGACGATGAAACGGAAAATACCGTAGAACAACGCGAACATTCCGGAAACTGCCATGGTTGGCCGGGGTTTGCGCGAGTACAGCCAGAGAATCACGAACAGTGCCACGCCTTCGAGGGCGAACTGATACAGCTGCGAAGGGTGGCGCGGCAACTGCGCCGGGTCGCTGAACGGCGGGAAGATCATCGCCCATGGCACATCGGTCGGTTTGCCCCACAGCTCGGCATTGATGAAATTGCCGATACGCCCGGCACCCAGGCCGATCGGCACCAGCGGGGCGACGAAGTCCATGAGTTCGAAGAACGACTTGTTGTTGCGCTTGCCGAACCACAGTGCAGCCAGCATCACGCCAATGAAACCGCCGTGGAACGACATGCCGCCTTTCCAGACCTCGAAGATCAACGTCGGGTTGGCCAGGTACGCGTGCAGGTCGTAGAACAGCACATAGCCCAGCCGTCCCCCTACGATCACGCCCATCGACAGCCAGAAGACCAGGTCGGAAAGCTTTTCGCGGCTCCAGGTAGGGTCGAACCGGTAGAGGCGGCGGGTGGCCAGCAACCAGGCCCCGCCGATGCCGATCAGGTACATCAGGCCGTACCAATGGATTTTCAGCGGTCCGATGGCCAGTGCCACGGGGTCTATCTGCGGGTAAGGCAGCATTTAACATCCTCTCGATTCAAATCAGAAAGCTCAGGCCTACACAGAACAACAGGGCCGCAAACAGGCGCTTCAACAGGCGCGGTGACAGTCTGTGAGCCAGCCGCGCCCCGTAACGTGCGAAAAACATGCTGGTCACGGCGATGCCGACCATCGCCGGCAGGTAGACGTAACCGACGCTGTGCGGCGGCAGCTGGGGTTCATGCCAGCCCAGCACCATGAAACCCGCTGCACTGGCGATCGCAATGGGCAGGCCACACGCTGACGACGTCGCCACGGCCTGCTGCATGGGCAGGCTGCGCCAGGTCAGGAAGGGTACGGTCAGCGAGCCGCCACCGATGCCGAAAATGGCCGAGGCCCAGCCGATCACGCCACCCGCTGCCACCCGTGCAGCCTTGCCGGGCACACCGCGGCTGGCCTTGGGCTTGAGGTCCAGTGCCATCTGCGCGGCAATCACCAAGGCGAAGACGCCAATGATCTTCTGCAGCATGGGCCCCTGGATCAGCGATGCCGTCTTGGCCCCGACACCGGCACCCAGCAGGATCCCCAGGGTCATCCAGGCAAAGATCGGCCATTGCACCGCCCCTTTGCGGTGATGCTCGAGCACGGCATTGATGGAGGTGAAGACGATGGAGGCCAGGGATGTGCCTACCGCAAGGTGCGTCAACACCGAAGCGTCAAAGCCCTGCAACGTGAAGCTGAACACGAGCACAGGCACGATGATGATGCCCCCGCCCACGCCGAACAGGCCGGCCAGCACCCCCGCACATGCACCTAATACCAGATAGAGCACGAATTCCATTCGGCTTCCCCGAGAAATCAATCCGGCATGGTAACGGAAGCTGGGTTCGCGGCTCTAGTGAAGTCTGTGTCAGGTTGGATCTGTCCCGCTGCCTGGGTACAGTGGAAGAAAACACAGGACCCGAAGAATGTGCCTGATCGTATTCGCGTGGCGGCCAGGGCATGCCCTGCCCCTGATCGTGGCGGCCAACCGTGATGAATTCTATGCCCGCCCTACCCTGGCATTGGCACCGTGGGAAGAGGCGCCGCAGGTGTACGCCGGTAGAGACCTGGAGGCTGGCGGGACTTGGCTGGGGATCGGCCCGCAGGGACGTTTCGCCGCGTTGACCAATATCCGCGACCCCAGGCAGGCACTGGGATCGCGCTCGCGCGGCGAATTGGTGGCCGCTTTTCTGAAGGGAGAGCAAACCGTGGAGGCGTATCTGGCTCAGGTGGCCAGCCGAGCCGACCAGTATTCAGGGTTCAACCTGCTCATCGGCGATGACCATGCCCTGGGGTACGTCAACGCCAGGGAAGCAGCGCCACGCCTGCTTGAGGCAGGGGTGTACGGGCTTTCCAATGCGCAGCTTGATACCCCATGGCCAAAATTGGTCAAGGCGCGCAGCCGCCTGGAGGGGTTATTGGAAAAACCCGATCCAGAGCAACTGCTGGCACTGTTGGCCGATGACGAGCCTGTAGCCGACGCCCAGTTGCCGGAAACAGGTGTTGGCCTGGCAACCGAAAAACTGTTGTCGAGCGCGTTCATCGCCAGTCAGAACTACGGCACACGCGCCAGTACCGTGCTGATCGTCGATGATCGAGGACAAAGGCAGTTCATCGAACGCAGCTTCGGCCCGTTCGGGTCCCTTATCGGGGAGGTGAAACGCTCGGTTTGATCACCCAGGCCGGCCTTGTGCGCAGGTCAACTGCCAAGGCGCCAGCACACGCGGCGCTCAGAGCGGCTTGTTGGCCCCAGGTCCGATCATCCGTGCAAGCCCGAGGTTCTTCAGTGCCAGCTGCAGCGAGCTGTGGATGACCTGCGGGTTGTCATGGCTCAGCGCCTCTTGCAGCAGCTCCTTGGCCTTGCTCATGTTCACCTGGCGCAGCATCCACTTCACCTTCGGTAGGTTGGTGGCGTTCATCGACAGGCTGTCGAAGCCCATGGCCATGAGCAGGATGGCAGCGGCCGGGTCGCCCGCCATTTCGCCGCAGATACTCACTGGCTTGCCTTCGGCGTGGGCATCACGGACCACGGTGTTGACCGCCTGCAGTACGGCTGGATGCAGGTAGTCGTAGAGGTCGGCCACCCGGGGATTGTTACGGTCCACAGCCAGCAGGTACTGGGTAAGGTCGTTGGAACCCACCGACAGGAAGTCCACTTGCCGCGCAAGTTCCCGGGTCTGGTACACCGCGGCCGGGATTTCCACCATCACGCCCACCGGCGGCATTGGCACATCGGTGCCTTCGTCGCGCACCTCTCCCCAGGCGCGGTGAATCAGGTGCAGCGCTTCCTCGAGTTCGTGAATGCCGGAAATCATCGGCAGCAGAATCCGCAGGTTGTTCAAGCCCTCGCTGGCCTTGAGCATGGCGCGCGTCTGCACCAGGAAGATCTCGGGGTGGTCGAGTGTGACGCGAATGCCACGCCAGCCCAGGAAGGGGTTTTCTTCCTTGATCGGAAAGTAGGACAGCGCCTTGTCGCCCCCGATGTCCAGCGTGCGCATGGTCACGGGCAGTGGATGGAAAGCCGCCAGTTGTTCGCGGTAAATCGCCAACTGCTCTTTTTCGCTGGGGAAGCGCTGGTTGATCATGAACGGCACTTCAGTGCGGTACAGGCCTACCCCTTCGGCGCCACGCTGCTGGGCGCGGGCCACGTCGGCCAACAGGCCGGTATTGACCCACAGCGGCATGCGGTGCCCGTCAGGGGTAATGCAGGGCAGCTCGCGCAAGGCGTCCAGGCCCTGGGCCAGCTGGCGCTCTTCCTCGACCACGTCGCTGTACTGCTTGCGCAGCACCTCGCTCGGGTTGGTAAAGACCTCCCCTTTGTAGCCATCGACGATCAGCTCGATGCCATCGACCTTCGAATAGGGCAGGTCGACCAGGCCCATGACGGTCGGAATGCCCATGGCGCGGGCCAAAATGGCCACGTGCGAGTTGCCCGAGCCTAATACCGAGACCAGGCCCACCAGCTTGCCTTCGGGCACTTCGCCCAGCATGGCCGGGGTCAGCTCTTCGCTGACCAGAATGGTGTTGTCGGCATAGACCAGAGACTGCGAGCGTGCCTGTTGCAGGTAGGCGAGCAAGCGTCGGCCCAGGTCCTTGACGTCGGAGGCCCGCTCACGCAGGTAATCGTCATCCATCAGTTCGAAGCGGTTGACGTGCTCGCCCACCACCTGGCGCAGGGCGCCCTGCGCCCATTGACCCGTCTTGATGACCTCGCGCACCTCGCCGCCCAGGGCAGCGTCCTCGAGCATCATCAGGTAGACATCGAATAACGCCCGCTCTTCGGGACGCAGTTGGGTGGCCAGCTTGGCCGACAACTTGCGCATGTCGGCACGCACCCCTTCGAGGGCCGCATGGAACAGGTGCAGTTCGGCGTCGATGTCTTCGACTGTCTTGTCCGGGACCACTTCCAGGTCGGCCGGTGGCAGCATCACCACGGCCCGCCCTACGGCAGCGCCAGGGGAGCCTGGCACACCGACGAATCGCGCTTCCTGGATGCCTTTGCCCTGGCGACCCAAACCGCGAATCGAGCCAGTGGCCTCGGCGTGGGCGATCACCCCAGCCAGTTGCGCACTCATTGTCACCAGGAACGCTTCTTCGCCCTCATCGAACTGGCGACGCTCGCGCTGCTGAATGACCAGGACACCCACCACGCGGCGGTGGTGGATGATCGGGGCGCCCAGGAAGGAGGCGAAGCGCTCCTCGCCGGTCTCGGCGAAGTACCTGTAGCGCGGGTGCGCGGCGGCATCTTCGAGGTTAAGGGGTTCTTCGCGGGTGCCTACCAGCCCGACCAGGCCTTCGTTGGGGGCCATGCTGACCTTGCCGATCGAGCGCTTGTTCAACCCTTCGGTGGCCATCAACACGAACCGGTTGGTTTCCGGGTCCAGCAGGTAGACCGAGCAGACCTGGCTGGCCATGGCCTCTTTGACACGCAAGACAATGATCCCCAACGCCGACTTGAGATCTTTGGCGGAGTTTACTTCCTGGACGATCTTGCGCAGCGTATTGAGCATGGCTCGGGGTCGAACTCCGTCGTCAGTCGCGCGTCAGAAGACGCGGTGCTAGCTCTTTCAGGGCGCGCCGATAGACCTCGCGCTTGAATGTCACAACCTGGCCCAGCGGGTACCAGTAGCTCACCCAGCGCCAGCCATCGAACTCCGGCTTGCCGGTCAGGTCCATGCGCACCCGTTGTTCATTGCTGATCAGACGCAACAGGAACCACTTCTGTTTCTGGCCGATGCACAACGGTTGGCTGTGGGTGCGCACCAGTCGCTGGGGTAAACGATAACGCAACCAACCACGGGTGCAGGCAAGAATTTCCACATCGTCGCGTTCAAGGCCAACTTCTTCGTTCAGCTCGCGGTACAGGGCATCTTCTGGCGTCTCGTCAGGGTTGATACCGCCCTGTGGAAATTGCCAGGCATCCTGGTTGATCCGTCGAGCCCATAGCACCTGCCCGGCATCATTCGTGAGAATGATCCCGACATTGGGGCGAAAACCATCCGGGTCGATCACGGCAGCAACCTCGCAAACGCATGTCACCGCATTGTTCCACAAAGCCTGCGAGCGCAGCAACGCGCCTGCGGTGCTTATATACCGTCAGCGCTATGCAAGTGTGTGAACCAGGCTTTGCCGGCAGGCAATCAGTGGATGCCTCGGCGAAGATCAGACGGGCTTGGCGCCCATCAGCCCGGCGATGGACAGCAAGCACACGGTACTGAATACGGCCAATGCCAGCGTTAGCCGCATACTCTGTGCAGGTGTCCTGCGCAGCCGATTCAGGCGCACTACTAGCCATACCCAGGCCAACGCGCTCACGGTATACAGCGCAGTCGACGCCAGTAGCCAGGTCTGACCCAGCGGCCAACCTACCAGGTGCACCAGCCACCAACCGGTAAACGGCAGGCTGAACAGGCTGATACCCATCACCAGCCAGACGAAGACCAAGGGCCGTTGCATCAGCCTGCCATACACCGCCCCGTTGCCCTGCCGGCGGGCACGCATCGTCCAGATCGCCATGCCCAGCGCACCGAGCAACAACAGTGCGGTGCCGATCACGTGCAAGGCTTTGAGGGTGTTGAAGTGTTCCATGTCACTCGTCCTGGGCCGGTGGCGTTACAAGGGCTGCGAGCGGAAAAGCCCGCCAGGCTGCGCCGCCTGTTCATTGCGAAGCGGCGCGCCCCCTGGGCAAGAGCTTAGCCGTTCAGCCAAGGAACAGCGTGTAGGCCGGGTTTTGGGTTTCATCCCAGTAGGGGTAGCCAATCTGGGCCAGCGCGGCCGGCACCAGGTGGCGCTCGTCCTCAGGCACCTGCAACCCCGCCACCACACGTCCATCTGCCGCGCCGTGGTTACGGTAGTGGAACATCGAGATGTTCCAGCGCCCGCCCAGTTTGTCGAGGAAGTTGAACAGGGCCCCTGGCCGCTCGGGGAATTCGAAGCGCAGCACCATTTCATCGCTCGCCCCGGCCGAGTGCCCACCCACCATGTGGCGAATGTGCAATTTGGCCAGCTCATTGTCGGTCAGGTCCGTGACCGGGAAGCCCTGGTCGATCAACTGTTGCACCAGTGCCGCGCGGGGGTCGTTTTCCGGGTGGGTCTGCACGCCCACGAAGATGTGCGCCTCATCGGAGGTGTGCTTGCGGTAGTTGAACTCGGTGATCTGGCGCTTGCCCACCGCCTCGCAGAAGGCCTTGAAGCTACCGGGCCGCTCCGGGATGGTGACCGCGATGATGGCTTCGCGCTTTTCACCCAGTTCTGCCCGCTCCGCGACATGGCGCAGGCGGTCGAAATTGACGTTCGCCCCGGAATCGATGGCGACCAGTGTCTGGCCGCTGACCCCGTACATCTCCACGTATCGCTTGATGCCCGCCACGCCCAGTGCCCCCGCAGGCTCGGTGATCGAACGGGTATCATCGTAGATGTCCTTGATCGCCGCGCAGATTTCGTCGGTGCTGACGGTGATGACTTCGTCCACGTGATGGCGGCAGATGTCGAAGGTGTGCTGGCCAATCTGAGCCACCGCCACGCCATCGGCAAACAACCCTACCTGCGGCAACACCACCCGCTCACCAGCGGCCATGGCGGCCTGCAGGCAGTTGGAGTCGTCCGGTTCAACGCCAATGACCTTGATTTCCGGGCGCAGGTACTTCACGTAGGCGGCGATGCCGGCGATCAGGCCGCCGCCGCCGACCGGCACGAAAATCGCGTCCAGCCGACCGGGGTGCTGGCGCAGGATTTCCATGGCCACGGTGCCTTGGCCAGCAATGGTATGCGGATCATCGTAGGGGTGGATGTAGACGAAGCCTTTTTCATCGACCAGTTTCAGCGAATAGGCCAATGCCTCGGGGAACGAATCACCATGAAGGACCACTTTGCCGCCGCGCGAGCGCACGCCTTCGATCTTGATTTCAGGCGTGGTCTTGGGCATCACGATGGTGGCCTTGATGCCCATTTCCCGTGCGGCGAGGGCCAGCCCCTGGGCATGGTTGCCAGCCGAGGCGGTGACCACGCCGCGAGCCAGCTCTTCTGCGGTCAATTGCGCCAGCTTGTTGTAGGCCCCGCGGATCTTGAACGAGAACACCGGCTGCAGGTCTTCGCGCTTGAGCAGGATCTGGTTGCCCAGGCGTTTGCTCAACTGCCCGGCGCTGTGCAAGGGGGTTTCGACGGCAACGTCATAGACGCGCGAGGTGAGGATCTTCTTGACGTACTGTTCGAGCATCGGGAAAGCATCACTGGCCGCGGGACAAGGGCTCGGAGTCTACCCCAGCGTTACGTCGGACGACCACAGCCAAGCCGCGCTTGCCGTTATACTGGTCGCCTTTACATCCGCCCTGCCCCATCTCGGAGCCCGCATGACCCAGGACCAACTCAAACAGGCCGTTGCCCAGGCTGCCGTCGACTTCATTCTGCCCAAGCTCGATGACAAAAGCGTCGTTGGCGTGGGCACCGGTTCGACCGCCAATTTCTTCATCGACGCCCTGGCGCAGCACAAGACGGCCTTCGACGGCGCGGTCGCCAGCTCCGAAGCCACGGCCCAGCGCCTCAAGGGCCATGGCATCCCGGTCTACGAGCTCAACAGCGTCAGCGAGCTGGAGTTCTATGTGGACGGCGCCGATGAAAGCGACGAACACCTGAACCTGATCAAAGGCGGTGGCGCGGCCCTGACCCGGGAAAAGATCGTTGCCGCCGTGGCCAAGACGTTCATCTGCATCGCCGATGGCAGCAAGCTGGTACCGGTTCTGGGCAACTTCCCGCTGCCGGTGGAGGTCATCCCGATGGCCCGCAGCCATGTTGCTCGTCAGCTGGTAAAGCTTGGCGGCGACCCGGTTTACCGTGAAGGCGTGATCACGGACAACGGCAACGTTATCCTCGACGTGTACAACCTGCAGATCACCGACCCGGTAGCGCTGGAAGCCCAGATCAATGCCATCGTGGGCGTGGTTACCAATGGCCTGTTCGCCGCACGGCCTGCCGACCTGCTGCTGCTGGGCACTGCCGAGGGCGTGAAGAGCCTGAAGGCCGAGTAACCGTGCAAGCCGGCAGGCCCGGGTACGGTTGCGCCGACCGGGGCTTGCCGAACGCCGACAAGGTCACGGCGCCGGCTGCTTGAATACGTAGAACAGGTTCGGCTCACTGACCATATAGATGGTCCCGGCCTCGTCCATCGCAATGCCCTCCGCCTGCGGGACTGTCGCTTTGAGCCCCTGAAACCCTTTGCGCAATGACAAGGTGCTCAGTGGCCGCCCCTGCACATCCAGCTCCAGCACCAGGCGCGATTCATCCGACAGCGCCAGCAGGTGCCCACTACGCTCGTCGAACTGCAGGCTCGACAGATCGCGCACGAACAGGCGCGAATCGCGCTTGCGGTCCTGGACCACGTTCACGGCATAGGGTTGTTGCGGATCGTCATGAGGAAACCCGTGCACTTCGTAGATGAGCATCGGGTCGCGCTCCTTGGCCACGAACAGCCGCTTGCCCACCGAATCGAAGGCCAGCCCTTCGAAACCCTTGTTACCGTTAAGGCCGATGCCCAAGGTCAATTGCTCTGCCTGGGCAGCGTCCAGTGACAAGGTGTCGTCGGTGAGCCGCACACGGATCAGTCGCTGTTGGCGCTCGTCGGTGATCACGTAGCTATTCGGACCGATGTACTCCACCGCCTCGGGGTCACCGAAACCGTGCAGCGCGATGCGTCGCAGGATTCGCCCATCCAGCGACAGCTCGATCAGCTCAGAGCGGGCGTTGGTCACGGTGAACAGGCTCTTGCGGTCAGGGTCGTAGGTCAGCGCCGAGACATCGTCATCCAGCCCTTCGATTGGCCGCCCCTCGACCACCACCTGATAGCGATTCAGGCCAATGCTTTGCTCGGCTGGCTGCCACCACGTGGTGAGGTTGAACCAGGCACGTTCGAACAGACGAAATTCCTGCCCGATCCAGCCCAGCAACAGCAGGCATAGGACGACAGGGACCAGCAACAGGCGCAAATAACGGTGCATGAAGGCAGACTCGACGGAGGATGGCGAATCTAACCACAAACAACTGAAATAAAGCTTAATGCCATCATGCAAATAGCAGGAAAAACCTACCCTTTGGTGAAGCGATAGAACAATGCCGGTTCGCTGACCATGTACAGGGTGCCCTGGTCATCCATTGCCACGCCTTCGGCCCTAGGAATGGTGTGCTGCAGACCATTGAAGCCCCCCAGCAAGGTCATGAAGCTGACCTGTTCACCCTGCTCGTCCAGTTCCAGCAGCATATTGGAATCGGCAGACAACGCCAGCAGGTGCCCCGTTCGCGGATCAATGCCCAATGCCGACAGGTTTCGCAGGTCGAGCGAATCACTGGGCAGCGGTGTCTTCTCGCCCGTCAGTTGGCCTTGCCCATTGGACTTCCATTCATACAGGCGCGGCGGCCGCTCCTCGCCGATGACCAGCCGCTGTTTAGACGCGTCCCAGACCACGGCTTCGTAGCCCTTGTTGCCATTTTGCGACGCCCCCAGGTCGTGGCTGGGGAAGTCCGCATGGTTGAGCGCGGTGGTGGTGGCATCGACTTTCACCACGGTCAGGTCATGCAGCCGCTCGTCCGTGATTGCCAGGTAGCCGCCGTCCATGACGGTGACGCCTTCCGGGTTTGCCCAGCCATTGAGGGGAATATTGCGCAGCACGTCGCCGTCCAGGTTCAGCTCGGTGAGGAAGGGTTGCTTGCCCATGACGGCGAATAGCGTGCGGGTGCTGGGGTTGTACGTGAGGTCCGATGCTTCGTAGTCGGCCATTTCCGGCAAGGGCTTGGCGTCGATATCCACCGTGTAGTCCGGCAGCCACACGCTTTCACTGCGCTCGGCCGTGCTTTCGAAGCCTTCCTTGACCCACAGCGCTGCCCGATCGTCCCAATGCATGGCGAAGGCCACGCCATAGGCAATCACCACTGCCACGGCCAGGCCGAACGGCCAGCGCAGGTAGAACGGGCGCTTGAAGGAGGCAGGGGCGTTTGATTGCATCGAGACGTCCTGGGGAGAAAGGCGAAGGTCTGCGCATTATCCAGAAGACGTGTGAAAAAACAGTCAACCCGCTAGGGCGATTCGCAGATGACGCGGGGATGGGCCGCCTGACCGGAGCCTTGGCCAGGGCGGATCATCCGCAAAAAGTCAGGTGGGTGCTGGCTTAGAGCACCCGGCTCTCGAACCGGCTAACCCCTGGCAGCTCCAGGACCACGTCATCGCCCACGTTGAAGGGGCCTACGCCTGCTGGTGTGCCGGTCAGGATGACGTCGCCGGCCTGCAGCGAAAACTGCGCAGCCATGTGCTGGATCATGGGCACGATCGGGTTGAGCATCATTGCACTGGAGCCGTCCTGGCGGACTTCGCCGTTGACCGTCAGGCGCACCGGGATGGCCGTGATGTCTTCAAAGCTGGCGGCAGACACAAAGGGCGGCAGCACGCAGGCGCCGTCGAAACACTTGGCCAACTCCCAAGGCAAGCCCTTTTCCTTGAGCTTGGCCTGCACGTCCCGCAGGGTCAGGTCCAAGGCCGGCGCAAATCCGGAAATGGCATCGAGTACCTCCTCCTGGCTTGGCCGCGTGGACAACGACTTGCCCAGCAACACCGCGATTTCCACCTCGTAGTGCACCGACCCGCGTTCGGCAGGAATCTTGAACCCGCCTTCGGCCGGCACCACGCAACTGCCCGGTTTGATGAACAGGAGGGGTTCAGTCGGTATGGGATTATCCAGCTCCTTGGCATGTTCGGCGTAGTTACGCCCGATGCATACCACCTTGCCCAGTGGAAAATGAATGCGCGTGCCGTCTGCATACTGGTGCTGGTAGTTCATGGCCACTCCTCTGGATACTGCTTTTTATTCAGGTGCGAAGATCTTACCCGGATTCATGATGCCCGCAGGGTCGAACACGGCCTTGATTGCTTTCATGCAGGCGATTTCTTCACGGGACCTGCTGTAGCCCAGGTAATCGCGCTTGGTCATGCCCACACCGTGCTCGGCGGAGATCGAACCCTCGTAGCGCTGGACGATCTCGAACACCCACTGGTTGACCTCGGTGCAGGACGCGAAGAAGTCATCCTTGCTCATGTGCTCGGGCTTGAGGATGTTCAGGTGCAGGTTGCCGTCGCCGATGTGCCCGTACCAGATCACCTCATAGTGGGGGTAATGCGCCTGGACGACGGCATCGATGTCGCGCAGGAATGCCGGCACTTTCGAGACGGTCACGGAGATGTCGTTCTTGTACGGTGTCCAGTGCGAAATGGTTTCGGACAGGTATTCGCGCAGCTTCCACAAATTCTTCAGCTGCGTCTGGCTCTGGCTCATCACGCCATCGAGCACCCAACCTTGCTCGACACAGTGTTCGAAGGTAGCCAAGGCTTCGTTGGCCACCGCATCGGTGCCGGCCTCGAACTCCAGCAAGGCGTAGAACGGGCATGGTGTTTCGAAGGGCGCAGGCACATCACCACATGCCAGGATCTTGGCCAGGCCCTTGTCGGAGAAAAACTCGAACGCCGTCAGGTCCAACCTGCCCTGGAAAGCGTGCAGTACAGGCATGATCGAGTCGAAATCAGGCGTGCCCAACACCATGGCGGTGAGGTTGCGCGGTGCGCGGTCCAGGCGCAGGGTGGCCTCGACCACGAAACCCAGCGTACCTTCGGCGCCAATGAACAGCTGGCGCAGGTCGTAGCCGGTGGCGTTCTTGATCAGGCCCTTGTTCAATTCAAGCAACTCGCCGCTGCCGGTGACCACCTTCAGGCCCGCGACCCAGTTGCGGGTCATGCCGTAGCGGATCACCTTGATGCCACCGGCATTGGTGCCGATGTTGCCGCCTATCTGGCTGGAGCCACTGGAGGCGAAGTCCACCGGGTAATACAGGCCGTGCTCCTCGGCGAACGCCTGCACCTGCTGGGTAATGACCCCTGGCTGGCAGACCACGGTACGGTCGAAGGCGTTGAAATCCAGGATGCGATTCATGTAATCGAAGGCGACCACCACCTCCCCGTTGGCGGCCACGGCGCCCGCGGATAACCCGGTACGCCCGCCGGAAGGCACGAGCGCCACACGATGGGTATTGGCCCAGCGCACGATGGCCTGCACCTGTTCGATCGTACGGGGCAGGACGATAGCGCTGGGCGCAGGCGGGTAATGGCGCGTCCAGTCCTTGCCATAGGCTTGCAGGGATTCGGGGTCGGTCAACACCTTGCCGGGGTCGACCAGGGTCTTCAACTCATCCAATACAGCGGGCTGGGTCATCGCCTGAACTCTCGCTTTATTCATGGTCACCCTGAGCACGCTTCACCTGTCGGAATAAGCTCAGATTGTGTCGCGTATGCTAGCATAGCGCCCCCGCTGTTCATGCTAGAGCTGCCCACGGGCACCTGGCATCACCCTCGCCACTTTTCTCCGGGATACAGGTTTACGCAGATGAGCAAGACTTCTCTCGACAAGAGCAAGATCCGGTTCCTTCTTCTTGAAGGTGTACACCAGAACGCAGTCGATACCCTGACGGCTGCCGGCTACACCAACATCGAATACCTCACTGGTTCGTTGCCCGAAGCAGAGTTGAAGGAAAAGATCGCCGACGCGCACTTCATCGGCATCCGCTCACGTACCCAATTGACCGAAGAAATCTTCGACTGCGCCAAGAAACTGGTCGCCGTCGGCTGCTTCTGCATCGGTACCAACCAGGTCGACCTGGAAGCTGCCCGTCAGCGCGGTATCGCAGTGTTCAACGCACCGTACTCCAACACCCGTTCGGTAGCCGAACTGGTGCTGGCCGAAGCCATCCTGCTGCTGCGCGGCATTCCGGAAAAGAACGCCTCGTGCCATCGTGGCGGCTGGATCAAGAGCGCAGCCAACTCCTTCGAGATTCGCGGCAAGAAGCTGGGCATCGTCGGTTACGGCTCCATTGGTACCCAACTGTCTGTACTGGCCGAAAGCCTGGGCATGCAAGTGTACTTCTTCGATCCGCTGACCAAGCTGCCGCTGGGCAATGCTGTCCAGGTGACCAGCCTGCACGAATTGCTCGGCCTGGCCGATATCGTCTCGCTGCACGTGCCTGAGCTGCCCTCCACCCAGTGGATGATCGGCGAGAAGGAAATCCGCGCGATGAAAAAAGGCGCCATCCTGATCAACGCTGCCCGCGGCACCGTGGTCGAACTCGATCACCTGGCCGCGGCCATCAAGGACAAGCACCTGATCGGCGCTGCCATCGACGTGTTCCCGGTCGAGCCACGCTCCAACGATGAAGAGTTCGAAAGTCCGCTGCGTGGCCTGGATAACGTGATCCTCACGCCGCACATCGGCGGCTCCACTGCCGAGGCCCAGGCCAACATCGGCCTGGAAGTGGCCGAGAAGCTGGTCAAGTACAGCGACAACGGCACCTCGGTGTCGTCGGTCAACTTCCCGGAAGTGGCCCTGCCTGCTCACCCTGGCAAGCACCGCCTGCTGCACATCCACGAAAACATTCCGGGTGTGCTCAGCGAAATCAACAAGGTGTTTGCCGAAAACGGCATCAACATCTCGGGTCAGTTCCTGCAGACCAACGAGAAAGTGGGCTACGTGGTGATCGACGTCGACGCCGAATACTCGGACCTGGCGCAAGAGAAGCTGCAACAGGTCAAGGGCACCATCCGCTCGCGCGTACTGTTCTAATACGCGGCAAGCGTGGATCGAGGGAGGCCCAGGTGGCCTCCCTTTTCGTTATGGCCCACCACGGCGGCGGGCGGCGAGCACGAAAAAATCCAGGCTGCACATCAAACAATGCCGCGACTTCAGGGTCATAGGCTGCGCTCGACCATGGCAAGGAAGAAAGCCATGGCGACGGTTATCCATGGGTAAACGAAAAGGGGCATTCATGCGTTCGACCATAGGGGTACTGCTGGCGGTACTGATCAGCCCATTGGCTCAGGCAGAGCTGCTGGACGAAATCGCCGATCGCGGTGAACTGCGTATCGCCGTCCAGGGCGACAACGCGCCATACGCTTTCAAGCAGGATGATCACCTGACAGGGTTCGATGTGGAGTTCGGCCAGGCCCTGGCCTCAGAACTCGACCTGCGCGTGGAATTCGTCGAAACACCCGAATCGCAAACCCTGCCCGGCGTCGAGAGTGGCAAATACGACATCGCGTTGCTGCCTGTCACGGCAATAGCGCAAGGCGATAGCCCGCTCGACACCAGCCAGCCCTTTGGCAAGCACCAGCTTGTGGTGCCGTTCCAGAAGGACAACCCCGCCTTCGAAAGCGCCGTGAACAACGCGCTGCAACGCCTGAAGGACAGCGGTCGTACTGCCGAACTGGAACACAAGTGGCTAGCCGGCGAGCAGCAGGCCGCAGCGACTCAATAGCGTGCCGTAGTCAACCGAGGCAGGTGCTGATCATCACGCCCGGCAATTCAGAACGGGTCATTGCCGCGACGCCTGAACCAGCCAGTCAAGGACAGGCGTTCACGACCGGCCGGCAGCACCTCGTGAGGGACTTCGCCGGACAGGAAGACCACCAGGCACCCTGCGACGGGCTGAACATCGTGCTCCACCCCATCGGCCAGGAACATGCGCAACTGCCCACCGTCTGCGGGCGTCCAGTCTTCGTTCAGGTAGAACACGGCCGACACCATGCGCCGGTCGTCATCGCGAAAACGGTCCAGATGCCGTTTGTAGAAAGCGCCGGGTGGATAAAGGGCAAAGTGGCATTCGAAGTCTTCCAGGCCCAGGAAAAGCCCTTGGTTGATTGCCAGGCGCAGTTGATCCATGGCTGCCAGGTACTGGTCGCAGGCGTGAGCCTGGCCTGGATCGATCCACTGAATCTGATCCCCACGGATGGCCTCGCGCACCTCTTGGGACGGCCCCCGTCCAATCCCTGCGGGGTTGAGCTCCCCTTGGGCATAACGGCGTCGGCATTCGTTCGCCAGCGCGCCGACCAGGTCCGCCGGCAGGAACAGTGCCTGTTGGGACCAGCCATGGGTGGCCAGATCGTCGACGACGGCCGCAAGCATCGGGTGTGGGGGGGAAATATGCATGGCGCATCATATCCATTCGCCCCCTCGGCGCACAGCGCCACTTGGCTGAGAAGCGCGTGGATATCTCGACAAACCAACGCCGCCCCACAGACAATAGCCATCTGCCGACAGGAGTCCTGAATGCGCCGTCTGTTTTCCCTGATTCTGCTGATGAGCTGCACGTTGCCTGTCTGGGCAGATAACCTGGATCAGCTGTACAAGACCGCTGGCTGGCCCGAGCAACGCGCCCATTTCACCGACGCCTTGAGCGCCGCCCAGCAGCGCTACCGCAACAGCTTGCCGCCTGCCGTCTACCAGGCACTGGTGAGCAACAGCAACCAGCGTTTTCAGGCTCAGGCCGTGGACCGTCGTGCGCTTGCGCAACTGCGCGCCGCATTACCCAACCCATCGTCGGCGCTGGCCTTTTTCCAGTCGCCATTAGGCCGCAAGATCGTCGCGGCCGAACTGCGGGCGACCCGCAAGGATGAATTGGCCAAAAATGCCGATGGCCTGCCCAAGATTCAGGCCAGCGACGATCGCGTGTTGATCATTGGCCACCTGGCCCAGGCCCTGCCTGCACGGGAAGCGGGGGCAGAGGTAAGCCTGGCCATCGCCGGTGTGGCCGCCGATAGCCTGAGCGCCATGATTCCGGGGCTGTTGGGCGGTGGCCAGGCGCAAGGCCTGCTCGACGGCCAGCGCCAACGCCTGATGAACCAGATAGGCCAGGACCTGAACAACACCTTGCTGTACGTGTACCGTGACCTCACGGACGCAGAACTCGAAGAATTCGCGACCTTTGCCGAATCCAACGACGGCAAAGCCTACTACCGCGCAGCGCTGGCGGCCATTCGCGCCGGCCTGGCGGTCGGCCAGAGCACGGGCGAGCTGAAGTGATCAGCCCAGGTGCTGGTCGATGAAGTCGAAATAGCGCTGTCGAATGGCAGGCAGTTCGTTGGCCAGGTGATGACGGGCCCCTGGTAGCATGAGCACCTGCGGCTCGGCGAACTTGGCCTGCAACACGCGAAGGTTGTAAGGCCAGTCGACCGTGCCATCCGCCTCTCCCTGCACGATCACCGGGCGCCGAGTGCTGACGGGCGCCGCCTCGATGCGTCTGATCCAGTCGATCAGCGCCCCGACCCATGCCGTAGGAAGCCGCCGCGGCTGAAGCGGGTCAGCTTCAAGAAACGGTAGAAATGCAGGGTCCGTGCTGTTTTCAGTGAACCGCCGCTCGATGCCGTTCACGAAATGGCGCAACACGTGATAGCTGAGCTTCGACCAGTGCCAGGCACAAGGCCGCACCAGCGGGGCGAGCAGCAGTACCTGCCCATCGACGGGGCTGGCCCCTGCACTGTGCAGCAAGTGGTCCACGGCAATCGCCCCGCCCGTACTCTGCCCGCACAGGTGCCAAGGGTGCGGCAGTTGCAGGCTGTGCGCCTGTTCGAACAAGCCTTGGAGCACCTGCTGGTACACGGCGAAGTCATCAATGCTGGCACGCTCACCGCTGGACAGGCCGTGACCCGGCAAATCGCAGCTGACAACGGCGTAACCGCGCTTCAATGCCCAGGCCACCAGGTGCCTGTACAGCCCCATGTGGTCGTAGTAGCCGTGCAGCAGCAGCAAAGTCGCCGTAGGCTGTAGCGGAGCCCACACCTGCGCGACCACCTCGAACCCGGCAACTGCAAACCGTCCAAGCCAGCTGTGGACCGGCAGGTCGAGGCCATAGAAGCGTTGATAAGCCTGCGCGTGGGTGGATAGGCGTTCGCGCGCGGTCAGCGGGGCCAGGCTGGTGCGCAGGAGGTCTGGATGAAAGCTTGCGGGCATTGGCTGGATCCGGCGTGAAGCAAGTATTGACTTGGGATATTCAGCTGATCGACGCGCCGTGGCAAGCTGGCCGCATCAGCCACCACCTTCGAACTGCCTACGGGAGCTGCCATCGGCCCTTCATGAACCTGCCAACCCTCAAACTATTGGGCACCCTGCTCGGCCTGGTGGCCGGAGCGGTCTTCATCTGGCAGGCCTACACAACCTTCCAGGCTCGCTATGTGCGACCGTTCGACAACCAGGCGACATTCTTCGACGGTGCCCGGTTACAGCTACCCCGCGAACTGGCCGGCCCTGGGCCGGTTCGGGTCGTGCACTTCTGGGACCCGGCCTGCCCGTGCAACGTCGGCAACCAGCAGCACCTGGCTGACCTGATGCAGCGCTTCAAGGACCGGGGTGTCACCTTCCACGTCCTGCAAAAACGCGGAACGCGCGGCTACCTGCCCGATGACCTCGCCGGGCTCAAGCCACTGGGCAACCTACCGGGCAGCGAGCACCTGCCCGCCTCACCTGCGGTAGCCATCTGGGATCGCCAGGGGCAGCTGGCGTATTTCGGCCCCTACAGCGAAGGTGCGGTGTGCAACGCCGCCAACAGTTTCATCGAGCCGATACTCAACGCGCTACTCGAAGGCCGCCCAGTCAGCGCCTCCAACACCCTGGCAGTCGGCTGTTATTGCCCTTGGGCAGGTTGACGTATGCGGGCCGGGTTGCCCACCACCGTCGCGCCAGGTGGCACATCGCGGGTGACGACACTGCCCGCGCCAACCACGGCGTCATCACCGATACGCACCCCCGGCAGGATGATGGCCCCGCCCCCGATCCACACGTTATTGCCGATGCTGACCGGTCGCCCGCTTTCCAGGCCCGTACGCCGCACCTGTGGATCGAGCGGGTGATCGGCCGTGTAGATCTGCACGTTCGGGCCGATCTGGCAGTCCTCGCCGATCTGCACAGGCAGCACGTCCAGGATCACGCAATTGAAGTTCATGAAGGTATTGCGGCCCACATGGATGTTGTAGCCGTAGTCGCAATAGAAAGGCGCACGCAACGTGACGCCTTCGCCTGCATGGCCAAAGTGCTCGGCCAGCAACGCATGCCGCGCCTCGGCCGTCAGCTCGACGCTGTTGTTATAGCGGTGCATCCACCGTTTGTTGGCGGCCTGTTCGGCTTGTAATTCCGGGCAGGTGGCGAGGTAGAGCTCGCCTGCGAGCATCTTCTGTTTTTCGCTCAGGGACATGGCAACTCCTCATCAGAACTATGCGCGTAGCGGGGATAGGCTGATCATCGGACCACACACAGGGCTCAATCTCTCAGCCGCAGGCAGCATTGTCTCGGGGTGTACCTGAAACGAAAACGCCGACACACAAGGCGTCGGCGTTTGGGCAGCGGTGCGCAGGTCAGAATGCAGGCAGCACGGCACCCTGATACTTCTTGGCGATGAATGCCTTGACCTCTGGGCTGGTCAGCGCCTTGGCCAGCTTCTGGATGGCATCGCTGTCCTTATTGTCAGGACGTGCGACGAGGAAGTTGACGTAAGGCGAGTCGCTGCCTTCGATGACCAGAGCGTCCTTGGCAGGGTTCAGGCCCGCTTCCAGCGCATAGTTGGTGTTGATCATGTCCAGGTCGACCTGATCCAGCACGCGGGGCAACATGGCCGATTCCAGCTCGCGGAACTTCAGCTTCTTGGGGTTCTCGGCGATGTCCTTCGGCGTGGCCAGGGCATTTTTCGGATCCTTCAGGGTAATCAGCCCTGCCTTCTGCAACAGCAGCAGAGCACGCCCGCTGTTGCTGCCCTCGTTAGGGATGGCGACGGTCGCGCCTTCCTTGAGCTCATCCAGGCTCTTGACCTTTTTCGAGTAGCCACCGAAGGGCTCGACGTGGACGCCGACCACGGTCTCCAGATGGGTGCCCTTGCCCTCGTTGAAGCTCTGCAGGTACGGGAGGGTCTGGAAGTAGTTGGCATCCAGACGCTTCTGGTCAACCTGCACGTTGGGTTGCACGTAGTCGGTGAACACTTTGATCTGCAGATCGACACCTTCCTTGGCCAGGGTCGGCTTGATCAGCTCGAGGATCTCGGCGTGCGGGATGGGCGTTGCGGCAACCACCAGTTTCTCGGCGGCGCCGGCCAGCCCAGCGAAGGACAGGGCAGCAGCCAGGGCGGTGGTCAGCAGGGTCTTCTTCATGGTGATCCTTGTTCTGCATCTGAGCCATCGACGATGGCGAACGGGGTGGCCGAGGCACTGCGGTCCTAGGCGTGGAGCGGACAATACCGATAATTTTTATGCCGGAACAATATCTTTTATTTCGCTGCTTATTCCAAAAGCAAAATGCCACCAGCGCGTTTGCTTATGAGCGCCTCTACTGTGGAGTATTGGGCAGGTCCAGGTCTTCAGGCAGGAGTTCAGGCCCGTCATTGACCAGCAAGGCGAAGTGGATGACGTTTTCCAGCTCGCGGGTATTGCCGGTCCAAGGGTGGTGCTCGAGCAGGCGCTGTGCAGCCTCGCTTATCAACGGCACGGGCCGCTGCAAACGCCCGCTGTAGATGCCAACGAAGTATTCCGCCAATGCCAGGATGTCCCCCGGGCGCTCGCGCAGCGGCGGCAGTTCAAGGGCGCCCTCGCGCAAGTATTGATACAACCGCTCGCTGAAGCGCCCTGCCTTCACCACCCGCCCTAGGTCAATGCTCGTGGCTGCCACCAGCCGCACATCCACCGGCTGCGCCTGATGTGCGCCTACGCGGGTGACTTCGCGGTTTTCCAGTGCCGCCAGCAGCTTGGCCTGAATGGCCGATGGCAAATCGGCGATTTCGTCCAGATAAAGCGTGCCGCCGTTGGCCGATCCGAACCAGCCAGCGCGGCTGCTGGCGGTGCCGCCATGGCTACCGGCGCTATAGCCGAACAGCTCTGCATCGGCATAAGTTGGGCTGATGGCGGCGCAATTGACGGACACGAACAGGCCGGGGCGGTCGCTGGCGCGGTGAATCTGGCGGGCCAGCAACTCCTTGCCGGTGCCGGTTTCACCGCGGATCAGCACTGGCAGCGGCAGCGGCGCCAAATGCTCCAGCTCCGTGCGCAATCGCTGGGAACGCGGATCGATGAAGACCAGCGCCTTGGCGCGAATGCTCAGCGGGCTCTTGTCGAGTTCGGGGAATGTCAGCAACGGCTGGCCGAAGGGGTTCTGATACGTCATGACGAGCTCCCGCCCCTGGCCTGCGGCGGCTGGGCGTGTGACGGATGGAAACGGACGCCGTTCAGGCGCGGCGCAGCGCGCGTTGTTCGATGCGGCCTTGCAGGCGATACAGGTAGGCGAACCCCTGCTCCCAGCACTCATGCCCGGATTTCACGTTGATGTGACCGGCGCCGGTCAAGAGCCCTGCTTCTGCCCCCCACTGCTGGGCCATGTGCAAAGCGCGCGGGACGCTGACAGCGGGATCGTTGTCCGAGCTGACCACCTGGCTTGGAAAGGGAAGCGCCGAGTGCGGGATGGGCAAAAAATTGCGCAGCGCCGGCGCGCACCCTGGTCGCTCGACATCCGCTGGCGCCACCAACAAGGCGCCGCGCACGCGACCGAGCAGACCGGCTGCGGCCTGTTCGGCCCAATGCGCCACCGTGATGCAGCCCAAGCTATGGGCAATGAGGATCACCGGGTCGGGCTCGGCAGCAATGGCGGTATCCAGCGCCTTTACCCAGTCCTGGCAGAGCGGTGTCAGCCAATCGCGCTGCTCCACGCGTGCGCTGTTGGGCAGGGTGCGCTGCCAGTGGCTTTGCCAATGATTGTCCGGCGATCCCTGCCAGCCTGGGATGATCAGGTAGCGAACTGATTCGTTACGCATGAAGTGGGTCTCCAGTAGCTTGCGTGCTTGGAAACCCAGTATAAAGCGGCCTATATATACTTAAAGGAATAAAAAGAAATTTGTTTATAACCTTTAAGCATATAACCGGCGGACGTTTCCTGGCGACACCGCTTTATCCGCCCCAAACCCATCGCCTTAAATGGCTGGCAGCTTCTGCCAGACCTTCGGCCGGAAGAACAACGTCTCGCCCCGTGCCAACCCTGTCAGGCTGTCGTGGTCCTTGACCACCTCAGCTTCGATCAGCTCACTTTGGCCCTCGACTTTCAAAGTCACCCGCGTGGTGGCCCCCAGTGGGCGAATGTCCCGGACTTCGGCGGCATGGTGGCCCTCGGTTTCGTGACGCGACAGCGACACTTCATGAGGCCGGAACAGCACATGCTGACCCTCGCTCAAGGCCAGGCGGTTGGAATCACCCAGGAAGTGGTAGACGAAATCGTTGGCGGGTTGTTCGTACACTTCGCCCGGCGAGCCAATCTGCTCGATCACGCCCTTGTTCATGACCACGATACGGTCAGCCACTTCCATGGCCTCTTCCTGGTCATGGGTCACGAAAACCGAGGTCAGGTTGATATCTTCGTGCAAGCGGGCCAGCCAGCGGCGCAGCTCTTTGCGCACCTTGGCGTCCAGCGCACCGAAGGGCTCGTCCAGCAGCAACACCTTGGGCTCTACTGCCAGGGCGCGGGCCAGGGCGATACGCTGGCGCTGACCGCCGGACAACTGCTCCGGATAACGATCGGACAGCCAATCGAGCTGCACCATGTTCAGCAGCTCATGCACCTTCTGGGCAATGCTGCTTTCGCTCGGGCGTTCACCCTTGGGCTTCATGCGCAGGCCGAAGGCGACGTTGTCGAACACGGTCATGTGCCTGAACAGCGCATAGTGCTGAAACACGAACCCGACGTTGCGATCGCGTACATCGTGCCCGGAGACGTCCTCGCCATGAAAAACGATGTTGCCCTGATCCGGCGTCTCCAGGCCGGCGATGATCCGCAGCAGTGTGGTCTTGCCGCAGCCCGACGGGCCCAGCAGCGCTACCAGCTCACCACTGTTGATGTCCAGGTTGATACCATCGAGCGCCTGGAAACTGTTGAAACGCTTGCTGACGTTACGCACTTCGATCGACATGAATCATTCCTCCGCAGCGCTATGGCGCAGACGGTTAATACGGTTCTCGCTCCACTGCTTGAGCAGCAGGATGAAGAGCGCCAGGATCAGCAACAGGCTGGCCACGCTGAAGGCCGCCACGTGGTTGTACTCGTTGTAGAGAATTTCCACATGCAGCGGCAAGGTATTGGTCACACCGCGAATATGCCCGGAAACGACCGACACTGCGCCAAACTCCCCCATCGCCCGTGCCGTGCACAACACCACGCCATAGATCAGGCCCCACTTGATGTTGGGCAGCGTCACATGCCAGAACATCTGCCAGCCATTGGCACCAAGCAGCCGGGCGGCTTCTTCTTCCTGGGTGCCTTGCTCCTGCATCAGCGGAATCAGCTCGCGGACTACGAACGGCACCGTCACGAAGATGGTAGCCAGGACGATGCCCGGCAGGGCGAAGACGATCTGGATGTCGTGATCCTGCAGCCACGGCCCGAACAGGCCCTGGGCGCCGAACATGAGCACGTAGACCAGGCCGGCGATCACGGGCGACACTGAAAACGGCAGGTCGATCAGGGTGACCAGAATACTTTTGCCGCGGAAGTTGTACTTGCTCACGCACCATGCCGCGCTGACGCCGAACACCAGGTTCAGCGGCACCGAAATGGCAACGGCAAGCAGGGTGAGCTTCAGGGCCGACAACGCGTCGGGTTCGAAGATGGCTTCGAAGAAGGTGCCGAACCCATTCTTCAGGGCCTGGGAAACCACAATGACCAGCGGCAACAGCAGAAACAGTGCAAACACCAGCCAGCCAAGGCCGATAAGCAGCCGCCGCGATGTGGTGCTGCCGCGACAGGCGGCGTTGGCGGCGGCGGTTGCATTCAGGGAAGAACTGGACATGCCGACCTCCTTCAAGGGGTTTCGATGCGGCGCTGCAACAAGTTGATCAGCAGCAGCAGGATGAAGGAAACCACCAGCATCAACACGCCGATGGCGGTAGCGCCGGTGTAGTCGTACTGGTCGAGCTTGACCATGATCAGCAGGGGCAGGATCTCGGTTTTCATCGGCATGTTGCCGGCGATGAAAATGACCGAGCCGTATTCACCCACCCCACGGGCGAACGCCAGGGCAAAGCCGGTGAGCCAGGCCGGCAGCAGGGCCGGGGCCAGCACATGGCGAAACACCTGCAGCGGTCTGGCGCCCAGGCAGGCAGCGGCTTCTTCGACCTCGCGTGGGATGTCTGCCAGCACTGGCTGCACCGTGCGCACCACGAACGGCAGGGTGACGAACGTCAATGCCAGGGTAATGCCCAGAGGGGTATAGGCGATCTTGAAGCCCAAGTCGGTCGCGAACTGGCCGACCCAGCCCGCCGGCGCGTACAGCGCGGTGAGCGCAATGCCGGCCACCGCCGTTGGAAGGGCGAAGGGCAGATCGATCATCGCGTCGATGATCTTGCGTCCGGGGAAGGTGTAGCGCACCAGCACCCAGGCCAGCAGCGTCCCGATCACACCATTGATGATCGCGGCAAACAGGGCGGTGCCAAAACTCAGCTTCAACGCAGCGATGACCCGCGGCGCGCTGATGATGGTCCAGAACTGTTCAAAGGTCAGCTGTGAGGCATGGATGAACATGGCCGCCAGCGGTATCAGCACAATCAGGCTGAGGTACACCAAGGTGTATCCCAGCGTCAGCCCGAAGCCGGGTATGACGGGGGAAATGCGACGTGACATAGAGATCCCTGGTTGAATGCACGTGGCCCGGGAACCATCCCGGGCCGTGGTAGGCGTCCGAATTTCGGGTTATTCCTTGGTCCTTACTGTGCCTGATAGATCTGGTCGAACACACCGCCATCATTGAAGAATTTTGGCTGTGCGCTCTTCCAGCCGCCGAAGTCCTTGTCGATGGTCACCAGGTCCAGCTTGGGGAACTGCTTGCCAAATTCAGCCGCCACCTTCTCGTCACGCGGGCGGTAGAAGTTCTCGGCAGCAATCTTCTGCCCAGCCGGGCTGTAAAGGTGTTTCAGGTACTCGGTAGCGATTTCGGTATTGCCCTTTTTCTCGGCATTCTTGTCGACTACCGCCACAGGCGGCTCGGCCAGAATCGACAGCGATGGCACGACGATGTCGAACTTGTCAGCCCCACCGTCCTCCTTCAACGCCAGGAAGGCTTCGTTTTCCCAGGCGAGCAGCACATCGCCCTGACCGTTGTTGACGAAGGTGATGGTCGATCCACGGGCGCCGGTGTCCAGTACTGGCACGTGCTTGAACAGCTCCTGCACGTAGGCTTTTGCCTTGTCCTCGCTACCGCCGGTTTTCAGGCCATAGGCCCAGGCGGCGAGGAAGTTCCAGCGCGCGCCCCCGGAAGTCTTGGGGTTTGGGGTAATGACCGAGACGTCCTTCTTGATCAGGTCGCCCCAGTCCTTGATGCCCTTGGGGTTGCCCTTGCGTACCAGGAATACGATGGTCGAGGTGTAGGGGGTGCTGGCGTCCGGCAGGCGAGTCTGCCAGTTTTCCGGCAGGGTCTTGCCGAGCTTGGCGATTTCGTCGATGTCCCCGGCCAAGGCCAGGGTCACCACGTCGGCGCGCAGACCGTCAATCACCGCACGGCCCTGTTTGCCCGAGCCGCCATGGGACTGCTGGATCTTCACCTTGTCGCCCGGATGGGCTTGCTGCCAGTGCTTGATGAACTCGGCGTTGTATTGCTGGTACAGCTCGCGGGTCGGGTCGTAGGACACGTTCAGCAGTTCGTAATCCTTGGCGATGGCGGAACCGGCAAAAACAGCACTGGCCAGAGCGGCAAGCGCATAACGGCGGATGGACATGGTGAAGCTCCCGATGGCATTTTTTTAGTTCTGGAAGGTGGGGCGTGTTCAGCCGGGCTTGTTGCCAGGCTGCTGCAGGCGGAACTTCTCCTTGCGCTCGATCTGAACCACCTGGGCGTTGTGCACGGTGATTTCCACGGCGCCAAAGCGCAGATCGCGCAGCGCGCTCTGGATCTCACGCAAGATGGTGGCTTCGTCCTGACCGTCGATACTGCGCAGCGATGCACTCATGCTCGTTCTCCTTGGAGTGAGATTGCCGGGCAGAGGTTTGAATGAGGGTTTGCGCCTGGCGTGAGGGCAATAGTAGTGGGGGCGAATTATTCTTAAAAATACTATTTAAGAATTTTTATATAACCTTTTTTAAGATTATTTGATGTCCTTTCTGCATGGATTCATTAGCGCTGCGCACGCGCTCAATGGCGTACTCGCGTCTAGCAACCCCTCGCCTGAAAGCGGGCTATGACACGGAGAGTCGCTGGCCTCGGGATCGTGGCTCACGGCAGCGACCTGCCAAAGCCTACAGCTGCGGGTGCAGGTCCCCATTGTAGATACAAGGAGCGGCCTCTCCGGGTCGCCAGACCGGCGAGGCCGCACACATGGGGGATTGGCTAGCCTTCCAGGGGCGGTGCAAGGCAGTTGCTTCGGCATGGCCCCCCAGGCACGGTAATTCAGTCATCACACGGTCAAGGTAGGAGCAACTGTCTTTCACCGCATCTAAGGGCCAGCATCTCTGGGGCTGCTGCGCAGCCCATCGCGGCACTAGGCCGCTCCTACCGTGATCGTGGGATGGCTGAAGTAGTGCGATTGCGGGAGCAACTGCCTTTCACCGCATCTAGGGTCCAGCGCCCCCCCGTGTGGGAGATTCTATGGTTCTCAGCAAGCCAGTTTCCCCTTTCTGGTGACATATTCGTCCTGATTTCTCATCAGGGCGAACGCCACCCGCGCAAGTT